>DATIYR010000099.1:0-6054 GCA_035517535.1 Terriglobales bacterium
GTCCTTCGAAAGAAGTATATCACCGAAATCTTATAACCATTGACCTCTGGCCCTGCGCGGGTTATTATCCGCGTCACTAGCAGTATGAACGGTTGCATCGAGGGGGAGTGGATGGACGATGCAACAGGCTCCTGGGCGCCATTTAAATCCTGGCCACCTTTCTGACGTCGACGAGTTCTCTCGCCGATACAAAGTTCTTCTTCACGCTGCCGAAGTCGCCGTCCGGCGCGGTTTCCCGGATCTTCTCCAAGAACTGTCCCGTCTTCTGCGCGAGCTATTTGATTTCAATTTCGTGAACTATGCTTTGCGCGACAATGACGCCGATGTCATGCGTATATACATGCTTGACCAGGGATTACGCGCATCCACTCCGGTTGAGTTCACCGTGGAAGAGTCGCCAGCCGGTTGGGTGTGGTCCCAACAGCAATCGCTGGTTATTTCCGACCTTCAGCTTGAAAGCCGGTTCCAGCCAATAGTGGAGTTGTACAAGGGCCATGGCTACCGTTCGCTCATTGTTCTGCCGATGACCACGGCTCGCCAGCAGTTAGGAACCTTATGTTTCGGCAGCAGTGAAACCGTCCACTGTGACGCTGACGTCGTGCACTTCCTGGAACGCCTTGCCGGTTTAGCTGCGTTGGCGCTGGAAAATTCTCTGCCTTTGGCCATCGCTCTTTTTAAAGCGGCTGCAACTGAAGAGGAACAACAATTACAAGAGCTGGATGCGACTCGGATCCAGTTGTCTCAACGGAGCCTGGCCGATTACGTACATCTTCGGCGGGAGCGCGAACAGTTGGAGACGGTCGTAGAAATTCAAAGCGCTTTGGCCGCCTCGCCGCTCGATTTTCGTGAAATGTTCCCCGCCATCTCCAGATCCCTGCATCGCGCCATTCCTCACGACGCGAGTTTCATCACCGTCTGCAACAAAGAGCGCCAGAGTTTCGATGTTTATGCCGCTGAGCCTGAGGATTTTCGGCTTCGCATGCAGCCGCCGAGTCTCAAGGTCCAGAACACGCTTACGGCGGAAGTGCTGGCATGCGCCATGGACGGGCACATTGTGCGCCGCAAGGAAATCGAGAAATACCTCGCGCGCTTTCCGCACCTGCAAATACCGCTCGATGCCGGACTTGTGACGTGGTGCGTTGTACCGATGCGGTCACCCAGCGGATTGGCCGGCGTTTTCTATCTTGGCAGCCGGCATGAAAACGCCTTTGCGGAACACGATCTTGAGTTATTAAAACATCTGGCAGGTGCGCTTACCTTTTTTATAGAGAACGCGCAGGCGCGCGCAGGCGTGCAGGTAGAAAAAGAACGCCTGAACAGTTTGTTGGACGTCAGCCGTACTCTTACTTCAAATTTGGATCCAAAGAAATTGTTCCAGGGCATCGCGGCTTCTCTGCGCAGGCTGATGCCGCAGGATTATGTGCATGTGGCGCTGTACGACAAGGCGGGGGACGTGATGCGCATTCAAGCCCTGGAGTTCCCGGAGGGCCACGGCGTGATTACAGCAGAGACTGCTGTTCCGGTATCGGAATGCCCGACGGGCCTTGCTTTCCGTGACCGCGAAACGAAAACCTTCGGGCAGGCGGAGCTGGAGCAAATTGGTTCCGATTTTGCACGCAAAATGCTCGCCGAAGGGATTCGTTCAGTCCTTTGTGTTCCGCTCATCAGCCGCGGCCAGGCACTGGGAACTTTAGGGGTCGCAAGCGTAAAAACCGATGCGTTCGCAAAAGCTGATGTCGAGCTGTTAAAGCAATTGGCCTCGCAAGTAGCAGTCGCACTCGATAACTCGCGCGCTTACCAGGAAGTCTCATCTCTAAAAGATAAATTGACGAAGGAGAAGCGTTATCTGGAGCAGGAACTCCGGGACACTCTGAACTTCGAGGAGATTGTCGGCCAAAGTCCATCGCTGACCCGGGTTTTGGAGCAGGTGAAAACCGTCGCCCCAAGCGAAGCCACAGTCTTGATCCTGGGCGAAACCGGGACCGGCAAGGAACTGATCGCCCGCGCGATTCACAAGTTGAGCAATCGCACCAGTTCTACATTCGTCAAAATCAATTGCGCGGCTATTCCCACTGGACTGCTTGAAAGCGAGCTCTTCGGGCACGAAAAAGGTGCCTTTACAGGCGCTATCAGCCAGAAGATCGGCCGGCTGGAGCTCGCGGACAAAGGCACACTTTTCCTGGACGAAGTGGGGGAAATTCCGGTGGAGCTGCAGCCCAAGCTGCTGCGCGTGCTGCAAGACCACGAATTCGAACGGCTGGGCGGAACGCGCACCATTCGAGTGAACGTCAGGCTCCTGGCGGCGACCAACCGCGATTTGTCGAAAGCTGTGGCTGAACATGAATTTCGCGCCGATCTGTTCTACCGGCTCCACGTCTTCCCTATCCGGCTGCCGGCGGTGCGTGAGCGGCCGGGAGACATCCCGCTGCTGGTTAACCATTTCGTGCAGAAATTCTCTCGTCGCACGAACAAGCAGATTGAGAACGTTCCCGAGGATGCTATGCGCGCCCTGGAGCACTGGCATTGGCCGGGAAATATTCGCGAGCTTGAAAACTTCATAGAACGCTCAGTGATTCTCACTGAAGGAACGAGCTTGCGCGTGCCCATCGGTGAGCTGTTCCCGCCCACGGATTCGCCTCCAGGACAACAGAGAGCTTCGAGGACAGTTGCGGCGCCTGCATATGCGACGCTGGAAGAATTGGAAAGGGAGTACATCGTACAGATGCTGCGCCAATCTGGCGGCGTAATCGCCGGCTCAAATGGCGCCGCTGCCCGCCTGGGCATGAAGCGCACAACGCTTCAATCGAAGATCCAGCGCCTCGCAATTCGGAAGGAAGAATACGGCTGTTAGGCTGCGAAACCAAACGGAAGCCGCAGGTCAGATTGTCTTTTTTTTCGGCTTTTCTGCCGAATTTTCGGCAACACTGCCGTTAGCTCGTCACTAGCTGGCCTCGCGTAAAGGCCCCAATTCAACTATCTCTTCTAACCTTGGATACTTACGAAGCTATTCCCTTCTGGTATCACACGTGCGTCTCTGCTTCCCAAGTTATTGGGGAGTACGACATGCTACTTCGGGGAGCGTTGGGGCTTTCCGCGAGCAATCGTGCGCGGATACCCGTAAGCGCGCTCGGCAGGATCCCTGCCAAAAAGCCGTGCCGGTCGGTTTCGACGCCAAACTTTCTTACGGCCAAAACCGCCGCACGCAAACGGCAGGAAGAAAAATCACCAGCCACTAAAGTTGATCCGCTTTTCCTTTTCTACTGCGCCCTCGATTGGCATAAATCCGGCGAGACCGCCGCCGGCTGGGAACTGGTCGAGGCGATGCGGTCCCCCAATCTTGGTGCGCGTGCAGTTGCGGCTGAACTGCTGGCCGGAACAGAAGACGGCCGGCTATTGGTTAGAGACCTGCGAAAAACGCGCAGCGGGCTGAAATTGATCGCCGCAACCGATTTCAGTTCCGCCACCGAAACCATGCGTCCGAAAGGGGAGGACATGAATACGCCATATGGGCTACCGATTGTCGAGAACTGCACCACTTGTCCGCTCAGGAAAGAAGGCTGGTTCTGTCAACTTTCGGGCGACCTGCTGCGATCATTCAGCGCATCCAGCCACCTCTCGACCTACCCAGGCGGAGCAATTCTTTTTGTCGAAGGCCAAATGCCGCGCGGCGCTTACGTGCTCTGTTCCGGCAAGGTGAAGTTATCCACCACGTCAAAAGAAGGAAAAGTTCTGGTGCTGAAAATGGTCGCGCCTGGAGAAGTGATGGGATTAAGTGCGGTGATCTCCGGCGAAGCTTATGAGATCACCGCCGAGACGTTGGAGCCTTGTCTGGTTAATTTCGTTGACCGGGAAGGGCTGCTCCGGCTGATGGAGCGGAGCGGGGAACTGGGACTCCGCTCCGCACTGGCCGTGAGCCGCGAATTTCAGTATGCCTATCGCGAGATTCATGAGTTGGTGCTGGCGCGCTCGTCTTCCGGAAAGCTGGCGCGATTACTGCTCTCCTGGGGAGCAACGGAATCGCAGGCTCGGGAAGTCCGCATTCACGGCTCCGCCACCCACGAAGAAATGGCGCAGAGGATTGGCACCTCGCGCGAGACGGTCACGCGTTTGCTCAGCGAACTTCGGAAGAAGGACTTGATCAAGCTCGAGGGCGCAACCCTCGTAATCAAGAACCGTAACGCGCTTGAGGCGTTGGCGATGTGAAGGTAGTTCGTTGTTCGACTCGCGGCCGGACCCTCCTCCCCGGCCGCTTTTTTTTCACCGAAAAGCTCACAAACCAAACAACTCCCGCAACCGCTTGGTTTGTGCGCGGCTCACCGGAATTTCGGTTTGCTTCTTATCGTCCATGCGCAGCTGATATGAACTCTTGAACCACGGCACTACTTCTTTGATCCGATTTATGTTCACCAGGTAGGAACGGTGCGCGCGCCAGAACATGTTCTGATCGAGGCTGTCGAGCAATTCCTCGAGCGTGCGGCAGTTCGATTGACCTTCCATTCCGCTCGGCCCGCTCGTCACCACCGTGATCACGCCATCTTCAATCGAGGCAAAACAGATATCTCTTTGGTTCACCAGGAAAAGCCGACCCGCAGCTTTTAGCAGAATCTTTGACGTCTGCGGCTTCTGCGACTCCAGCATGCGCACGAGCGTATCGATCTTGTCCGAAGGGCTGCTCGAGCTCGTCATCGATCGCGCCCGCTCAACCGATTGCGCCACCCGCTGGCGGTCGAACGGCTTCAGCAGATAATCGACCGCGTTCACCTCGAACGCCCGCACCGCATATTGATCGTAGGCAGTAGAGAAGACGATCTTGGGCAGGGGAATTTTCTTATCGAGCAGCTTTTTGATGACGCCAAAGCCGTCGAGCCCCGGCATCTGCACATCCAAAAACACCAGGTCGGGGTTGTGTTCGCGAATCAGGGTGACCGCTTCAACTCCATTCTTGCCCTGCGCAACCACATCCACATCGTCAATATTCTTGAGCAAATAGGCTAGCTCGTCGCGGGCAAGCTGCTCGTCATCCACAATTACGGTTGAGAGCGACAATTCTCCTCCTGCCAAGAAAAGTATAAACAACCGGCACTCGTTCTGGCAGGCAGACCTCGACCTATTGCTGGCCCATCCGCTGCTTCATCATTTCTTCCATGCTGACCGGCGTTCCCGTTATATGGCTTTTGGCATCGGTGATGACGCGAACCAGCGTCATCGAGTTGTTAGGTCCGGTCATTTTCACCAGCTTCCAGGGAGAGACCTTGTCGCTGATCCAGATGTCATTACCGTCTTTCTTGCTGCGCCAGTGCTGGCATTCGAAAGTTCCCGCGGGAGTGGTCACTGATTCTGTGCCAAGATTTTCGGCATCGGCGCGAAAATCTGCCCGCTCCTTCGCAGACTGCATGCCTTTCATCGACATCATCGTGCTCATGTCCATCGGCGGATGCCCCGGAATCTGCATGATCATGCGCTGGATCACGATGTCGTCCTTCTGTCTTACGAGGAGGGTCTTGGAGTAAACCGTGCCGTGCATTTGCGGCGACTGGAAGCCATATTCGATCCAGTACCCGCCCGAGGAATCTTTATCCACCACTGCCATGTCGAAGGTGGTCTTCTCGCCGCCTTCCTTTTTCACCATCTCGTAACTGGAACCAGATCCAACTGTGGGATTGAATACTCCGGTGATGTCCGGCGGCCGCATTCCCATCCCCATCTGGGCGACACAAAGCTGCTGCAATACAAGTGCAGCACACGCGATCAATAACCAGCGAGCTGCAGGTTTCATAATTTCCTCCCGGAAACAACGCGAAGAGTGGGATTTTGAGGCGGCTCAAGTTTACATTCCGCTCGATGGATTGCAAAGAGCGGAGCGAGTACGCAATAGAAAAACATTTACACTGATGTTCCGATGAATGTGATTTACGGCATCAACTCCGTTTCTGAGGCGCTGAAGGCCCGCGGGCGAGCCTTCGAATGGGTGGGTGTCGCAAAAGAGCGAAATGATTTGCGATTGCAGCGGCTGATTCAGGAATGCCGCGGCGCCAGCATTCCGGTGCGATTTCT
>DATIYR010000100.1:0-6156 GCA_035517535.1 Terriglobales bacterium
GCGAGCTGACCCATCATGAAACTGGCCATGGAATCGCCGCCGCAATCGGTGAAGTCGTCCACGAACGGACAAAGCGAGCTGCCCGTATTGTTGAATTGGAAATATCCCAGTGGAGCGTTGGTCTGAATGTAATTCTGCTGGTGGAGACGGCCTTCGAATCCGAACTTCAATTCGTGCGGCCCATGTACCTTACTCAGGACGAACGAGAGCTGCCCGGTGGTTTGGCCCTGCTTGTAATTGCCATACGGGTCATTCCCGGCGTTGGGAAAGCCGGCATTCGCATAATCGTTGATAAACATCGCCGGAACCCCGTTGAAGCCATTCGACTTCAAATATTCCGGAAAGCCTAGGGTCCCGAGAGGATCGGAGCCGTGGCTGGAGTTGTAGGCGAAAATCCGCATCGCGCCACGCGTGATCCCAAAAGTTGTAGTCAGTAGCGTGGTCGGGTTAAACGTGTAGGTATCGTTGACGGCAAACGCGTGCGCCGTGCTCTCGTTCGAGCCGCTGCCGCAGGGATCGATCACATTCTTGAAGCAGTCGAACGGAGCTGAGGAATTCCAGTCCTCGGAGTACTTTGCACTCAGTAGGTTCTTCTCGCTGAAACGATGATCGATTTTCAGATCGAATTGGTCGTTTGAACTCGGAGTTGCCCCAGAGATGGTCCAGTTCCGGTAAATGGACGGATTGGCAAACCCAGGCGTCGGCAGGGGGAACAAGTTCATTACCTTCTGAGCCACGGGATCGATCAGGTTTCCGGGTACTCCTGGAGTTGGCTGGTACTGGGCTGGAAGGCCTGGATTAGGTTGGACCGGGAGCCCGGCGGTACCGGGACTGATGTAGGTCCCGACGTTATTGTATGGAATGATGCTCTGCCGATGCGGCCCGCCAAAGTTGGGATCGTTGTATCCGCTGTACGGGTCATAAAGTTGCCCGGCGACCAAAGGATTGCCTGAGCCATCGACGCACATTCCGGTGGGGTCGAACGATCCGCCCTGCGATGTGCAGACTTCACCGAAGTCGCCGCTGCGCATGGCCTGATCGGGCACGCCGGCGAAGTAGGTTTGCATGGAGCTGGCGCGCAGGCCTTCGTAGTCGAAGAAGAAGAAGGTCTTGTCCTTGAAGATCGGTCCGCCGAGGGTGCCACCAAAATCGTGCCGATGCACTGGAGGGATCGGCTGGTTGTTGCGATCGTTGAACCAGTCGTTAGCATCGGTGATGGTATTGCGGATGAAGTCGTATGCGCTTCCGTGAAACTTGTTCGTCCCCGAGCGCGTGATCATGTTGAGGATGGTCGCACCCGAAAATCCATACTCCGCGCTGAAGTTGGTCTGCTGAACCTTGAACTCTTCGACGGCCTCGGGCGACGGAATGTAGACAGCCTGGGTGACACCGCCATTGGGCTCGAAGTTCGTGACGGATGCGCCGTCCATGAGAATGTCGGCGCTGGCGCCGCGACTGCCGTTGGAAACGAAGTCGGTCGAGCCGCAGTTGTGGCACTGATCGTCCATGTCGGTAACGCCGGCCGTGAGATAGGTCAGTTCGGTGACGTCGCGGTCGATAATCGGCAGGTCATTAATCAACCGGCGGTCGACTACCTGGCCGGTGACAGCATCTTCGGTCGAGATCGTCTGAGCCTGAGCAGTGACTTCCACCTTCTGTTGGGCTGCCCCAACCCTTAACGTCAAATTGGCAGTGGGGTTCTCACTCACGTTCAGCCGGATGTGAGTGCGCTCAATTTTCTCGAATCCCGGCATCTCCGCGGTGATCGTGTACAGGCCCGGAGGAATGGAGGCGAAGAGATAACGCCCCTGATTGTCGGATGTGGTGGTGAACTTGTAGCCCTTCTGCTCATCGAGCAGCGTGACTTTGGCGCCTTGCACCACGGCTCCGGTGGTATCGGTGAGGACCCCACTGATGGTGCCGAAGTAACCTTGCCCGAGAAGCGGTGCAGGCGAAGTCAGAATCAGGGGAAACGCGAGTGCAAGGGTAGCCAGCAGCGAAAACGAAAGGTGCTTCTTGCAAAGGCGAAGGAACGGTGTGGAAGCTTGCATCTGACCCTCCTTGAAGTGGGGTGGAACAGATACAGCCACGGAAGCGTGCTCGTGGCGAACGTCGAATCTTACACAAAGTTGCTGCCTGTGGCTATAGCCAAAATCACATACTTGCGGCCAATCAAACGTTTTAATCCAAGGTTTCGTGAAGCTGGGGAGGAATGGCCGCAAACGACAGGCTTCCCGGCATCAGAGCAGAGGGGTGCGGACGCGCGAGTCACCGCGGGAATTCGGCGGAAGCTCTAGCGTTGAGCTTCGGCTGTAATTGGCCCGACCGTCTCGCGCACGGAACCGCCCGGGCGGCGAAGAGATGCAATCACCGGTACTGGCGGCCGTTGTTCGAGAGTTCCGAGTACGGGCGCATCATCGAAAGCGAGGCCGACAAACTGGTTGTTGGCGCACATCGATTCGATCATGTGCCGCTGGCGAGAGTTGAGCACCTTTACCGGGAGCGTCTCGAAATGGCGGAAGATCCAGATAAGATAAAGCCGTTGCGCGAAAGACGGCTCGAGATAACGCGGCCCGAGCGGAGTTAGTACTCGGAGCACGCCTGAAGTGAGTTTTTCAAGCCACATGAAGCTAGTCCCAAGAGATTTTTAATATTGACGAAGAAACGCGCTGCAATTCAGAGACCACGCATTATTGCACCATGAGTGATGCATTGGGAAGGGGTGAAATGAAAAAATTTCTTGACTGCCCTGTTCTTTTTATATCGTGCTCCCCAATCGCTGCCTCTGATTAGGTGAACATTCGATGAATGGAAATCGTGAAATGCCGCGCCGGACGGGCCTTGCGCGGGCGATCTCGAAACTGGGTTTTTGCTCGCGCTCTCAGGCGTTCGACTTAATCCGAAATCGGCGGGTGCGGCTGAACGGCAGGGTGATGTGCGACCCGGAAAAGCCCGTCCAGCCGGGCAAAGATCGGATTCAGGTGGATGGAAACCAAATCACCGAGGCACGGAAGGTCTATCTCATGCTGAATAAGCCGCGCGGCTTTGTGACTACCGCGAGCGATGAGAAGGGCCGGAAGACGATTTACTCGCTGCTGCCGGAGCAAAAGGACTGGGTTGCGCCGGTCGGGCGGCTGGACATGGCGAGCGAAGGCCTGCTGCTACTGACCAACGATTCGGAGTGGGGTGCGCGGATTGCCTCTCCGGAAGCGCATGTTGAGAAGACCTACCACGTGCAGGTTGGGGTGGTTGCCTGCGATGAACTCTTGGTCCGCCTGAGGCAGGGAATCTCGATCGATGGTGACTCTTTGGCGGTGAAACGAGCCGGCATTCTGCGGCATTCCGAGAAGAATTCCTGGCTGGAACTCGTGCTGGAAGAAGGCAGGAATCGGCATATTCGGCGGATGCTGGGTGGGCTCGGAATTGAGGTTTTGCGTCTGGTGCGAGTGGCGATTGGTCCGCTTGAGCTTGGTGATTTGCCAAAAGGGAAGACTCGGCGGTTGAGCGAAAAGGAAATCCGATCAGTTGGGTCCGGTAATTCACTGATCGGGAAACGACGGGCGGCGACGCCCGTGGCCCCACAATCTATTCACTACAATTCCAGCTGAAAATCGTCGGCGAAAAAATTACTCCCGCGTCAGCGGATACTTCTTTTCCCGCCACTCGCGGATGCCTCCGTCCATCGAGATCACGTTCGTGTAGCCCATCCGTTGCAGATTGTCGGCTGCCATGGCTGAGCGAAACCCTCCGCCGCAATAGAGGACCATTGGGGTATTGAGGTCAGGCACGCGGGTCTCGACGTCGCGCTCGATTATGCCTTTGCCGAGATGAATCGCACCGGGCAAATGATCTTTGGCGTATTCGCTCTCCTCGCGCACATCGACGAGCAGGAATGTTTCGCCCTGATCAAGCTTCTGCTTGACCTCATCGGCCGTGGTTTCTTTTACCCGCGACTTCGCGTCATTAACGATTTTTAAGAATCGAGGTGAGTGTTGCACAGGACCTCCAGAAAGTGGCTCGTGATTCGTGACTCGTGCCTAGTTCTAGATGATAAGACTGTGGTGGTTGACAGGTGGTTGAGTACTCAGTTGGGAGTAGAAGAACGTCGATCCACGACTACTTGCAAGGCACGAACCACGAATCACGAACCACCACTAACCGACTTCCGCCATCTGCCCCTTGAACGTGCAGTCCTCGGGGTTTTTGTCCTCCCGCAGACCGAGAAAAACCGGTGCACGCAGCTTGAGTCCGCCTTCGTTGGTTTCGTGTGTCCATTCGGCGAACTTCACTTCTGCGACGCGCTCGGGTTTGACCCAGTGCACATTTTTCGCGTCGACGGAACCGGTGAACGGATTTTTCTTAGCTTCAATTTTCTTCAATATTTCCGAAATTTGTTTCAACGCCGCATGGTTGAAGCCGGTCCCCGCGTGCCCAACGTGGATTAGTTCTTTCTTATCGTTGTATAGGCCGAGTACGAGGGAGCCGAAGTACTGCCGCGCGCCTTCGGGCTCGGTATATCCGCCGATGACGCAATCGACGGTCTGCGTAATTTTGATTTTCAGCCACTCGCGGCTGCGACGCTCCTCGTAACAGCTGTTGCACTCCTTCGCGATAATTCCTTCGAGACCTTTCTGCTTTGCAACCTGGAATAATGCTTTGCCTTGGCCGGCGTGATGATCGGAGTAGCGGACGAGGTCGCCAGACTTCAGAATTTCGCGCAGCACGCGCTTGCGGTCGTCGAGCCCGACTCGCCGCAGGTCGTAGCCGTCGAGGTAGATCAAATCGAACACGTAATAAAGGATGGGCAACTCGGATCGAGGCACCGCCTGCCGGCCATGCGCGCGGATTCCGGTGCGTTGCTGCATCAGGCTGAACGAGGAGCGGCCTTGTTCATCGAGCACGACGACTTCGCCGTCAAGAATGGCATTTTTTGCGTTCACGAATTTCGGCAGCGCCTGCAGTTCGGGATAGCGCGGGCCGAGGTCATTCTGGTTACGTGAGATCAGGCGAACTTTTCCGTTGTCGATGAACGAGACCACGCGATAGCCGTCCCACTTGATTTCGAAGAGCCAGTTGGGATCGTCGAATGGATCCTCGGCGATCGAAGCCAGCATTGGAGTAATGGCGCTTGGCATGGCACGCTTGACGGCGCCATGCAAATCCCTGACGACCGAAGTTACTGCGATCGCAGAGGATTGGTCATCGTCTTCGTTTTTTTCTTCGTGTACTTTGGGATCCTTCGTGGTTGTGTGCTTTTTTCCGTTGTTTTTTCGTTTTTTTTTATCCAGCTTCTCTTTTTTATCCAGCTTCTCGAGCGTGTCGGCAAGCCATGCGGCTTTCAAACTCCCGCGCGAGGCTTTTTTGCTGCTCTCCCACTCAGCGGCATCTTTGGCCCCGGCGATCTGAGCCATAGTCTTGCCGCTCAGCACGGAGGTGTCGTATTCGTCGATGTCCCAGCTGTTATCGATAAATTCGTCGTGCTTTTTGATCATCAGCCATTCGGTACCCTTGCTTCCGGGCCGGCGCGATTTGATGTGAATTAATGCGAAGTCACCTTTTAGTCGCTGTCCTTGCAAGCGAAACTTCAGGTCGCCTTTCTTGAGCATGGCATCGGCTTCGGCTTCAGTTCCCGCCAGATACTTTCCGTCAACCGGCTCGGGCGAGAGCGGCTCCCAAGTACCGACGTCCCAAACCATCACGGTGCCCGCGCCGTAATTGCCCTCGGGAATGATGCCTTCGAAATCGAAATACGAAACCGGATGATCCTCGACCTGCATGGCGAGCCGCTTATCAGCGGGATTGAGCGATGGTCCCTTGGGCACGGCCCACGACTTCAGCACGCCTTCCATTTCGAGGCGAAAGTCGTAGTGCAGACGCGTAGCACGATGGCGCTGCACCACGAAGCGATGGTCTTTGCTTTTTGCAAGCTTCGGAGGAGGCTCCGGCGTATCTGAAAACCTCCGCTTGCGTTTGTATTCTTCGAGCGCCACGGGAACATTCTAAATCGAGTCGTAAACGGGCAGAGCTTCCGAATCGCTACTCGGGTTGCGTGCTCGCCGAGTCGTTTGCTGCGAATCGCGAATCTGTGATGAAATCGTTGCCGTGAATCGTAGGGATTTCATTCGCCTTTCCGCAATTTCTTCCGCTGCTATTTTG
>DATIYR010000101.1:0-5695 GCA_035517535.1 Terriglobales bacterium
GTTCTGAAACTGAGATGGCCGTTGTAGTTGATCCCATCCTTGCTGAAGTCGCGGCTGTAGCCCAGGATGTTGAAGCCCACGCGAGCATTCGTTCGGTGCGTGACGCGCGCGGCGACTTCCGCACCCACGCCGAGCAGCGACGTTTTCACTCCTATGCCAAACATTACCGGCCCTTCTGCAGCGGGCGCGGCTGCCGAGCTGGAATTGAAAGCTGCCTGGCTGCCCGAACTATCATCGGCGTAAACACTGCCTACAAATAGCGCAACGCAAGCCGCGACGACAACGAATTGGCGTACGATTCCCATTGCTTCGTCTCCTGTGATTCCGATTACCAACACCGTGGAGAAAAACTTGCTCGAGTGTAGGGTTGTAACCAGAATGAAATGCCTGCAGAGAAGGAGTCAACGAAGAAGTGAATAAATATCGCTCTCCGATATTACTTTGGGAATCTGCCCAAAATAGGAGGTTTTAGGTCAGAGTTCCTCAATTCGCCGTTACACTTGAAGACCCCTTTTCGACTGGCCGTCTCTGCTAGAATGGCGCGTTCGGAGGAAGTACTTGAAGTCTGATCGAACTGCATTCAATTCAGCGTTTCATCGTTTCGCAATCTTCACCGCGTTCGCCACATTCATCCTGATTATCGCCGGCGCGCTGGTTACTAGTAACGACGCTGGTCTGTCCGTCCCGGATTGGCCGACCTCTTACGGCCATGTGTTTCGCCTACCGCCATGGATCGGCGGTATCCGTTACGAGCACAGTCATCGCCTCATTGCCGGCTTCACTATTCTTTTAACCGTTGGAATCGCGCTCTGGACGTGGTTTGCCGACCGCCGCCGCTGGATGAAGGCATTGGCCATAGGAGCGTTGGCAACGATTGTTGTGCAGGCAATTCTCGGCGGTATGACCGTGCGCCACCTGCTGCCACCTGCTGTTTCTACCGCACACGCCGCCGTAGCGCAAACTTTTTTCTGTATTGCTGTTGCTATTGCAATCTTCACCGGGCGAAAGTGGGTTGAGGAAATGCCCCCACCCATTGACGACGAACGTCACCCGAGTCTAGTGACGTTAGGTCTGGTTTCAATCTTCATTCTTTATGTGCAGCTGGTCTTCGGCGCGATGTTCCGCCATGGCGGAATGCCGTGGTGGCCGCACGTTTTAAATGCAGTGCTAGTCGCTCTGATCTTGACCTGGACAGCGGTGCGCGCCCTGGTGCAATTCCCCAGAATTGAAGCGATCCGCCGCCCCGCGGTGCTCTTGTTGTTCATTCTGGTCATCCAACTCTGCCTCGGATTCGCGGCCTTTCTCACTAAAGTGGTGTGGGGAGCCGATGCACCGCAGCCCGAGTTCCCGATGGTTGTTGCCACCGTAGCGCATGTCGCGGTCGGCGCTTTACTACTTGCAACCACGGTGGTTTTGACGTTGCAGGTTTGGCGGCACCTGCCGGTCGCGCAAAAGCAGGAACACCCCGAAGGAAAAGCGATTGCGGCTTAAGGAAAAGCGATTGCGGCTTAGTCGTTACACGGCAACCCTCCTCATCTCGTCGTAGAATAGTTTTTGACCTCGAACATGTCTGCTTCCGCATTAGTAACTTCCGTTTCCCAGCGAGAGCTCGCCACTTCATCCGTGATCGCGGTGCGCGATCTTGTTCATCGTTATGACGGTCGAACGGCGCTGAACGGAGTTTCCTTCGACGTGCGCCCGGCCGAACTGTTCGGCCTTCTCGGTCCCAACGGCAGCGGCAAAACCACAATGTTCCGCATCCTTTCTACGCTGATGGTTCCGGTCGCGGGTCAGGCCGTAATTCTCGGACACCATGCCGCAAAGGACCCCAGCCAGTTGCGAAGAGAAATCGGGGTTGTCTTTCAGGCCCAGAGCATTGACCTGAAGCTGACCGCAGCCGAGAACTTGCAGCATCAGGGTCATCTTTACGGTCTGCATGGATCGGCATTGCGCTCACGAATTAATGAAATCCTCGAGCGAGTGGGGTTGGCCGATCGCGCCGGAGACAAAGCTGAAACTTTCTCCGGCGGAATGCAGCGGCGCCTGGAGCTCGCGAAGGGTCTTCTGCACGGTCCGCGAGTTCTCCTGCTCGACGAACCCACGACGGGACTCGACCCGGGAGCGCGCATCGATCTTTGGCAGTACTTGGCTATTCTGCGCGATGAAGAGCATGTCACCGTGCTCGTGACCACGCATTTGATGGAAGAAGCCGAAAAATGCGATCGGCTCGCAATTCTGAATGAAGGCAAACTGGTTGCGCTCGGCACGCCAGCCGAACTGAAGCAGGAAATCGGCGGCGACGTGATGGTCCTCGAAACCAAAGATCCGGAGCCGCTCGCCCAGAAAATTCGCGCGCGCTTCGACATTGAAGTTCATCTTGTTGATGGCCAACTGCGAATTGAAAAAGATCAGGCCCATCGCTTTGTCGCAACCCTCGTGGAGGCATTTCCCGGCGAGATCGATGCAATTTCGATTTCCAAACCCAGCCTTGAAGACGTGTTCATCCGCCGCACCGGGCACCGCTTCTGGAGCGAACAGACCCAAGCGACTGAGGTCGCGGAAACGCGAAGAAAGAAGTAGGAATGAGTTCAATCGCCACAACCATCCCCCGCTCCACCTCTCAAAAAAAAGATGAGTTGCTCTTGCCTGCGTTCACGCTCTGGCTCCGTGAGGTAGTGCGCTTTTATCGGCAGAAGGCGCGCGTGGTTGGCGTTATTGCCTCGCCAATTCTTTTCTGGATCGTGATCGGTTCGGGTTTCGGCACGTCATTTCGCGCGGGCGCAACAGGCGATCAACATTATCTTCAGTATTTTTATCCCGGCGCGCTCATCATGATCGTGCTCTTCACCTCGATCTTCACGATGATGTCTGTCATTGAAGATCGCAAGGAAGGGTTTCTGCTCTCCGTCCTGGTTGCGCCGGTTTCGCGGTCATCAATTGTGCTGGGCAAGGTTCTCGGCGGGACGACGCTCTCAACTATCCAGGGCTTGATCTTTCTGATCTTCGCGCCGCTAGTCGGAGTGCATTTCTCAGTTGGCACTCTCCTGCTCGCGGCAGTTACGATTTTTCTAATTTCCTTCGCGCTCACTGCGCTCGGGTTTGCCATCGCTTGGCCGATGGATTCCACTCAGGCCTTTCATGCAATCATCAATCTTTTTTTGATTCCGCTCTGGCTGCTTTCCGGCGCGCTATTTCCGCTCTCCGGCGCTTCCGGCTGGCTGCGGCTGCTGATGCGCATCAATCCGCTTACCTACGGCGTGGAAGCACTGCGTGAGTTGCTTTATCCTGGAAGCGGGGTCCCACTCGCATCGTCGCTCGCGACATTAATTCTTTTTTCGTTGGTTATGTTCGCGCTCGCATTTTTGATGGTGAACCGGCGCACGACCAAGCCGGCGGCATGATTCAAGTTCCGTCACAATACGCAATTTATCCGGTTCTCGATGCTTCGCTTAATGGAACGAGCGCGGTGTTGCTGGTAATCGCGCGCAGGATGATCAAGCAAGGACGCATGGCCGTGCACCGTGCGCTCATGCTGACTGCGCTCTTCACTTCTTCGCTTTTTCTGATTTCCTATCTGTACTATCACGCACACGTCGGCTCGGTGCACTTTCAGGGGCATGGCTGGTCGCGGCCGGTCTACTTCAGCATCCTGATCTCGCACACCATCCTTGCCGCCGCGGTCGTGCCGCTGGTGATCATAACTTTGAGTCGTGCGTTGCGCGAGCGTTTCGACCGTCATCGGGTAATCGCGCGCTGGACTTACCCGGTGTGGCTGTATGTTTCGATCACGGGAGTGGTTGTTTACCTCATGCTGTATCAGTTCTTTGCGGCGTGATCGGTCACTTCCCCAGCGCCTGATTGAGCATTGCCGCCAGCCTCATCCCAGCCAGTTCAAGACGCGCATTCACAATTGCGATATCAGCTTCGTAATACCTCTCATCGACAGCTCCGCCATTTTTCAGCCAAATCTGTTTCGCAACCCGGAACGATTCATTCGCCCATGTCTCCGGCGTCCCAAGCCAATCGGCCGTCATTTTCTCGCCTGCAATAAGTTCGTTGATCCTGGCGACGTACTGCACCTCGGTCAACCCGGTGTGCTCAATCAGGCCGATGTCCCATGCGAAATGAAGATTGCAGGGGTATTTCCCGCATTCGGTTGATCCGAACTCGACCACGTGAATATCGTTACCGCCGCGGGCTTCGCCGATCGCATGCAGCGGCTGGTGCACATCGCCAACGAAGTGGACTAAAAATTTGAGCGCTTCGACTCGCTGCTCCTTCGGCGCATTCTTATCGGCGAGGATATTCTTGAATTTCGTAATGCGATCAACCACGCAATTATCGTGGTCATTGAGCGACGACGGATATTTCGGTTCGGGATGATAACAGTCGCGCGCTTCCGAAAATCCAGATGCGTTCGCAGGAATATCCACGAAGTGCCATCCGAAAGTTTCCGGTCGTTCACCCTTGACCTGATCCGCCCAGGTCGAAATTGCTGCGAGATCGTCATTGCCGAGCAACTGCCTGATTTTTATCCGCGCCTCCGGGCTCAGCCGGGACTCGGCAATGTCGGCGACAATACGATGCCCCTCCGGTCCCCATGCGAACGACTGCGGCGCAATCGCCGCCAGAAACAGGAAAAATGCGATGCACCGTTTCATCGATTCGATGTTAGCAGCTCAGCTCGCCGCACCAAACTAACCAACAACTGCGTGTACTGCAGTGATTTCCCTGCATGGTACTCTCAATTTGCTCTGGAACTTACGTCTGCTCCGCGAAGGTGGCAGCGCCACAAGAAAATTTCCGGCGGCTGTTGCGCACGGTAGCAATGCTCTCCGATCTCGGCCCCGAGATGACGGCGGAGCGGGACTTTGCTCAAA
This sequence comes from Terriglobales bacterium, assembly GCA_035517535.1. GTDB lineage: Bacteria > Acidobacteriota > Terriglobia > Terriglobales > Acidobacteriaceae > Gp1-AA145. The sequence continues at coordinate 4,881 of DATIYR010000101.1, forward strand.
CCGCACAGGTCATGCTCTCGGCGCTCATGCAATCGAGCGGCGCAACTGAGGGTGTGCTTTTTGTTCTGGTTGAGAAGCCGGCGATGCTCACCTCCGTTGCCGCGCAGGGATTCGCGCTCATCCCCGAGCCTTCTGTCATTCCCCTTTTGCCGCGACATGTTCACGCTCTGGCCACGACCCGCGGCGCAGTGCTGCTGGAAGCATCGTCATACGACACTTTCCTCAGCGCCAACGGCAACGTTGCTCCTGAGTTGTTCCGCTGCCTGATGTCGCTCAAAGTTTCGGGCAAACTGGTGGGCGCCGTCGCACTGGGACGGCGCGAGGCCGATTCGCCCTATGACGAAGAAGGCCTGCAATATCTCGAATTGCTCGGGCACTACGTTGCTCTGGCCGTGCAGAATCACGCGCTGACGCAAACTCTGGCGCAACGTGTGGGCGACAATCTGCGGCTCATGGCATCGCTGCACGGATTTTATGACAACGCGCTCGAAGCGTTCGCTGCCGCCATCGACGTGAAGCACGTGAACATTCATGGGCATTCGATTCGCGTGGGTAAATACGCTGCCGCGATCGGCGACGCCATGGGCATGGGGCCAAATGAAGTCACCGCCCTGCGCTCGGCGGGATATCTTCACGACATCGGCAAGGTTGCCGTCGATAAGCGCTTGTTCGGAAAACCTACAACGCTCGACGCGGAAGAGTTCCGCGAGATGGCCGACCACACGACCGTCGGACACCAGATCGTGGTAGGCGTTCAGTTCCCCTGGGCGTGCGTTCCCGAAGTTGTGCGCTGGCATCATGAGCGCGCTGATGGG
>DATIYR010000102.1:0-4861 GCA_035517535.1 Terriglobales bacterium
ACGGCGGTGATGCTGATCGAATTTGCCTCGACGACCTGGTGGCTGCTCAATGACACACTGCAGGCTTCCTACATTTTCGCCAGCACATTGAAGAAAAATGACTGGGTCGCGGTCGTCTCTTACGATATGAAGCCCGACATCGTCGTGGACTTTACCCAAGATAAGAACGCGGTCATGCAGGGTCTTAACACCTTGCGCATGCCCGGTTTCTCCGAGACCAACCTGTTTGACGCTCTGTATGACACGCTGGACCGCCTGGAGCGGATCGAGGGACACAAGTACATCGTTCTGATTAGCACTGGAATTGATACCTTCAGCAAGCTGAACTACGACCAGATTCTTAAGAAGGTGAAGAGCACGCATGACGTGACCATCATTCCCGTCAGCATCGGATGGATTGAACGCGAGTACTGCGAGGTGAATCACTGCACCTTCGGGTCACACGGCATGGCGAGTTTGGGCATCCAGCAGATCGACTGGCTGCAAGCCGACAACGAGCTGCAGACGTTTGCCAAATTGACCGGCGGCCGCTTCTACCAACCGCGCCTCGAAGGCGATTATGTCGACGCGTTTAAGGACATCAGCAGCGACATTCGCCACCAGTACGTTCTGGCATATCATCCGACGAACGCCAAGCTGGATGGCACTTACAGGAAGCTGAAGGTGGAAGTGGTGGCGCCGGACGGCGGACCGCTAAAAGTGCGCGATCAAAAGGGTAAGGACGTGAAATATCAGGTAATCGCGCGTGAAGGCTACACCGCCAGTCACCAGGTGGATTAATGCACGACACGATCCAGTAGAAAGAAGATCGCTACTCCGAGGAGGACAACCATGGCCATCTTTCCTCCCGGTTCGCGGTTCACTTCGGGCATGAGATCGGAAGCCGCGACGTAGATCGTGACTCCACCAGAGAGCGGCAGTCCGAGTCCGACCTCGTGCTTCAGCAAAGCCATAGTCAGTACTCCCGCCAAAGTGGCGCCGCCGAGCAAAACCGATGCTCCCCACGCCAGTTGCTTGCTGCGGCCGCTGGCGAGCATCACCGATGCCACGGTGAATCCTTCAGGAATCTTGTGCAGAAACACCGCCAGAAAGATCACCCAGCCCAGCCAGTTCGAAATGATGAATCCCGAGGCGATGGCAATTCCGTCAAAGAAGGTGTGGATCATCAATCCGAGCAAGACCGAAAATCCTTTGTGAGTTGCTACAAATTGTTCGGGATGGGTTTCTTCGCCGAAGTGAAAGTGAGGAGTAACTGTGTGCTCGAAGAAGTGGATGATGAGATAACCGGCGAGAATCAAAAGCGCCGCATTTCTTCCTTCCAGCGCCAGGCTCTCAGGAATGATTTCGATGATCGCCGTAGCCAGCATGAATCCCGCGCCTAACGCCACGAAGTATTTCAGGTAAGAACGTTCCCATTGCCGGCGGACAATAATCGTCCCACCGAATACATTGGCCGCGGCAGCGGTTAAGCCGAGCAGAATGCTGAGCAGGAGCGGGTGCATAGGAAGCGGAGAATGATAGCAGAGAAGAAGCTATTAGCTAGTGCCTTCAGCCGTCAGCTAAACCCCAAGCTCTTATGGCCTGTCATTCCGAACGCCTTCAGGCGTGAGGAATCTGCTTTTGGCTGAGGAACAGCAGATTCCTCGCCGCATAGGCGGTTCGGAACGACATCTTTGCGCGGGTTCTGATAGCCGACGGCAGAAAGCTGACGGCTGGAATTCCCCTGTGCAAAACGGCACCAACTTTTATCTTCCTAAGCTTGTGAGAATAAAGTTATAGTGAATCTGCTCAGCGGTTCCCACGACAACTGACCTGTCTGATGGCGCGACGCGGTGGTTCTGCCATCCAGGAAGAGTTGTACTCTACGCCCGACGACCCGGCGCGCCAAGAGCTCGATGACGCTCGCCTGCTCGACTTGGACGCGGAGAAGGAATCGCCATTTCTGCGGGCGCAAAAACGAGTTTCCGTTCGCCGCAGCCCGCTCCCCAAGAAAACCGCCACGCGACTGTTGTGGGTCGCGCTCGCCATTGTTGTCTTCGCGATTTGCTCGGTTGCTGCGGCCGCGTTCTATCACTACGAAGAGCACTCCTGGCGTTTTCGTCTCGATTCGAGCGACAACATCGAAATGGCCGAGCTAAACAACGTTACTCGCTCCCAGATTATGGAAGTGATGGGCGGCGATATCGGCCGCAACGTCTTCTTTATTCCACTCGACAAGCGACAAAAGCAGCTTGAGCAGATTCCGTGGGTGGAGTCGGCCAGCGTGATGCGCTTCGCCCCCAACCGGATCAGAATTCAGATTCACGAGCGCACGCCAGTGGCATTTGCACGAGTCGGATCGAAGGTGATGCTGATCGATGCCGGCGGCGTGCTGATGGAGCTTCCGGGCAAAAGAAAATTCTCCTTCCCGGTGGTGGTTGGCATCTCCGGCGTGGAGCCGCTTTCGACCCGTGCGGCAAGCATGAAAATTTATAACGAGCTGATCCGTCAGCTTGATTCGAGCGGCGGACATTATTCGCAAGACTTAAGCGAAGTCGACTTGTCCGACCCTGAGGACGTGAAGGTGCTCACCAGCGATCCCGAAGGTGAAGTGCTGGTGCATCTCGGGTCTTCGAACTATCTCGACCGGTTCAAGATTTATGTGGCGCACCTGCGCGAGTGGCGGCAGCAATTCGAGAAGATCGATTCGGTCGACCTGCGTTACGACCAGCAGATCATAGTGAATCCCGATCTGCACGGGCCAGCTCATCAGCCGGCGTTATCAGCGTCCGTCGCGAAGTCTGCGATTGCGGCGGGAGTGAAGCCGAGTGCACTGATAAGCCGTGAACGTCCGCGCTCCAATCCTGCGCACATCGTGCCTCTCAAACAAGCCACGACCCGATCGGCCTGGAGGCCCGCGCCGAAAGAAAAACGCAAAGTTGCTCCAGCTTCGGCAAAATCTCGTTGGCACAAACATCCGGTAGCGACCAGGCGCGTAGCCGCCAAGCCCTCCCCAAACCGCACCGCGCTGCTGAATAAGCCACAGACTGCGCCCGCTCTGCGAAAGCCGAGCCCCGCAATCCTCAAAGGAGAAGGAACGCAATAACGATGCCCAAGGCGAGCGAACAATTCCTGACTGCGATCGATGTGGGAAGCGCGAAGACTTGCGTCCTGGTCGCGGAAATCAGCGAGAACGGATTGCGTTACCGCGGGCACGGTCTGGCGGATTCCCGCGGATCGCGCAAGGGAATCATCGTCGATTTAGAAAAGGCTGTTGCTTCGGTTCAGAAGGCGGTTGAGCGCGCCGAGGATAGTGCCGGGATACCAATTGAGAACGCAATCCTTGGTATCGCCGGATCCCACATACGCGGCGTGAATACGCACGGAGGATTGATTTTCAATCGCCCACGCGAAATTGGCCGGGAGGAAATCCGCCAAGCTGTCGAAAAGGCACGTGCCATCCCGCTCCCGCCGGACCGAGAAGTGCTTCATCTGCTTCCGCAGGAATTCATTCTGGATGAGCAGCGCGGAGTGCACGATCCGTTGGGGATGATCGCGGCGCGGCTCGAGGTTCGCGTCCACATGATCACCGCCGCGGCTTCGGCAACGCAGAACGTAATTACTGCGGTCAACCGCGGAGGCGTTCACGTCGATGACACCGTATTCGAGCCGCTCGCTTGCGCTGATTCAGTCTTGCGTTCCGATGAACGAGAGCTGGGCATTTGTCTCGCCGACATTGGCGCGGGGTCGACAAACGTAATCGTGATTCAGGAGGGTGCCGTTGCACACAGCGCCGTGCTGCCTGTCGGTGGAGATCATTTCACCAGTGATCTCTCGGTAGGCTTGTGTACACCGCTGATCGAATCGGAAAAAATCAAGAAGCTTTTCGGCAATGCAATTGTGACGCTGATTCCCGAAGGAAACGAAGTCGAGGTTCCTTCGGTTGGCGATCGGCCCTCGCGCATGATCTCGCAACGCATGGTCGGCGAAATTCTGGAGCCACGCGCAAGGGAACTGTTTGAGATGCTGCGGGAAAGCCTGCGTCATGCGGGAATGCTGGACGTTTGCGCGGCGGGGGTTGTGATCAGCGGCGGAGGCGCGAGATTGCCGGGGTTGATGGACATTGCCGATTCCGTGCTGCGCAAGCCGGTGCGGATGGCCTGGCCGGTGCCGATTGCGAAGATGCCGTCAGCGCTTGCCGAGCCGGAATTCGCGACCGTGCTGGGGATGGTGGCGTATGGCCATCGCGCTCGCATTGCGCGCGGCGTGCAGGATGACCGCTGGAGTTCGAAGTTGAAATCCATGCTGGTGGGAAAAGGAGCATGAAGCAGCTACTGGCTGTCAGTTGCCGGTTGCCAGTTAACAAACTGCCTCAGGTAGGGATAGAGAAAAGCTTTTAACCGCAGAGTCCGCAAAGTTTAGGCGGAGTGCGCGGAGATTTTTTGCGATCCGCGAATCCTCTGCGGTCTCGGCGGTTAAGAGCTTTTGAAAGACGAAATATAAAAAGAGGTGAAGTAATGAAAAAAGAGAGCCACAACGAAATTCGCATCAGCTACAACGATGACGCCCGCAACGATGCTCGCATAAAAGTGATTGGCGTTGGCGGCGGCGGTGGTAACGCCGTAAACCGCATGATCGATGCCGGCATGGACGGGATCGAGTTCATCGTTGCCAATACCGATCTGCAGGCTCTGCGCATGTCGCGTGCGCCGGTGAAAATTCAGCTGGGCGTAAAACTCACAAATGGTCTCGGCGCGGGAGCAAATCCCGAAGTTGGCCGCAAAGCCGCGCTCGAAGATTCGGACAAGATTATTGAGGCGCTGGAAGGTGCGGATATGGTTTTCGTAACCACCGGCCTCGGCGGCGGAACCGGAACCGGCGC
>DATIYR010000103.1:0-5331 GCA_035517535.1 Terriglobales bacterium
AGACTGTATGTCAGTTCCTAAGCTAGCTGTCTTTCTAATACTCGCTGCGCTTTCAAACGCATATGCTCAACAGACCTCGAATCCCGCTGCTGTAGCGAGCGAGAGACCAGAGCCGCTGAAAGCTACAGTAAAGCTTGGGGAACCGATCCAGATTATTGCGCCAGACATTCCCGATGTGTTGGCGGACAAAACCATAATTTCCGTCTTCTCTGCAACACTGACAACGATGGGAGTCTTCACCGATGTGGCATTCGCAGGCGGAAATGTGGAACTCAAGGACGCCGGGGCAGACGCCATCAGTCAGTGGCGTTATACGGCGTGCACCATCGCAGGGTCACCGGTTGATGCAAGAGTCTACGTCATAATTAACTCGGATCGTGGTGATGTGAGTACGTCGGTCGAACTCGATCCAGCGTATCCAACCCAGCCGCAGGAGCCCGTAGAAAAACAAATCTCAAAGGGAGAGCTTTTTCGCGCACATGCGGATGGCGTGGAGTCACCGCGCGCAATTTACGAACCCGATCCGGAATATCCGGAGCTCGCAAGAAAAGCGAAATTTCAGGGCAGTGTTGCTTTAAGCGTGATTGTCGGGGCCGACGGGACCGTCAAAGACGTCTGGGTTACAAAAGAAGGCGGCTTGGGGCTGGATCAGAAGTCAGTTGAAACAATTCGAAGATGGAAATTCCGGCCTGGGACGAAGGACGGCTTACCGGTTGCAGTACTTGTCAGCATCGAGACTAGCTTCCGGCTCTTCTAAGCTCTGTTGGCTCCGTTCTGCAGCCGAACAGCAGATTCCTCACCGCTGAAGCGGTTCGGAATGACATCAGGTTAGGTAGCATCAGTCGTGAGGAATCAGAGTTGCTGGATTGCGTTTCCGCGGTTACTCCTGCCCCTGCGCTCTGCTCGCCCTGGTCGCCACTCCCAATTTCCTAAGGCGGTCTTTTGCCTGCATGGCTTCGTTGGTGCGGGGATAGCGCTGGACAACGTGCTGTAACGTGGAAATGCCCGCGTCTTTCTGGCCGGCTTCGATCTGAGCCAGACCTTTCTTCAGCTCGGCTGAGGCGGCTTTGCTTCCGTCGGGAAAATCCTGCAGGACCTTGTCGTAGCCGGTGATTGCGTCGGGATAGTTGCCGGCTTTGAAATCCATTTCGGCAAGATAGAAATAGGCGTTGCCGGCGAGATCGGTATTCGGATAGTTCTTCACGTAGTCGGAAAATTCCTGTTTGGCAAGATCAGCGTTGCCGCCGTTGTAGTCGCGGAGGGCGTTGTTGTAGAGGACGTCGGGAGGCGGAACGGCGAGCTGCTGCTGTTGCTGCTGCTGGGCTGCCGCTTGCTGGGTAGCTTGAGCGGCAAGAGTCTGTTGTGCCTGCTGCATTGCCTCGAGCTGGGTGGTCACTTTGCCGAGGCGGGCTTTGAGTTCATCCAGGCTGTCATTCAGCGCCTGTAGCTGGCCGGAGAGCTGATCGACGTGATTATTGGCGTCGCTCTGCTGCTTCTGGAGCGCGACCTGCATGTTGGTGATGGCGGCCGTGACCTTATTAATGCTGTCGGTATTCTGGTCCATCAGGCTCTTGAGCACACCCATGCGCTCATCGAGGTACTGCTTCATGCTGGTCATCTGGTCCTGAATCTGCTGCACTTGGGTTTGCAGCTCGACCAGTTCGCGGTTGACGGCCCACGCCGGAGTGCTCGCCAGCCCGGCGCCCAAAATCACCAGGAAAATGCCTGTACGGAGGGTTTTCATAGCTATTCCTAAGATGCAGAATACGTCCTTATCGTAAGTGCAACAGAAGAGGCCGCCTGCGGTCAAGTTCACGAACGTCCCGGTTTAGAAGATGAACCACGAAGGGCACGAAGGTACACGAAGGGAGAAGAATGTGGCAATTAGGGGTATTCGCGCGGCCCTATGTAGCGCCAGGACTGGCGAGCGTTACTTTTCGCAAACCGAAGCCAGTTTAAAAGATGAACCACGAAGGGCATGAAGGTGCACGAAGGGAGAAGAATGTGGCAATTGCGGGTATTCGCACGGCTCTCTGTGTAGCACCAGGACTGGCGAGCGCCGTTTCTTTTCGCAAACCGAAGCCAGTTTAAAAGATGAACCACGAAGGGCATGAAGGTGCACGAAGGAGACGGGATATGTGAATTGCAGTTAGCGTGCTTCTTATGTCGTCCCAGTTCCAGCCAGCACTGGTCTCTTTTGGCATACCGCAGCCAGAGCGGATTCGAGGACGTTCAGTCCTTCGTCGAATTGGTCATCAGTGATGACGAGCGGGACCAGGAGGCGGATCACGTTGCCGTAAGTGCCGGCGGTGATGGTGATGAGGCCGTGCTCGTAACAGTATTGCGAGACTTTCTTTGTCTCGTCGGGCGCGGGTTCGCGGGTCTCGCGCGACTTGACCAGTTCAAGGGCGCGCATTGCGCCAAGACCGCGGGCGTCGCCGATGAGTTCGAAACGAGCTTTCCAGTCACGAGCGCGTTTTTCGAACTGCTGGCCGATGGAGTTGGCGCGTTTTAGCAGGTCGCCATTTTCGAACTCGTCGAGCACCGCATTTGCGGCAGCGCAGGAGAGCGGATTGCCGCCGAAAGTGCCACCGAGTGCGCCTATGCCGGGAGCGTCCATGATTTCGGAGCGGCCAGTCACGGCGGCGAGAGGCAAACCTCCACCGAGGGACTTGGCGCTGACGAGAATATCGGGCTCGATGCCGTAGTGCTCGCTGGCGAACATTTTTCCGGTGCGGCCGAATCCGCTCTGCACTTCGTCGGCGATGAAAAGAATGTCGTGCTTGTGACAGATGTCCATCAGAATGCGAAAAAACTCGGGTGGCGGAGTTACGAAGCCGCCTTCGCCGAGCACGGGTTCGGCGATCACCGCAGCAACTTCTTCGGCTGCGACCATGCGCTTGAATGTGTCTTCAAGATGGCGCGCGCAATATACATCGCATGCGGGATATTTCAGCGAGTACGAGCAGCGATAACAGTAGCCGTAAGGGATGCGATAAACGTCCGAAGGAAATGGCGCGAAGCCAGCTTTATAGGGATGCGTCTTGCTGGTCAGCGCCATCGTCATGTAGGTCCGGCCGTGAAAGGCGTCTTCGAAGGCGATGACTGCGGGACGGCCGGTGTGTGCGCGAGCGATCTTGACTGCGTTCTCGACGGCTTCGGCACCGGTGTTCACCAGGAGTGTTTTCTTGAGAAAGCGGCCGGGCGTAATTTGGTTCAGGCGCTCGGCGAGACGAATGTAATTTTCGTAGGGCGTGACTGATGCGCACGCATGCAGATGGTTTCGCAGCTGCGCTTCGAGTTCTGATATCACGTGCGCATTGCGGTGCCCGGAGTTGAGCGAGCCGATGCCGCCGGCGAAATCGATGAACCGGTTGCCGTCCACGTCTTCGAGCCAGGCATCTTGAGCGCGGGCGATGTAAACCGGCGTGGCATGAGCAAGTCCGCGCGGGATGGCGGATTCGCGGCGCGCAGCCAGCGCGCGGGATTTGGGGCCGGGAATTGGACTTTTCAGTTGAATAGTTCCCATTATCTGCACCAGCAAAAAACATTAACCACAACGGACACGAAGGTACACAAAGGAAAACCGTCGTGTTCGTCTTTAACGGCCACTAACCGCTGGCCATTAGCCGCTGCTTTATCAGTACCAGCCGATTGGCTGCTCGCTCAAATTAATGTGCACCTGCTTGGTTTCGAGATACTCCTCGATTCCCCACGGGCCCAACTCGCGGCCGAAGCCCGACTGCTTGTATCCGCCCCAAGGCGCTTCGACGTATGTTGGCTGCATATGGTTCACCCAGACGATCCCGGCGCGCAGTGACTTGACTACGCGGAATGCTTTAAAGATGTCGCGGGTCCAGACGGCGGCGGCGAGGCCATAGGGTGAATCATTCGCAATTTTCAGCGCGTCTTTCTCGTCGTCGAAGGGAATGACGGAGGCGACCGGACCGAAGATTTCTTCTTGGGCGATGCGGGCGCTGTTATCGACGTCATAGAAGATGGTCGGCTCGACGTAGTAGCCTTTCGAGAATTTCTCTGCGCGGCCGCCGCCGATCGCCAGTTTGGCTTCTTTTTTCCCGAGATCCTGATAGGATCGCACGCGCTCGTATTGTTCCTTGCTGACCAGCGGTCCCATCTTGGTTTTGCGTTCGAGAGGAGAACCCAATTTCACCTTGCGCGCCTTCTCGGTCATGGCGTCGACGAATTTCTTGTAAATCGGCTTCTGCACCAGGATGCGGCTGCCGGCGGAACAAACTTCGCCTTGATTGATGAAGACACCGAAAAGCGCGCCGTCGATGGCAGCTTCGAAATCGGCATCGGCGAAGAAAACGTTGGGCGACTTGCCGCCGAGTTCGAGGGTGACACGCTTCACTGTATCGGCGCCTTGCTTGACGATGATCTTGCCAACTTCGGCGCTGCCGGTAAAGGCGATCTTGTTCACGTCAGGATGCCTGACGAGAGGTGCACCACAAGTTTCGCCGAAACCGGTGATGATGTTTACAACTCCAGGCGGCAATCCGACGTCGGAAAACCACCTCGCGATTTCGAGGGCGGTGAGCGGGGTTTGCTCGGCCGGCTTGAGAACGCAGGTGCAGCCTGCGGCGAGAGCAGGGGCAAGCTTCCATGCCGCCATGAGCAATGGATAATTCCAGGGAATGATTTGTCCCGCAACCCCGATGGGTTCCTTGAGAGTGAGGCTGACGGCGTTATCGGGAACGGGATTTACGTAGCCGAGGATTTTGGTCGCGAGGCCGCCGTAGTATTCGAAACAAGTAGCGACGTCAGCAATGTCGAATTCGGCCTCGACGATGGGCTTGCCGGTGTTGCGGCATTCGAGTTCGGCAAGCATGGCGGAGTTCTGCCGAATTTTCTCAGCCAGACGGAAAAGAACCCGGCCGCGTTCCTGCGGAGTCGTAGTCGCCCAGGGACCATCGTCAAATGCTGCCCTGGCTGCGGCAACCGCGCGATTCACATCTTCGGCATTCGCATCGGGGACCTGGGCGATGACTTCTTCGGTCGAGGGATCGTAAACCGGGAAAGTTTTTCGTGATTTGCTCTCCACCCACTCGCCGTTGATGTAGAGCTGATAAGTTTTGACTTCGGTTGCGACGCCGCTTGGCATGAGACCTCCTGCTAATCATCGACAGGCGATTGCGCCCGTCGCTCTTGTCACGCTACGTTGTCGAGCTGCGCTCGACTGGGCGGGCGTGGACGCCCGCCCCCACATGGACAACGTTTGAAACTTTGCGTCTGCCGTACACAAAGAAGAAAAATGCGGCGAGGGCGATGAAGAATGCTGTGCCGCCGATCATCCAAACTTCATATGAGAAA
>DATIYR010000104.1:0-3968 GCA_035517535.1 Terriglobales bacterium
AAAATGGGGATCCAGTTCGAGCGTTTTCCTTACCTGATCCTGGGCCTCGTCAATTCGGCCCGCCACCAGCAACCTCCCAGCCAGCGCGTTATTGATCGGCAGGGACAACGGATCAAGTTCGCGGGCGCGTTTCTCCTCGGCAATGCCTTCATCGAATCGCCCCTGGTAAGTTAGATATCCCGCATACCAGTGGTGTGCGCGGGCATCCCCAGGATTGAGTTCCAGGGCGCGCTTATACTCGCGCTCAGCTGTCGTCCAATCCCACTCGTGGGTCTCGGCAATGAAGGCAAGAGATGCGTGCGCATCGGCCAGCTTGTCATCCAGTTCAATGGCTTTCATCGCTGCTGCTTTCGCTTCTAACAGCGACTCTTTCGACGGCACCGTCCCGCGAAAACCAATCAATGCGTAATCATCAGCCAAGCCGCTATACGCCAACGCATAGGTCGGATCTTTCGTGATCGCCTGATTGAAATACGAGATGCTTTTGTTGAGAGCATCGTCGGTTCTTTGGGTGAAGTAATAGCGCGCTTTTAAATAGTCCTCGTGCGCCTCCGGATCGACCGGCTGGGTGGGCGCTAATCTCGCGCGTTGCTCAGGCGCGATGCTGGCTTGCACACGTTCAGCGATGCTGCGCGATACATCCTCCTGCAGGGCCAAAACGCTGCGATATTCGCGCTGGTACTCCTGCGCCCAGATGTGTTCGTCGGTTGCGGCGCGGATGAATTGGGCATGAACTCGAATTTGATCCCCTTCACGTATTACGGAACCCTCGAGAACCGCATCAACATTGAGGGTCCTGGCAATTTCCGGGACCGAGAGCTGGGTATCTTTGAAGCGCATCACCGATGTGCGCGAGATGACGCGCAACCCAGGGACGCGAGCCAGATCTCCAATCAGTTCCTCAGTCATGCCGTCGGCGAGATAGTCTTGCGCGGGATCACCTGAGAGATTTTTTAAAGGCAAGACCGCGACGGATCGTATTGGCGCCGGACGAAGCAGCCAGGATCCGCGACCGAGGGTCAGAACTATGAGAAGCGCTGCGAAAACCAAGGCTCCTAGCACGAGCGCGGCGCGAAAAGAGATTTTTCTTCCGAGAGAATTGGCGGATTGTGGTGCAGCCGTCGAAGTGGGTACAGTTTGGCTGGCCGGAAGCGCCGCCTCAACCGGCGAACCGGAAGCCCCATTTGAAACCACCGGCGCCGCAAAGCGATATCCCTTGCCAACAACCGTCTCTACAAAACGAGGCTTTTCGGGATCGTCCCGCAAAGCCAGGCGAATCTTTCGGACGGCGACATTGATACTGTGATCGACGTCGACGAATACGTCCTGGCCCCAAAGCCGCCCGGCAATCTCGTCGCGAGTCACGAGTTCCCCTCGCCGTTCGACGAGGAAGATCAATAGCTCCATGGGAAGCTTTTCCAGGTGCAACTGGTCGACACCCCGTTGCAGGCGATAACCGGAACAATCCAGTGTGAAGTCGCCGAAATGGAATTCCTGCGCCGTAAAAACCCCGCAGTCCCGCTACGCGCGTTTGAAATCATGCCTGATGAGAGCGCAAGAAGCAATAGCATCAGTGACTTGGCGCTTTATCTATTCTTTATCGCTTCTTTACTCGTCCTGCATTGCAACCCCGGTGCGCCTGGCCCATAAACGTGAGTCGTAACTCAGACTTGGAGGTCTGTCATGAAGGGGAAAGGCTTGTGGTGGGTGGCTCAATTAGCGGTTCTCGAGCTTGCCGTTGCCGCCAGCGGTTTCGCGCAAAAACCGCGGGAGCTTTATCTTCGGGGCACAATTAGCGACTACACACCCATAACATCGATGCCATCGGGCCCGTGGGAAGTTCGGGGTCAATGGTCTCTACATATTAAGTGGGACGGTAAAGCAGACTTTTACGCGGCGCTGAACATGGAGCGCTCGGACCAGGGCATACTGCTGCTCGAGGGCGGAGATTTGAACAGTACTACTCAGCGCAACGCTCATACGCATCACATCACATTAAAGGGCGCGACGGTCTCGTATCCATCCACCGGTGGAATTGAAATTTCCGGCGGGACGCTCACCATCACGGCAAACGGAGGCAGCCCGCCTTTTGAGCCGCCACCGTCTACTCTGACGATCAACGTCACCGGCGGAAGTATCGTGACACTTTCCAATATCAAGTTGTTCATGGGAGGCGGTGCGGCGAACCACTTCGGAATGCAAGCTGTGAATGGGGTCGTGCGTAGTATCAAATATTAGGGCTTTACAGAGGCACAAAGCCGGGCGCCGCAGAGCGGCGTCCTTTTTGTTTTTAAGGAGTGTGCTCGGGCTCCCGACTCTCAGCATTACTGCGAAGGCTGATCCCTCCGAAGAAACCGAAGACGAAGAAACCCGAGCCGACGACGCACTTGCGAACGATTGGGCTGGCGTTTTGGGATAAGTGTCGGTGCGAATAAATCTGTGGCTGCTTTGAAGTCGAGATTACCCCCCAAGTAGCTGCTGTTTGACCCTCTTTCTTCCATCCCCATATCATTGAAGTTTCCTTTTACGCATGCCACTGCGCCTTTACAACACTCTTTCCGGCAAGATTGAACCGTTTCAGCCGCTCGAGGACAATGAAGTCCGCATGTACGCCTGCGGGCCGACTGTCTATGACTACGGCCATATTGGCAATTTCCGAACGTTTATTGCGGTCGACCTACTGCGCCGTTTCCTGCGCCAGAGCGGATACAAAGTGCACCACGTGATGAACATCACCGATGTGGATGACAAGATCATCCGCAATTCGGTTCAGGCCGGGGTGCCGCTCAAGCAGTTCACTGCGAAATACGAGAAAGCTTTCCTGGAGGATGCTGCGGCTTTGAATATCGAGCAGCCGGAACTGGTACGCGCGACCGAACACATTCCGGAAATGGCCGAGTTTATAGCGATGCTGGTCGAGAAAGGCTACGCATATCGAATGGAAGATGGCTCTTACTATTTTCGCATTGCGAAGTTTCCCAGCTACGGAAAGCTCTCGAAAAAAGATTTCGCCGGCATGGAAGACGGCGCGCGCGTGGATGTGGACGAATACGAAAAAGATAACGCTCGCGACTTCGCTCTGTGGAAAGCCCCGAAACCCGGAGAAACTTTTTGGGAGAGCAGGATCGGGCCGGGCCGGCCGGGCTGGCATATTGAATGCTCGGTCATGTCGATGGAGAAGCTCGGCGAAACTTTCGACCTGCACGCCGGCGGCGAGGACCTGATCTTTCCGCATCATGAAAATGAAATTGCTCAGTCAGAATCGGCCACCGGCAAGCCTTTTGCCCATTTCTGGTTCCATGCCCGCTTCCTGCTGGTCGAAGGCGAGAAGATGTCGAAAAGCCTGGGAAATTTCTTTACCGTGCGCGATCTGATTCTGAAGGGCCACAAACCTTCGTCGATCCGCTTCTTGCTTGCTTCCGTTCCCTATCGCCATCAGCTCAACTTCACCTTCGGGGGATTGCAGCAGGCCGCAGCTTCAGTCGAACGTTTGCGTAATTTCCGCCAACGGCTGACGACGGGAAATTTCGCCGGCGGCGCTAACCTGAGCATGCGCATCCTGGCCGAGGAAGCTCAGAAAAATATTCGTGAAGCTCTGAGTGACGATTTGAATACGGCGCAGGCGCAAGCGGCGATCTTTGAAATGGTGCGGGTCGCCAATGCTGCCATGACTTCAGGGGATATGAAGAAAGATGACGTTCAGCCGCTGCTCGCCGCACTCGATCAATTTGATGAAATCTTCGCCGTGCTAAAAGATGACGATGCGCCCAAGATGCAGCGCGTGCTGGACTGGGCAAAAGCGGAGGGGCGCGAGAAGGACATTAGCCCGGAGTTGATCGAGGCGCTGCGCTCGGTGGGGCTCTCAGATGACGAGGTAAACCGCAAGGTTGAGCAGATGAAGGCCGCGCGGGCCGCACGGGACTTTGCGCGCTCGGATGCAATCCGCGCCGAACTGACGGCGAATGGAA
>DATIYR010000105.1:0-3559 GCA_035517535.1 Terriglobales bacterium
GAATGTGGCCATTCCCATTCGCTTAAACCAATCGCCAAAGAAGCTGGATCAACAAATGATGCGCGTCTTCGATTATGCCGGAGCGATGCTGCGCTCGTTGGCTTCAGCGGCAAAGGTAGTCGAGATTATTCGGGAGCTTTAGGATGAATACCTTCGTAAACATCGGGTCCAGCCAAGAGTTCCGCCTCAGCCGGGCCCTGCTGGTATATGGGACCAGTAGCTACCAGGGATTTCCGTATCGCCATCCGTTTGCGATCCTGCATGAAGTCGTTCATGACGGCAACGACGCGCGATTGTCCGAAGGCCATCTGATGACGCCACAGATGCTAATCGATGTGATGGCCGGTCTGGGAAGATCGGCTCCGGTCGAGATTCTGCCGGAAAGGGTGTTGGTGCGAACGGCGGAAATGATCGTCTGGTGGTCTCCTCCAGGCGAGCGAACGATGTTCTTCAGTGATCGCGGAGAAGATCCTCTACTAAAGAAGATGAACAGCAAGCGGTATCCGCAGCCTCCGTTGCTATTCAAAGCCTGCGGCACCAACCTGTGGATTCGTGCGTTGCACAAAAGCGAACGGCCGAAAGCGGACACCCGGATGTGCATGGCCCCTCACTGGAACTGTTACGACAACGGTGTGGTGTGCACCGGAAACATGAAGATTCCGCGCGAAAAATCAGTGGCGGCGATCGAGATGTGGGAGCAGGCATTCTTTCAGAGCGAGTTTACCCATGCCTCGGGTACCCGCAAGCACACGCGGTTTCCCGGTGGCCTGTTGGCCATGTGGCAGTTCCTCGAAGGGAAGAAGGAATTCCCGAGCAAGTATCTGGTGAAGTTGCCCCAAACACTCGCCGAATTCATGAACGACCATGACCACAGTTATCGGAACCAAAACCAAGCCCGCAATTGAGCATCGAATTCCCACCAGTCTGCTCGAGAAAAAAGTGCGGATTACCGTCGTTGGTTGTGGCGGAACCGGGAGCGCCATTACAGCAGGTTTGCCACACCTGCAGCAAGCAATGCTGGCGTCAGGACATCCACACGGACTCGACGTCACCTTAATCGATGGTGACCGGATATCGCGAACGAACTGTGTGCGACAACCTTTTAGCGAGAGTGAGATCGGCTTGTATAAATCGATTGTGCTTGCGACTCGCATCAACCTTTTCTGGGGACTTGGCTGGAAGGGAGTGACCGCCTTCATGGACGAAAGCTGGACTCATGAGACGGACATTCTGATTGGATGTGTGGATTCACGCGCGGCCCGAAATGCGATGGCCAGGACGCAAACGTTCTGGAATTGCTTCTATTGGCTTGATCTCGGCAACAACGCCGATTCTGGCCAGTTCGTGCTGGGGCAGCCGGAAAATTCAAGAAAGAAGTGCGTTGATGTACGCCTGCCGACTGCAGCGGAGTTGTTCCCTGAATTGGTCGATCCGAAGCTAGACCGGAAGGACACCCTTCCATCCTGCAGTGCCCTGGAGGCACTGGAGCGGCAAGAACCATTCATAAACCAGACGCTCGCTTATCAGGCACTCGCGATGTTGGCGCGACTTTTCCGGTATGGCCGTCTCAACTATCACGGCGCTTTTGTGAACCTGCAAAACGGTCGTACAAGTCCGATTCCGATCGATCCTCACATCTGGGCACGAATGCAAGCGGGAAGGAACGGTTGAGCTATCCGGTTCCCGGGCTGTCCCTCCGTGATTGATTGGGAACCTATAATGCCAGCTTTTCGCGAATCAATTGCGCAAACTGCGTACACCTACACGTCTCAAGGGAGACCAACACCTCGTTGATCGTGCGAGATTTCCTCAGCGCGGCGCCCTGTTCATGGAGTTCGTGGATGACAATCTCGCCGTCGATATAGTAGAGATCGATCAGAAATTCGTCCGGATGTTTGGCCTCGATACCGAAAGGCTTAAGCGCCTCTTGGGGAAAGTCTTTGAGATTGTAAGTGACGATGACTTCGCAGGGCGTCTTGACGGCCGCCGCCAACACATGGCGGTCCTTTTCATGATTGGTCATAACGGGAATCAGTTTGCGGTAGCCCGGCTCAACCCAGGCGTCCGCGAAGTGCGTACGTAGTTCGTTGACTAAGCGATCCGTCTGTTCTGGGGTCCTGCCCAGCTTGTCGCGGAGTGTACGTACGGTTTCTTCGATGATTTCATCGGTCCACCGGGCCAGGAACAAACGCCGTTCGAACAGTCTCAGAAGAGTGTCGCGAACGGCGGCCTGGACCAGAACACACGCATCCACAATCGCGGGGAAATCGGAAATCATTTATTTCTCGGGGGGGATGAACTTGTCATAGTCGCCGAGTTCTTCCGATTGGCGCGCAATTCGAGTAATCGATTCGCGTCTCGCCTGTTCGCGCTGCTTCTTATAATCGAGGAGGTCTTTCAATAAGACCCGCCGATGTGTCCCCGTGTGGTGAAACGGGAGTTTGTGCGCCTCACACTCGCGTACGAAGAACTGACGGGAGATACCCAAAAGATCAGCTGCGGCCTG
The DNA here is from genome assembly GCA_035517535.1 of Terriglobales bacterium. GTDB lineage: Bacteria > Acidobacteriota > Terriglobia > Terriglobales > Acidobacteriaceae > Gp1-AA145. The sequence goes on from DATIYR010000105.1 coordinate 2,507, forward strand.
CGTACTCAACTCCTCCATGAGCGGCATCACCGCGATGGCCTTCCCCTCTTGCATCTTCTCGACAACGCGCACCAGAACTTCGTGCACAGACGCGGGCAAATCGATCCTGGATCCATCCGGACCGACCAGCGCGGCCGTGCCTTCATGCATTAAAGATCGATAGAGCCTGGATGCCTGTTCGATCTCCTGCTGATCACGAGGTGCGACCTGGATTGCCTGGGCAGCCGCCACCATAAATCCTCCAATAACCTCTGTTCAATAATCGCTACAAACGCAACCACAGCGATTATGGAACACGGGAAGAAGGATGTCAACAATAATCGCTATAACCGCAACCACATGTAACGCTATGAAAATAGTGGCTAATTTCCGAAGTCAAGGAGGCCCAGAAGATGAGTCAATGCTTTCGCCCGGTCAAAGAAGTCTGGAATTCGCACTCGTCTTGCTTCCTCGAACCCAAGGCGCTGATCACATTGCTCCATGACCTAGCGGCCAGGGCGGGCACAGCCAGCGACGAGCACAATTACGGCGACAACACAGCGGTATGGTTTGAGGGTGGCGCCGAGGTTCTTGATTATGTTCGGTCCGATCCTCGGTTCAATCCGGAAAGCTTCAAAGACAGTCTGAAAGAACAAGGCGTATTCGTGGAGCAGGATGAGCTTGCTCCGCTGCTTGCCAATATGCAGAACCTGTCGGACGAATGGCGGGATTCGATTGGAGAGCATGGGGAATTGGTGTTTTATGTCGATAACTGCTGAGCGGGCACGCATGACCGCAAACGGACCATCCTGCCCAACCCAGTTATGCAACATTCGGATCCGTCGTCATCCCCCATCTTTTAAGCAGCCACTCCGGCACGTAGCAGCGTTCTCGATTCTGTGCGCACCAATGCCGCAACCGATCCGAGGACGTGTACTCCTCTTCGCTGAGTCCCAGCCGATGCGCCTCAAGTTCAAATTCGGTCGGCGATGAAGCGGGGATCGCTACAGGTCTTCCGCTGCTCCAACCGGCGTTGCCTGGCTTGCGTGTCATGGTAAGTGTTTTGCGTAGTTC
>DATIYR010000106.1:0-12781 GCA_035517535.1 Terriglobales bacterium
TCGTCTGGGTGATTCTTTCTAACGTGCTCCTCGAAGGCATTCCGCAAAACTTCATCTGGCTTGAATGGGATGGGGAAGAACTTCTTGCCACATCCGGAGCACTCAAAGCCGTTGCCGTCTTTGGCCCGAATCAATCGAACTGTTCGTTTCATATAAAGGGCTAGGAAACGAAAAATCGAACTTTTTTTAAGCGCTCTCGATTAATAATTTGCGCCGCAATTTCTGCGGTGTCTGTCGGGGAAGTTCCTAAAAATATGTGAACGTTAACAGCCCTCCCGGTCGGCAGTCGGCTGAGGCGGACACTTCGGTAACATTCGTTTGCCGCATGCAGGTTCCTCTTGGCATCTTGGCACGCCAACTTATCGCGGCGACAATCGTTATCAGCTGAAGGTTACGCTATGCAATACAGCGACTATATCCGGGAAGCGTGGGAGAGCGGCGACCGCAGAGTATTCCAGTATGTTGCTCTGTTCTGCTTTCTGGTATTCACCTACGCGATTTATCTCGCGATGCACCTCAGGGTAATCCACGCTGGATCTGATCTGGGCTCCCTTAGCGGGCCGCTTGCCAAACTTTGCTTTATCTCGGCATTACCGTTCACTGTCTTGGCGTACTCCGATAAGGATTGGTCTTCGAACGATGCTGCTCCGGTGTGTTTGGCAGCGTGGATAGCCGTGTGTATCGGCTTTTCGTTTCAATGCAGAATATGTGTGCTTGGAGTGGCTTTCGCCTTTTTCCCGTTTATCCTTTCTGCGCTGCTTGCGCATGGATTTGGAACACTTTGCCGGTTCGCTAAAAACCGCGCACATTAGCCGCTCTGGCTCCGGAGAGTCCCTCCTGTAACGCATGCGGTCAATCCTTCAGTTGCTTCTTCGGCACATGCCGCAGGCTGCGGCCCTCAACCAGTCGGAATAGCTCCTCAGCGAGGTTAGTCGCGTGATCGCCGGCGCGCTCAAGGGCTTGCGCCATCAGCAGGGCATCGGCGGCGTGCTTGATATTTCGGTGAGATTCATTTTGCACGTGCCGGCGAAAGAGTGCCTTGTAAATTTCATCAATCTCACGGTCGGCCCGCAACACATAGCTCGCCGGTTCGAGTTCGCGCTCCACGAAGCCTTCTCGAACGCCCTTTAACATTTTTTCGAGCACATCCAGCATAGCGGCGAGCTGCTGAAGGTCCTGCTTTGCCAGCCGAGTTTCGAGATTATGTGCGCGCCGCGCTACCCCCCATAGCAAATCTCCGATCCGCTCAAGATCCGTGCTGAAGCGCAGACAGGCGAGCAGTTCGCGCGCCTCGGGTTCGGCGACCTCGGCAATGGCTGTCGGAAGCTGCTCATCGATTTGCTGCTCGATCCGGTCGAGCTCTTTTTCGCAATCTCTTACCGCAATAAAGGCCATCTGGGCGGTGTTAGCGAGGAAATCCTTTGTGTTGAACGCGGCGTCGCTGGCGATGAGGCATGCGCGTACGGCCAAGTCGGTAAGTTCACGGCCGTTGCGTGTGGCGGGACGACTTACTTTAGCGCGCGGCATCTGTAATTCATCTAGCTTACATCTGCCTGTTTGACAATTGAATTAAAAGCAGGAACCTGCGAAAACAATCAAGCGCAATTATGCCGCTTGTGCCTGCGACTTTTCTTTGGCGGGCAAAACCAGAATCGGCCTGCGATAAGTCAGCTCCAGCAAGTAGCGCGCGCCTGCCATATGTTCGGCCAGAGCGGTTGATTCGCTGTACCCTTTGGCACGGAGCGCAATTAGCGGACTCACGGATTCAACTGAGAGATGAGATATTTTGGCGTCGTGTTCCCAATCGCAGGCGCAGGCCAGCCGCAAAATTCCTCCCAAAAACTGAACCAGCCGCTGCGCCGATGGCGAAAGCGCAGCAAATGATTTTTGGGCCGCGCCGGGAAGCGCGCCGCGATGGTAACGAACTACCAGCGCAGCAATGCGAAGCTCGCCCGTGCCCCAGCCTGATGGCGGGGTTAATTTTCGCACTAGCCGGGCGGAGATTTTGTGGTGACCCGAGTTTCCTTTCGATCTGCCGACATCGTGCATCAATGCCGCTGCCTGCAAAATCCAGCGGCAGGTCTCTCGCTTTGAGCGTTGCACGATTCCTTGAGTCGGCAGGCCGTCATAAAGTTGCAAAGCAATTCGCGCCACCAGCTTGGAGTGCGCGATATCGGGATCCATGAACGACGCCCAGATTCGCATTCGTTCAAGCCCAAGCGAGCGCAACTCACTTGCGTTCGGCAGGGCTGCCCGCCAAGTCGACCAAAGCGAATCTCTTCCCACCATTTTTGCCCGGTAGGCGTCCAGGCGACGGTGGCGTTCATGTTCGATGCGATTGCGCCACTCCGCCCGTTCGTTGCCATCGGCGAAAGCCCTTATGCGAACCGCTGTTTCCCATAGCACGTCGAGGTCGTGAATTTCGCCCAGCGCATCCTGTAAAGCCTTCAGGTCAGCCGCGAATGCCTGATGCAAGGTGGGCAGAAAATTTTCTAGCGTGTACCGAAAGCGTTTCAGGCCAATGCGCAATTGGTGGAATGCGACGTTAGTGCGATTGCGCAATGCCCGCGCGTGAAGGTTGTGACCTTCGACCCAGCGCTCCAGCGCGAGATGGGCGAAAATAGGAGCGTCGAGTGGGATCCGCGCCGCGCGGGCCGGGAGTTTGCTGGCCCAGGATTTCCACTGCCTGCGATCGAATTGTTCGAGAGCCGCGGCCGCGCTCCTCTTTAATTCACGTTCGCGAATACTCAAAAAGTTTCTAAGAATGTTGCCGGCAGGGTCACCCACCGGGGCGAGCTTTTCAATCCACTCCTGCATGATGTGCGTGTCACGCAATTCGCCCAGGCTGCTGAAGAGTTGCTTCCCGGCGCGACGCATTTTTTTCCATGCAGGATCGCGATCGAAAACCCGGATGCCGTCGGCCATTGACCGACAGCGGCGTAGGGCGGTGCGCAGGTCGTGGACCGGATCGGAGCTGAAATCCTGCTCCGCTTTTGCGCACTGCACCAGCACCTCGTCCATCCAGTACGCGAGCCCTGCGCGATTTTCAAGACTTACCGAACTTGCCATAGGTCCGACCGGTCAAAGTGCAGAAAACAATGTCGAGCAAATAACGCGAAAGAACGAGCCCCGGAATCCTGTTCTTTTTGGGAAGCTGAAACCCAAGGCCTGAACTAAGTATATCGAGAGCGCCAGATAAAACATCTGCTTAAAAACCATCAAAACTCAAGATAACCTCCGGCGGCGTGGCGCGGAGCTTCATCACCGTCGTTGGCTGGCAAGAACACGTCAACTTCTCTCAGTTCTTCCCACGCAGCAGCGGTCAGCGCAGGATCGGAGCTGACCAGCTCACGGATCATCTGCCACGCAGCTACGTTGAGTGCCCCCTCAGGCGCAGGGCCCATGGCAAGCGAAACCGAGCATTGCGCGCAGAAACAGATTCGCCGTGCCGCCGACTTCTGGCGGGGCCGTATGCCAACGGTTTGCGAAAACACGTACACGGCAACCGATTTCTGCCCTGACTCGATCTCCCGGTTACAGCGCAGGCAATAAAGGCTTTCCAAGCAAGCTCCCAATTTTCGCGAATGAAGAAAATATTGCCGCGATGATCGAGCCGCGGCAAGTGTGTAGGCGGATTCTTGCGATAACCTGGAAGTGTATGAGGCGTGCGGGAGGATTTTTCCTGAGAATCAAACTGTTGTCTAGGCAGATGAACTTCCTTCATGCACTCTGGAAAGTGGTGTCGTCGAGATTGCAACTGGTGCGAAATCCCAAGCGCTGGGGAGAGTTGGCGGAAGTTCTGCTGCCGGCGCAAGGCAAGCGACCGCGGAAGCGCGAACAGGTGGCTGCGGTCTGTTACCGCCTTCGCAAATTAAAAATAGAATTTCTTTTGGTCCGTACGCGCAAGGGCCGCTGGACATTTCCCAAGGGCGGGGTGGTGCGAGGCTTGTCGCGAGCGCAATCCGCCGCGCTCGAGGCATTCGAGGAAGCCGGAGTGCATGGCCGGATCGAACTGGCGTCTTTTGCCCGTTACACTCTGCGCAAGCGGAACGGGTCAGAATCGGAGGCGGAAACGACCACCCACGCGCATCTCTGTGAAGTTCTGCGGCTCAGCGCACCGGAAGAATCGAACCGCAACCCAACCTGGTTTTCCGCCGAAAAATCGCAGTTACGTCTAAGCGAAGGGCGCTCGCCACAGGACGCCGCTGAACTCGCGCGTGTAGTTGCGCGCGCGGTGACCAGAATCGAACGCCTGAGCACACCAAATGGAAACGGTTCTGATGCAATCAGGAAAGTGCAGTTTGAATCTTGCGTTACGGAACCGGCGCGCCTGATTGCTCGCGTTGCGCTGTTCCCTTATCTTCGCCAGGGTGACGCCGAATCTGCGCCGATCATCGAACTTGATCCGGATTCCCGAAAAACTTTGCGGCTCCAGCCGGGGCGTGCTTCCCGCCGCGTTCCGAAATAGCTCTATTCGTCAGCACGCGAGTTTCGTTCCAGTCTTCCACAGTGCTTCACATTGGTTGCACCGGCTGAGTTGCAAATGTTGCCGGGGAAGGTTCCTTTTAGGCCTAATTTCCTATTGCACTCAGAACAACGGCTTCCGATAATACGCGTAGTTTCACTGTTAGCGTGTACCAATACAGCCGAGAAGACTTGGTTCGCATCCTGCGCGTGAGCGCGCGGCACCTGCTGGCGTGGGAAAAGGCCGGGTTGCTGGCCCCCGCCGAGAGTTATACTTTCTTTGATCTGTTGCAGGTGAAGAAGGTTCGCGACCTGTGTGCGCGCCACGTGCGCCCGGTCGAAATTCGGGAGTCATTAACAGCCATGCGGAAGCAAGCGGCAGGGATGGAGAACCCGTTACTCGAGGCCAGCGCCTTCACGTCAGGACGGCACCGGGTTGCGTTTCGCCACGAAGGCAAGCTGCTCGAACCGATCGCCGGGCAATTTATGTTCGACTTTTCTCCAGAAGAAAAAGTTGTTGCCAGCGTGCCGGTGACAAGGACTTCGCCCGTTCCGCAGGAACCCGAAGCCGCCGATGTGGCCGAGCTTTTTGCACGCGGAGTCGCTCTCGAAGAAGATCCCAAAAACCAGCTGCAAGCGATTGCGGCGTACGAGCGGGTCCTGCAGCTTGATCCCGAGCATGCCGCCGCACACATCAATCTCGGCACGCTCTACTACAATCGCCAGGACTACAAGGGCGCGGAGGACCACTATCGCGAGGCTTTGCGGATTGATGCGCGATACGCGCTGGCGCATTTCGATCTGGGCAATGTCCTCGATGAAACCGGCCGCGTGGCCGAGGCAGTGCAAAGTTATTTGACTGCCCTCCAACTCGCGCCCACTTACGCCGACGCCCATTACAATTTGGCGCTGGCTTACGAAAAAATGCGCGAACCCCGAAAAGCGCTGAAGCACTGGCAGGCTTATGTGAAACTGGACTCGACCGGTCCGTGGTCAACTCACGCCCGCACGCAGATCAAGCGCATCCTGAAATCGGACCCGCTGAAGCTGGTTTTCGGGGGCAATTCCGGAACAGCGCAGTCCTAATCGCTGCATCGCCCCGGTTGTTGCCTACTTTCTCCTGTAAAATTTCTGCGCTGGCCTTTTTAAGGAATTCCTATGCCGGAAACTGCACTGCAGACCATAACGCCGCCTCCGCTGACTTCTCTCACCGAAGATGAAATTCTTTTTCGTGAAAACGTTCGCCAATTTGCGGAAGAAAAAGTTCGTCCGCTCGCGAAGGAGATGGACGAAAAGGGCGTTTTCGATCACTCGCTGATCGATCAATTTTTCCAACTTGGCCTGATGGGAATCGAGGTTCCTGAACAATATGGCGGGGCAGGAGGAAAGTTTTTCGAGGCAATTCTTGCCGTCGAGGAACTTTCGCGCGCGGATGCATCGGCGGGAGTTGTAGTCGATGTGCAGAATACGCTCGTGAACAATGCGCTGCTGCGCTGGGCCGACACAGAGCAGAAGAAGCGGTATTTGCCTCGCATGACTTCGGACACCGTGGGCGCGTATGCGTTGAGCGAAGCTGGCTCGGGATCTGATGCTTTTGCATTGCAGACTCGAGCAGAGTTGAAGGGCAGCGATTACGTTCTGAACGGCCGCAAATTATGGATCACCAACGGCAAGGAAGCGGGAATCTTCGTCCTGTTTGCCACGGTCGATCCTTCGGCTGGCTACAAAGGAATTACCGCATTCATCATCGAAAAAGAATTTCCCGGATTCACGGTTGGCAAAAAAGAAGACAAGCTGGGAATCCGCGCGTCTTCGACTTGCGAATTGATTCTCGAAGACTGCCGCGTGCCTCGTGAGAATGTGCTCGGCGAAGTTGGCAAGGGATACAAGATCGCGATTGAGACGTTGAACGAAGGCCGCATCGGCATTGGCGCACAGATGCTGGGCGTCGCGAGCGGCGCATGGGAGTACGCTGCGAAATACGCGCAGGAACGCAAGCAGTTCGGCAAGAGCATCGCGGAGTTTCAGGGAATTCAGTTTCAGATCGCGCAGATGGCGACGGAAATCGAGGCTGCACGTCTGATGGTCTACAACGCGGCTCGAATGAAGGACGCTGGAGTGCCTTTTGTGAAAGAGGCCGCTATGACGAAGCTCTTTTGCTCGCAGGTGGCCGAGCGAGTTACGTCACTGGCGATTGAGATCTACGGTGGAGTCGGCTTTACGAAGGACTACCCGGTCGAGAAGTACTGGCGCGACGCCAAGATCGGCAAGATTTACGAAGGCACCTCGAACATGCAACTAAGTACGATTGCAAAGTTGGTTCTTGGAAAATAGTTAATCCATCCAAGTGTCATTCCGAGCGGAGAAAAATTATTCGCTTGCGAATATTCTTCCGTAGTCGAGAAATCTGCTGTTGAGGATGAACAATTTATTTTTGGGCGAACCAAAGCGAACAGCAGATTCCTCCACGCATGAATTGATCTCGAACGCGATCAATTCACTTGGTCGTAATGACAAATCCCTCAGCTCTTTTTTTCCCCCACCGACTTCGCCTGCGTAAACAGCAGCAAATAATCCGGGCCGCCGGCCTTTGAATCAGTTCCCGACATGTTGAATCCGCCGAAGGGATGCGCACCGACGATTGCTCCCGTGCATTTGCGATTGATGTACAGATTGCCCACGTGGAAGTCGCGCTTGGCGATGTCAATCTTTTCGCGCGAGCCCGTATAAATCGCACCAGTCAAACCAAATTCGGTGTCGTTCGCGATCTGCATTGCATGTTCGAAATTGCGCGATTTGATCACTACGAGCACCGGGCCAAAGATTTCTTCCTGCTCCAGCTTCGATTTCGGCTGAATATCTGCGATTACCGTGGGCTGAATGAAGTAGCCTTCGCCGGCATCAGGGGCCTGGCTGCCACCAGTGATCAGCCGCCCTTCGCGCTTCCCAATTTCGATGTAATTCAGAATCGAGTTCATCGAGCCTTCGTTGATCACCGCACCCATGTTCGGATTTGCGGCAGGATCACCTATCGTCAGCCGCTCCACGCGATCTTTGAGCCGCTCAAGAAATTTGTTGTAAATGCGTTCGTCGATGATCGCGCGCGAACACGCAGAACACTTTTGCCCCTGAAATCCGAACGACGCAGCCGCAACTCCCTCCACTGCTGAGTCGAGATCGGCGTCGGCTTCCACAATGATTGCGTCTTTTCCGCCCATCTCGAGGATCGTGCGCTTGATCCAAATCTGCCCGGCGGGAACTTCAGCGGCAACGCGATTGATTCTCAGGCCAACTTCACGCGATCCGGTGAAGGCGATGAAGCGAGTCTTCGGGTGCGCAACCACCGCGTCGCCAAAACTGCCGCCCGCGCCGGGGCAGAAATTGACCACGCCTTCCGGCATTCCCGCTTCTTCCAGAATTTCGACAAACTTCGCCGCGATCGTTGGCGAATCGCTCGAGGGCTTCAGGATGACCGTATTTCCGCAAACGACCGATGCCAGCGTCATACCCGCCATGATTGCGCAGGGGAAATTCCACGGCGGAATCACGGCTCCGACCCCGAGCGGGATATAGAAGAGCTGATCGTGTTCGCCTGGGAGTTGAACCTCAGTTTTCACTTGCGAAAGCTTCATGGCTTCACGGGCGTACAGTTCACAGAAGTCGATCGTCTCGGCGATGTCTGCGTCGGCCTCAGCCCAGTTCTTGCTCACCTCGTACACCAGCCACGCCATCAGCTCAAATTTGCGTTCACGTAAAAGCTCGCTCGTGCGGAGCAAAAGCTCGACTCGCTGTTCGAGCGGCGTGCGGCTCCAGCTCTCGAATGCCGTTAAAGCCGCCTGCATGGCCGGCTCAACGTGCTCTCGTCCGGCTTTCTGGTGAATACCAACCACTTCCGACGGCCGCGCCGGATTCAGTGAGTGAATCTTCTCTTCGGTTCTTACGCGATGTCCGCCTATGATCAAGTCGTACTCACGTCCAAGCTGCCCGCGCACGCGGTCGAGGGCCGCGCGCATCTCCCGGGCAACGTCCCACTTGGAGAAGTTAGTCGCAGGTTCGTTGCGGAACGGGGTTCGCGTAAGGCTTTTCGGACGGACTGGAGCTTCAACGGTCGCCATGAATGCACCTCGAGACAGGATTCGAACGGAAATACTATTTTATACGTTCGCCAGAGTGGCTCGCCGAGGCGTGAACTAAGTTGCTATATCCTTTTAAGTGGAAGTTTCGTTGAAATTGAAACTCCAATTATGCGAGTCACAATCTTTGGTGCAAGCGGAATGTTGGGCAAGGCGCTCATGCGCCAGTGGAAGAAAGATGAAGTTACTGGCCTGGGCAGCGCTGATGCGGACATTCGCTCGCCCGAGCAGGTCGCCAAAGCTGTGCGCGACAGCAGGCCTGACTGGATCGTCCTTTCTGCGGCGTATACCGACGTCGATGGTTGCGAAACCAACCGCGAACTCGCAGCAGCAGTAAACACGCAGGGGTCCATCAACATCGCCGAAGCGGCCCGTGAAGTTGGCGCCAAACTGCTCTTCATCAGCACCGATTATGTTTTTAACGGGAAGAAAACTACTCCGTATGAAGCTGACGATCCGCGCGATCCAATTAACGTGTACGGAAAGACTAAAGCCGATGCGGAAGTGGGAATTCTCAAGATATTACCGGATGCTTGCATCGTGCGGACTTCATGGCTGTTTGGTCCCTGGGGCAAATGTTTTCCAGACACGATCTTGAAACTGGCCGCAACACGCCCGCAAGTCGACGTTGTCGATGACCAGCGGGGCAGTCCAACCTACACGTTTGATCTGGCCGACGCGATTATCCATCTGTGCCGTGCCAATGCGGAAGGCATTGTTCACGTCACGAACTCAGGCGTGTGCTCCTGGTACGAATTCGCTTCGGAGGTTCTGCGGCAGGCGGGAGCAAAGACCGCGGTTCGGCCGACTACCAGCGACCGGTTTGTGCGCCCCGCCGCGAGGCCAGGGTACTCGGTACTTTCGTCCGTCAGCCTTAACGCGCGCGGAATCCATATGCGCCATTGGAAAGAAACTCTGCCCGACTATTTGCGAATTCGCGATACCGAGCCCCCGAAGTAAGCGGCTACTGTCAGCTGACAAAATCAGTTTGACCGCAAGATGCGGATATTGTTCCTTGCAACGGGTGATTAAGCTCTCATCATGAACAGTGCGACACTGAGCTTCGATAGCCAAGAGCAGTTGGAAATGAGCAATTTCACAAATGACTCACGGTGGCAGGCGGTATTGGCGCGCGACGGTGCAAGCGACGGCAAATTTGTTTTTGCAGTTTCGTCAACGGGAGTGTATTGCCGGCCATCGTGTCCGTCGAAGCGGCCGCGGCGAGAGAACGTAAGTTTCTTCCGCAAGCCGCATGAGGCTGAGGGTGCCGGTTTTCGCGAATGCCTGCGCTGCCGGCCCAAGGCGATCGCCGGGAATCCTCGTCAGGAGCTGGTGAAATCGATCTGCCGCTACATCGAGCAGCACCTCGATGAACCGATTACGCTCGAGAGCTTAGGCCGCGAATTCCATCAGAGCCCGTTTCATCTGCAGCGAACCTTCAAGGCAGTGCTCGGAGTCACGCCAAAGGAATATGCGAATTCCTGCCGCATGCGGGGATTCCGCCAGAATTTGAAATCCGGGCATTCGGTCACCCGCGCGATGTACGACGCGGGATACAGCTCGACCAGTCGGCTTTACTCGCGCACCTCTTCTGAGCTCGGAATGGAGCCGGCGAAGTATCGCCGCGGTGCCGTTGCCGCACCCATTCGTTACGGGTTTGCCGATTCGCCGCTCGGTCGGATGCTCATCGCCGCGACGGAGAAGGGAATCTGCAGCATTCAGTTCGCGGACTCCGACGAAGAATTGGAACAGGGACTGAAACACGAATTTCCCTTTGCGATCCGCAGGCGGGATGACGAAGGGCTCGCGACCGTGGCGCAGCAGGTCGTCGATCAGGTTTCCGGAATCGAATCTTCGGCCGCGCTCCCACTGGATATCCAGGCCACGGCCTTCCAGCGGCGCGTCTGGTCTTACCTTCAATCGATCGGCTTCGGCGAAACACGGTCGTACTCCGACGTCGCGAAAGCGATTCGACGTCCTTCAGCAGTTCGCGCCGTGGCGCGAGCCTGCGCGACCAATCCGGTTGCAATTGCCATCCCATGTCACCGCGTGCTGCGCGCGAACGGAGAGCTTGGCGGATACCGCTGGGGCGTGGAGCGGAAAGAGAAGCTGCTCAAAATGGAAGCGGCCTCCACCACTCGATAACTTTCCAGCATTTCGCCTTTAAAATTTGTTAACCTCCCCTCACAGCGTTTGACAATTCTTTACCCCTCTTGAATCTGCCGCGTGATTGAATAATCATCAGGTTACGTATGCTTTATTTGTGGGGAGTCTCAGGCCGGGCGCGCCATCTAACGGCTTTGAAATACGGCTTCCTTGTTTTTGCGCTCGCTCTTCTGGCGCAGACCGCCTTCGCAAAAGCTGTAGGCACGGTTAAGTCGATCAACGGCAACACGATTGTTTTGACAACCGATAGCGGCGAAGCCACTGTGACTCTCTCTGGTTCCACGCGCATCCTGCGCACCACGCCCGGGCAAACGGATCTAAAGAGTGCTACGCCGATTCAGGTCTCCGATATTCAGGTCGGTGACCGTGTACTGGCCCTGGGCCCAAATGGCGAAAATAATTCGACCGCTGCCTCGATCGTCGTCGTGATGAAGAAGAGCGACATCGCCGATAGACAGCAGGAAGAGCGCGAACAGTGGCGCAACGGCGTGGGCGGAATTGTAAAAGAAGTGAATGCGTCAAACGGAACAATCACTGTCGCGAACGCGCTGGTCGCGGGCGGAAAGCCGATTTTAATTCACGTAACTTCGACCACTGCAATTCGGCGTTACCCTCCGGACTCGGCAAATTACGACGATGCCAAACCCGGTACCCTGAGCCAAATCCAGCCGGGTGATCAGCTGCAAGCGCGCGGAACGAAGAACGCCGATGGAACGGAGTTCACCGCGAAAGAGATCGTATCAGGCACCTTCAGGCAAATCGCTGGAACCGTCCTCTCAACCGATGCGACGCAGAGCAGCGTGACAGTAATGGATCTGATGACGAGAAGACCCGTTACGCTGAAGATAAGCCCGGTGTCGCAGATGCATCAACTCCCGCAGTTTGTGGCGCAGCGACTTGCGATGCGATTCAAAGGCGGAGCCGCGGCAGGAAACGCAGGCGGGGCAAGTGGAGCGGCGCCGGGCGGATCCGGAAGAAATTGGAGTGCAGGTCAGGGCAGCGGAAATGCAGGCGGACAGGCCGTTGGCGGGTCCGGTGCTGGCCAAGCTGGAGCAGGCATGCGAGCCGGGGGTACGCCGGATTTCGATCGAATTCTTAGCCGGATGCCGAGTGTCTCGTTGTCCGATTTGCAGAAAGGCGAAGCCGTGATCTTAGTGGCGACCGAGGGAAGTTCCGCCGCTCCTCCCACTGCAACGAAACTACTAACCGGCGTTGAGCCGATTCTCACGGCGGCCCCAAGCGGAGCGGCTGCCGCAACCATTCTTTCGCCCTGGAACCTGGGCGGTTCTCCTGCTGGGGCGGATGCAGCTTCTGAATGACAATTAAAGAGGAAAAAAGTTGAGAAGTTTGTTAGCCATTCTGTCGGTGCTCTTATTGTCGCTGCTGAGCTTCGCTCAGGGCCCAACCGCGTCCCTCAATGGCAAAGTAACTGACCAGACTGGCGCGGTCATTCCGCAGGCAACCGTGGTTGTTACGAATTCCAGCGGCAAGCAGACTACAGCCACCACAAATCAGGAAGGCTCGTTCGAATTTCATTCTTTGGCGCCCGGAACTTACACGGTTGCCGCCGGAGCAAAAGGATTCGCGATCCAGCAGAAGCCCGGAGTTCAACTCACGGCAGGACAACGCCAGACTTTGAATCTTTCGCTCGAAGTCGAAGTTCAGCGGGAAAAGGTGAATGTGGAGAGCGAGGGAACGACTTTGGACGTGGGCGCATCCTCGAATGCCGGCGCGATCGTGCTCAAGGGCAAAGACCTCGAAGCTTTGTCCGACGATCCTGACGAGCTGCAAAACGAATTGCAAGCCTTAGCTGGTCCCGCGGCCGGCCCGAATGGCGGGCAAATTTACATTGATGGCTTCACCGGCGGGCAGCTTCCACCGAAATCCGCGATCCGCGAAATTCGTATCAATCAAAATCCGTTTTCCGCGCAGTACGACAAGTTAGGTTACGGACGGATTGAGATCTTTACCAAGCCAGGCACCGACAAATATCACGGACAATTTTTCTTCGACGACAC
>DATIYR010000107.1:0-12932 GCA_035517535.1 Terriglobales bacterium
AATCTGCGTCACTTCACGCATGAACCAAAAAGAGCTCAAAGAGCTGGTCGAGTTCCTCATCGAGAAGGACATCACCGAGTTTGAACTCGAACGCGGCGATGTCAAAGTGCGCATCAAGCGCGGAACCCCGGCCGCCCAGACGGAACGAATCATTGCCGTGCCGGCAGCGCAGGCGGCGTTGCAAGTGCCGGTCGCCACGGCGCCAGGATCTGCTCCTCCGCCTCCGCTCGCGACAACCACGGAGGCGCCTGCCGCGCCTTCGGAAGAGCTGCACATGGTCCGCTCGCCGATTGTCGGCACGTATTACGAGTCGCCGTCCCCGGGCTCACCGCCATTTGTTAAACCCGGCGATTCCGTCGAGCTCGGCCAGGTGCTCTGCATCGTGGAAGCCATGAAGTTGATGAACGAGATCGAAGCCGATGTCGCCGGCGAGGTCGTGAAGTTGCTGGTCAAAAACGGCCAGCCGATCGAATACAACCAGGAGCTGTTCGCCATCCGGCCAAAAAAATGATGACACAATCCTTCCATGAGTTCCTTCGTGTACCTTGGTGTCCTTCGTGGTTAATGGTTTTTGCCGGTCAGCCAGTCAATGTTTAATAAGATCCTGATCGCCAACCGCGGTGAAATCGCCCTGCGGGTAATCTGCGCCTGCAAAGAACTCGGCATCAAGACCGTCGCCATCTACAGCGAAGCCGACCGCAACTCTCTTCACGTTCGCTTCGCCGATGAAGCCATCTGTATCGGCCCGCCGCAGCTCGCTCAGAGTTATCTCAACATTCCGGCTGTAATCAGCGCAGCCGAAATCGCCAACGTCGATGCCATCCATCCCGGCTACGGTCTGCTATCCGAAAACGCCAACTTTGCCGAGGTCTGCGAGACCTGCAACATAAAATTCATCGGACCGCCGCCCGAAGTCACTCGTCTGATGGGCGAAAAAGAAAAAGCCCGCGCCGCCATGAAAAAAGCCGGAGTCCCGATTCTTCCCGGCTCGGAAGGCGTTCTCGGCGGCGAAGGTGAGGCGCTGGAGTGGGCGCGCACCATCGGCTTTCCTGTAATCATCAAGGCTTCTGCAGGCGGCGGTGGCCGCGGCATGCGCATCGTTCGCTCCGAGCAGGAACTGCCGAATCTCTTCAACGCCGCCCAATCCGAAGCCGCCGCGGCATTCGGCAACGGCGATCTCTACATGGAGAAGTACGTCGAGCACCCCCGCCACATCGAATTTCAGATTCTCGCCGACCAGTACGGCACCGTCGCCAGCCTCGGCGAGCGCGAGTGCAGCATTCAGCGCCGCCATCAGAAGCTGCTCGAAGAATCGCCTTCCACTCAGGTCACTCCGCAACTGCGCGAAGAAATCGGCCAAATGCTCTGCCGGACACTCTCCGACATCGGTTACGTCAATGCCGGCACCATCGAATTCCTGATGGACAAGGACCGCAAACTCTATTTCATCGAGATGAATACGCGCATTCAGGTCGAGCACCCGGTCACCGAAATGGTGACCGACGTCGATCTGGTAAAGAGCCAAATCCTGATTGCGCTAGGCGAGAAGCTGGAGAACGTGCTGCACGGCCCCATCGTTCACCGCGGCCACGCCATCGAATGTCGCATCAACGCTGAGCATCCGGAAAAATTCACACCGTCCGCCGGAAAGATCACCACATTCCATCCGCCCGGCGGCACCGGAGTTCGCCTCGATACCGCAGCCTATGCCGAAGGCGTGATTCCGCCGTATTACGACTCACTCATCGCCAAGCTCGTGGTACGCGGCAAAGACCGCGATGAGGCCATCTCCCGCATGTCGCGCGCGCTTGAGATGTTCATCGTCGAGGGCGTGTTTACGACCATTCCTCTGCACCGCAAAATTCTTGCCGATCCCGAATTCCGCGCCGGCCACACCGACACCAACTTCATCGAGCGCTTCTTTGCTCGGAATGGCCACCTCAGCGAAAAAGAGAAAGCCGCCAGCTGAGCAGGCGTTCTCAAGGTCGACGGACCCGTCAGACCAACGCGATGACTCCCGAATCCCACGCGATATCAACAGGCAGGGCGGGGGATCGACGATCCCGCCGCCCTGAGCCTCCCCCGGAGATTCCTTAGAGCAGATTTTTCACCTTTGTGTTTACGGTGACGCGGGTTGCTTTGATCACGCCGACGATGTGGGCAACGTTATTGCCGGATGTATCGTAGGCGTCCAGCGTGAACCATCCGCTGTAGTGATCGCAATCCGATCCCAGGGTGATCTGTTCGACAATCTGAGCCCCGCCTTGGGGATTTCCGATCCCGCTGGGAGCGTTCTCGGTATCGTTTCCTTGCCAAGGGATATGGTTCAATGTGTAGCTTGACCTGCCTGTTCTCTCCCACACGCCAAGACAGAAATTTCCATCCTGTGCCGGACGGTTGGAATTCATAATTTCGGTTCCGTCGGGGTGCCAGACAACCATGGCGTTGTCGATAGGGGTGCCGTCCGGCGGACCTTCAGCGTTGCCTTTGGCGGTAAAGGTTACATGCCACATGCCGACGATGGGGTCACTATCGCGATCCGAAATTTGCAGCAAAGAACCCGGCTCGAGGACGCCCAAATCCCACGATTGCCGATGAAGCGTTGCGGGCTTATCGAAATTGCTACACGCTGCGCTCGCCGTGGAGGTGAGCGTGGCGGCAATTGCAACAACCGATAGAGCTAGTGTGATCTTTTTGAACCCGGTTTGCATGCCATCTCCTTTTGAGAATTCCGAATTTCGCAGCGCATCTTGCCCGCATTCGCCATGAGTGGCAATGGATGACGGGTGAAGTTTTGGTGAAGAAAGGTGAAGCCGCAAGCTGTTGAATTTACACAATGTTACGCAGCTCAAACGAGACTGGTGCTATAGTTTCGTCCTTGCTCGCGAGGGGAAAGTGTTGTCTCCGAGTACCTACAAATTTGGCGAGTTCGAGCTGGATGGCTTCCGGTTCGAATTGCGGCGCAGCGGCAGAGTGCAAAAGATCGAGCGAATTCCTCTTGAGCTGCTTATTCTGTTGGCGGAAAAGAACGGCGAGGTGGTCGGGCGGCAGGAAATTATTGAGCGGCTCTGGGGAAAAGATGTTTTTGTCGACACCGAGCATGGAATCAATACTGCCATTCGCAAGATTCGAATCGCGTTGGGTGACGATGCGGAGAGATCGCGGTACATACAGACGGTTTCGGGCAAGGGTTATCGGTTCATCGGCGAATTTAACGGACACAGTCAAGCTCCCGCATTAGCAGCAGAACCGGTTGTTACCTCCGCGCCGCTAGTTCCCAAGGAACCTCAAGGTAATGCCGCTCGAAAACATCGCCCCTCGAAACTGATTGCGGCAGCCGCAGCAGCTCCGGTTCTAATGGCCGCCGCGTTAATAGGCTTGAACGTCGCCGGATTACGCGACCGTATCTTCGCCAAAAATCAACTCGGTCCTATCCATTCGATTGCGGTTCTTCCTTTAGCAAATCTTTCGGGTGATCGTTCACAGGACTATTACGCCGACGGCATGACCGACGAACTGATTACCGCGCTCGCCCAAAACCACTCATTGCGAGTCGTGTCGCGGACTTCGGCCATGCAGTACAAAGGCGTCAACAAGCCGCTGCGCGACATTGCGCAGGCGCTCGGGGTTGACGGAATTCTGGAAGGTTCGGTGAACCGCGCCTCGAACCGTGTCCATGTGAATCTGCAACTGATCTACGGGCCGACTGACTCGCATGTGTGGGCCAAGAGCTATGATCGCAGCCTAAGCGATGCGATTTCCTTGCCGGAAGAGGTTTCACAAACCATCGCCATTCAAGCCAAGACTCCGCCGTTTACGATCAAAGCTCAGCGTTATGTAAACCCCGAAGCTCACGACGCCTATCTTCAAGGGCGCTTTTACTGGTACAGGACCGACTTCGCTCGAAGCAAGCCATATTTTGAACGGGCAGTCCAATTGCAGCCAGATTACGCTGCCGCCTGGGCTGGCCTCGCGGACATGTACACAGCAAACTCAGTAGTTGGGGTAGTATCGCCGCCCGAGGCTTTTCCCAAAGCCGAAGAATGTGCGCAAAAGGCATTAGCCCTGGATGATTCCCTGGCTGACGCCCACAATGCACTCGCGATGATCTACTTGTTTCGTGACTGGAACTGGCGCGAAGCCGAAGCCGAGGCCCGCAGAGCGATTGCTCTCGACCCAAATTTTGCGCTGGGCCACAACTCCCTCTCGTTCGCACTTTTTGTGCAGAATCGTGATACGGAAGCGCTACAGGAGCAAAAACTCTCAGCAGAACTAGATCCGCTCAACGCGGAGTTGGGAAATGCATACGTCTTTGCCGGGCAGATTGATGCCGCCATCGACGATTACGAAAAGCGGGTAGCGTATCGGCGGGATTTTTGGACTGAATTCGGTCTATCAAATGCGTACCAGGTCAAAGGCGAAAATGGCAAAGCGGCTGCGGCTTTGGAGCAGGCATTTCTGAATATAAACGACGAAAAATCAGCGGCGGCCATCAGGCACGCTTTCGAGAAAGATGGAATACACGGAGTTTGGGAGTGGATGCTTAACCAGCAACTCGCTAACGCCAGGAACAAAGAATACGTGTCGCCGTGGGTTCTTGCCTACCATTATTCAGAATTGAGAGATAAAGAGCACACCTTGACCGAGCTCGAGGCTGCTTACAAGGAACATGATGGATGGCTGGTATTTCTTCAGAAACAACCCACGCTCGATTTCCTGCACAACGAGCCGCGCTACCGAAAGATCGTGAAGGACATGGGGCTCACTCCCACCTACTGAGAGTTTTCTTGATTCAAATCCTTGCACAACTTCGGTGAATTCGAGCACCATGCGCCTCGGTGCCACTTCGATTTACGAGACGCTATTTCTATCGCCAAATCGACTAGACAACTTCGACTTTGCAGACGGGTTATGTTAGGAACATGTCGATCGCCCGGCTCACCATCATCCTGACAATTGCTTGCTCGACTGCAGTCGCTCAAACCGCTGGGCCTGCTGCAACGCCAGCCCTTGACCTCACTCCCGACTCACACGGTGCGTTATCGCAGGCGCAGATGCAGGCGCTGTTTCGCGTGGTGGCCGAAAAGGACATGCAAAATGACAAGCTGCTGCGCAACTACACCTACACCGAGCGGCAGGTGGAGAACCGGTTGAATTCAGCGGGACAGGTGAAGTCGAGCGAGGTGAATACTTACGACGTGCTGGAGATTTATGGCGAGCAAGTGGAACGGTTGATCGAAAAAGACGACAAGCCGCTATCGCAAAAAGATGCCGCCAAGGAAGACGCGAAGATTCAGAAGATCATTGACAAGCGAAAGAATGAGTCAGACGGCGATCGCAAGAAACGTGAAGAGCGCGAGGAAAAAGATCGCGAGGACAGCCGCAAGTTCGTGACCGAGGTCGCTGACGCGTACAACTTCAAGCTGGTGGGAAGCGAGACCGTCCACGGGCGCCCGGCCTGGGTGATCGATGGTGAGCCGCGTCCGGGATACGTGCCGCACATGAAAGAGGCGAGGTTTCTGCCCAAGTTTCACGGCCGGGTGTGGATCGACAAAGCCGACCTGCAACTTTCCAAAATGGACGTTGAGTGCCTGGACACGATCTCGTGGGGGTTGTTCCTGGCACGATTTCACAAGGGTTCGCGCATCATGCTGGAACAGACGCGGGTGAACGATGAAGTTTGGCTGCCGGCGCATCTGACGGCGAAGATCGATGTGCGGCTCGGGCTGGTCAAAAATTTCGACGTGCAGCTGGAGCAGACGTTTCGCGATTACAAAAAGTTCGGGAGTTCGACGAAGGTGATCGCAGGTGGAGAGGTGAAAGAACACAATTAAAAGGAAGTGCTGTAGCTTCGGCACGGGTAGGTCAGATTCAAAATCCACCCTGTCGCAAAGAGCGCAACAAGGACGGGGCAGCCGGTGGTTTCCATTTACGTTCAGATCGGCTGCGATAGAAGAGACAGGGTGAGCGGATCGAACTCGCCGTTGAAGTACTTTTCCAGTGCATGGGCAAAGATGCGCTCCTCAGGTGCAGCCTTCGCGAACAGGGTCACTGAGGAGCGGAATTTCATTGCGTCGACTTCACTGAAAATTTCCTCGGCAGAGCGGCCCTCCACAGAGTTCACCGCCTGAACACATTCGATCAGCCGCGGGCCCAGCACCGGATGCCTGAGATATGCGCCCGCCTCGGCGAGACCCGAAATGCCGTAGAACCCAGAGTTGGCGCTGTGTCCGAGACCCTTGAGCTGGGGAAAGATAAACCAGATCCAGTGGCCACGTTTGCGGCCCTGCTTCAGTTCGGCCAACGCGCTGGTAAACGAGGCCTCCTGAGCGTCAACGAATCTTTGCAGATTATGCGGATCGGCTGCCTGTTTGTCAGGGCTCAATGGCTGTCATCCCCGTCCCCGACGTCTCCACTCACGCGGAAGACGTGGCCATCGGGATGCCGCACATGCATTTCGCGCGTTTCCCATGGCATATCGTGCGGCGGAAAAGTGATCTCGATTCCCGCCGCCACGCACTCTTTATAAACGTCGTCGACATTCTCCACCCATACCGACATCTATACGCCCTTATCACCTTGCTCGTCCCCATCTTTCTGAAATGTGGTGGTGTTTGGGCCGCGTCCTCGTCCGCCCTGAGCTCCCTGGCAAAGAAAAATTTGCGATTTGCCGGATTGCACCGCGCCAAAAATCGGAGGCGTGCCCCAATCCCAGCGCTTCGTCCATCCCCACTTGGCGAACCAGTCGAAGGAAGCCGCGGTGTCGGAAACGTTCAGTATCGGCGTAATCCCCTGCGCTTTCATGATGCGAAGCATGATACCGCAGCTCAGGAAAATGCCGCATACATGTACAGACGCGCATGTACCCTGCCCGCGGTTTAAGATATTGTGCGGGTCAGACCACATGTGCCGAAACATCAAAACGCTTTTCAATTTCGAGCCGCCTGTGAATGAAGACGAAATTCGGGCGGCCTCGCTGCAGTTTGTGAGAAAGATCAGCGGGTTCACGAAACCGTCGAAAGCCAACGAAGTTGCATTCGAGACGGCGGTGAATGAAGTGGCAGCGGCATCGACGCAGCTGCTTCGCGCGCTCGAAACAACCGCCCCGCCCAAGAACCGGGAAGAAGAAGCTGCAAAGGCCAGGGCACGCGCAGTCGCGCGCTTTGGCGACTGATTTCGCCTGCCGTGTTAGCGGCGTTCATTTACAATATAGTGCTCAACGGATCCTGCTACTCATCTGTAGTCTTGTGCAGTGTTGGCTTATTCCAGCATGATTTTCTCGTCGCCAGCCATTGCCGTCTTTATTCAACGCAGCCTGTCACAATACGTGCGGCAGCACTTTTTCGATACGACGTTTAAAGGTCTTTACCACGCCAACGCCTTCGATATGGGGCTGCTGATCCCGTATTTCACGGTGTTGATCCTGCTCGCGACGTATGGAATCCATCGCTACACGCTCGTATATCTCTATTACAAAAACAAGAAGAACGGCAGCACGGATCCGGAGAAGAAATTTGCCGAGCTGCCGCGAGTTACGGTCCAGCTGCCGATTTTCAATGAGCAATATGTCGTCGACCGGCTGCTGCAGGCGGTTTGCCGGCTGGATTATCCGCACGAGAAGCTGGAAATTCAGGTGCTTGATGACTCGACGGACGAGACGGCCGGCGTGGCGCGTGAACTGGTGGAGCATTACGCTTCGCAGGGTTATCCCATCATTTATCTCCACCGCACCAATCGCACCGGGTTCAAGGCGGGTGCGTTGCACGAAGGGTTACAGTGCGCGAAGGGCGAGCTTGTCGCGATTTTCGATGCCGATTTCGTGCCGCCGCCTGATTTTCTGCAGCGCACGATTCACCATTTCACCGACGAAAAAGTCGGAATGGTGCAAACACGTTGGACGCACATCAACCGCAATTATTCATTTCTGACCGAAGTCGAGGCCATTCTGCTCGATGGCCACTTTGTGCTGGAACACTCGGCTCGCGCCCGCAGCCATGTATTTTTTAATTTCAATGGAACGGCAGGCGTATGGCGACGCCAGGCGATCGACGATGCCGGTGGCTGGCAGCACGACACATTGACTGAAGACACGGATCTCTCCTACCGTGCGCAGCTAAAAGGATGGAAGTTCATTTACCGGCAGGATATTGAATGTCCAGCCGAACTGCCGGTTGAGATGACCGCATTCAAGACCCAGCAGGCGCGCTGGGCAAAAGGTTTGATCCAGACGGGGAAGAAAATTCTGCCGCGGGTGCTTAAGAGCGAACAGCCTTTGCATGTGAAGCTGGAGTCCTGGTATCACCTGACGGCCAATTTAAGTTATCCGCTGATGGTGATTCTCTCGGTGTTGCTGCTGCCGGCCATGGTGATTCGCTTCTATCAGGGCTGGTTCCAGATGCTCTACATCGACCTGCCACTCTTCTTGGCTTCGACGTTTTCGATTTCGAGCTTTTATCTTGTATCGCAGCGAGAGTTATTTCCCAAGACCTGGCCCCGCGCGCTTCTCTATTTGCCATTTCTGATGTCGCTAGGAATTGGGCTCACGGTGACCAATTCCTGCGCGGTGATCGAGGCTTTAATCGGAAAGCAGACTGCGTTTGCGCGCACGCCGAAGTACCGGGTGGAATCGAAGAAGGACAAAGTGCAGGCGACGAAGTATCGCAAACGCCTGGGATGGGTGCCGTGGGTGGAATTGCTGATCGGCAGTTACTTCGCGCTTACGGTCTACTACGCAGTGCAGAACGAGAATTATCTGACTGTGCCTTTCCTGCTGTTGTTCGTGGTCGGCTACTGGTACACGGGAATGATGTCTCTGTTGCAGGGACTTTTTACCGGTTTTTCTCTCAGCCCCGCAGAAGCTCATTCCAAACCGTTCCCGGTGGGAGTGTAATCCCCTCCTGCTTCGGAGATGAATCCTTCCTTTTTATAGCAACCCAGAGTTAGAATGCGTTTCGCTTTCAGTGTGCCTCACAGGGAGGTCTCTATGTCTCGCCGCATTCTGTTTTTATTAGTTCTTGGGCTGCTGGTTTTTCTTCCCAGCTGTGGAACGGGCCACAGCGGAGAAACCTACATTCTGGTTTCGACAAACATTAAGGTCCCATATTGGCAAAGCGCCGGCGCCGGTTTCAGTCAAGCGGCCAGCCGGTTGGGGGTAGGCTACGCGTTCGAGGGACCGGATAATTATGATCCCGCCGCCGAGCGCGACACTTTCGAAAGTGCGCTGCAGAAAAAACCGACGGGAATACTCGTCTCCGTCGCCGACCCCAATGTAATGAAAGATTCGATCGATAAGGCCATCGCGGCCGGAGTTCCCGTCATCACCATAGATTCTGATGCGCCGTCCAGCAAGCGCCTGTTTTTTATCGGTACCAACAACTACGAAGCCGGGGTTACCGGCGGCAAGCGCCTGGCGCAGGAACTTCACGGCAAAGGATCGGTGGTTGTTTTCACCATGCCTACACAGCCGAATCTCGACGAGAGGCTGCGTGGCTATAAATTTGCGCTCGAAGGATTTCCACAAATCAAGATCACGCGCATCGTGGACATCAAGGGCGATTCACGGATCGCATTCGATACGACCACTCAAATATTGGGCAACGACAAGAAAGAACACATCGATGCATTCGTTTGTCTGGAAGCGCTCTCGGGAAAGGAAGTGGCGAGCGTGCTCGATGATTACAAGGTCAAAGGGCGCACCATTATTGCCATGGACACCGATCCAGATACGCTGCAATGGATCCAGAAGGGCGTGATCGCCGCGACCATTTCGCAGAAGCCCTACACAATGGCCTATGTTGGGCTGCTGATGCTCGACAATCTGCATCATGAGCCGCCGAAATCGCTTGATTCCGATTGGGCGCATGACACCTTCGCGCCTGTCCCCGCATTTGTGGATACCGGTTCAGCGTTGGTCGATAAGAGCAATGTGGATGCATTCATCGCCGCCAGCAAGTCCATTTCAAGCAAGTAGAGGTCCGGATAACCAGAACAATGAGAAAAGTGTTGGCGGTTGCTGTGTTCGCCGGTTGTTGTTTTTTGTATGCAAACGCGCTGGAGCGGCAACCGGCTGCTGATTACCACGCTCGCCGCGAAAACCTTGCCGCGAAGCTCGATGGCGGAACCGCGCTGGTGTTCGCGCCTCCAGAAGCCGAAGGGCCGAATGATTTGTACGGTTATCGGCCTGACGACAATTTCTATTATCTGACGGGCTGGCCGGAACCAGGCGCGGCAGTGCTGATTGCGGCCGCGCGCCCGGCCACAACGGACAATCCGGCGCGTCCGTATACAGAAATTCTTTTCCTTCCGCAGCGAAATTACTCGCAAGAAAAATGGACCGGTCCGAAGCTTGGGCCTGAAAATCCGCAAGCCGCGCAGATCACCGGATTTGA
Source organism: Terriglobales bacterium (assembly GCA_035517535.1). Lineage (GTDB taxonomy): Bacteria > Acidobacteriota > Terriglobia > Terriglobales > Acidobacteriaceae > Gp1-AA145. Next base: position 10,389 of record DATIYR010000107.1, read on the forward strand.
CCGTGTTGAATCGCTGGACAAATTGCGCGATGAGCTGGTCAAGCTGGTGCTGGCGCGCAACTCTGTCTACACCGACGTGCCCGCGCCCGAGGAAGTTTCTAACTCAAAGCAACCAATCTATTGGCTGCAAACCGCAAACGCGTTTCCGGTCGGCACTTCATACGAGGACATACGACCGCTGCTCGGTTCGTTGCGTACGGTGAAAGATGCAGGCGAGATTGAACTGATTCGCAAGGCCGTGGACGCCTCAGTTGCGGCGCAGCTCGCTGCGATTCGGGCGATCAGACCGGGCATGACGGAGCGCGAAATTTCTGCACTGCTGCAGTATGAGTGGGGCAAGCGAGGCTGCGAGCGTCCCGCTTACGCACCTATCGTCGGTTCGGGATTTGATTCAACCATTCTTCATTATTCGGACGACTCCGCACCGATACATTCCGGCGATCTTGTGCTGATGGATGCGGCTGGGGAATATTCGATGTACGCTTCCGACCTCACCCGCACCGTGCCAGCCGACGGCAAGTTCACGCCGCGACAGAGGGAGATCTACGAGATTGTGCTCGGAGCGCAGAAGGCCGCAATTGCCGCGTTTCAGTCGGGGAAATCTCATTTGCAACGCGATCAGGCGGATTCACTCTACGATGTTGCGCTCGGTTACATCAATACGCATGGCAAGGATTTGCATGGCGAGCTGCTGGGCAAATATTTCATTCATGGGTTGGGACACTATGTCGGGCTCAACGTTCACGATCCCGATGATTACTCGGTGCCACTCGGTCCGGGCATGGTGTTTACGCTGGAGCCGGGAATTTATATTCCGGAAGAAAAGATCGGCGTGCGGATCGAAGATGATTTTTATGTCGACAAAGATGGCAAGCTGATCCGGCTCAGCGAAGCTCTGCCGCAGAAGCCGGATGAAATTGAGAAGTTAATGAATGTGAGGTAGCGTTCACAGCTTTTAACCCCAGAGGGTGAGAGATCCTTTCAAGACCGCAGAGAAAATCCATCCGGCGCGGAATTCGTGAACCCGCGATTGCGGTTTTGGTATGCTAAGTCATCGTGCGGATGTTCTGGTGGTTTCTGATCGTGGCCGTCGCCGGCGGGGCTGTAGTGTGGGCTGTTTTGTCCGCGTATATTCAAGTGCGCAACCGCATGCGACGGGCCGAGAATCGGCATCCTGAGCCAGATCACGAGACGGAAGTAAGCCATCAGCCGTGAGAGTGAGGTAAAGACCATGCCATCACCCGCTAGTCAGGTTGTGACCACGCGCAACCGCGCATTCGATGTAGCAGGGCAGATCGCTCTCATCGTCGGCGCCAGCCTGTTCGTTGCTGTTTGCGCGCGAATCTACATTCCGCTGCCGGGGACGCCTGTGCCGCTAACGGTACAGAACCTTGGCGTGCTGCTCGTCGGCCTTGCTTTAGGCAGCCGGCGTGGGTTTGCGGCGATGGCGCTTTACTTGGTCGAAGGCGCCAGCGGAATGCCGGTTTTCAGCGGAGGGTTAGCCGGCGCTGTGCACATTGTTGGCGCGACTGGCGGATACCTGATTGCTTATCCATTCGTGGCGGGACTTGCCGGATTTATTTTTGAACACGGAAAACCGACCTTTGCTCGTGCAGCACTTGCTTCGATTGCGGGCGAGATTCTTCTGTTTGGCTTTGGCATTTCCTGGCTCTATGTGCTCACGCATTCCCTGGCCACGGCTCTCAGCTTTGGTCTCTACTGGTTCATCTTCGCTGAAATAATCAAAGTGATGGTTGCGGCCGGCGCCGTCCGTAGCTGGCGGAGTTTCTTTCCGCGAAACTGATCCTGGTCAAGATTCATCCAATTCTCTGGAGAAGAGCACGTGTCGAGCAGCACCGCCGTTAACACTCGCGAGATCACGATCGCGCACAGTCCTGATTCCGATGACGCGTTCATGTTTTATGGGCTCGCCACCAACCGGATTCAAGTGCCGGGCCTGCGGTTCTCGCACACGCTCTCCGATATTCAGACCTTGAACCAGAAGGCGATGGAAGGCGATGGCGTTTACGACGTGACGGCGATCTCCTTTCACGCCTACCCCTATCTGCAGGAAAATTATTTGTTGATGACCTGCGGCGGCAGCGTGGGCGAGGGTTACGGGCCGCTGATTGTTGCCAATCGCGCGTATTCGGAAAGTGAAATCAAGTGGAAGACGGTCGCCGTCCCGGGCAAGTTAACGACCGCGTATTTAGCGCTGAAATTATTTGCGCCGGAAATTCAAACGGAAGTGGTCCCGTTCGATCAGATTATTCCCCGAGTGCTCGAAGGGAAATATGACGCCGGGTTGATTATCCATGAAGGCCAGCTCACCTACGACCGCTCCGGCCTTTATCGCATCGTGGACCTTGGCAGATGGTGGTGGCAACGAACCAACCTTCCCTTGCCTTTGGGCGGCAACGCTATTCGCCGCAGCCTCGGGAGCGAGTTGATCGCGAGTGTTTCGGCCGCCCTGCGCAACAGCATTCAATATGCACTCGAGCATCGCGACGAGGCGCTGCAATATGCAATGCAGTTCGCGCGCGA
>DATIYR010000108.1:0-14884 GCA_035517535.1 Terriglobales bacterium
TCGCGACGGGCTGCTGGTGCGGCGTTTGGGCGAAGTCACCGATGGGCAATATCAAAAATTCTTCGTCGAGAGCGGCGCTTACTTCCGGCAGAACCTGTTTGGCACCGATCCGCGTTTGCTGCGAATGGTTGAGCATCTCTCCGACGAACAATTGGCGCGCATGCGCCTTGGCGGACATGATCCGATTAAAGTGCACGCCGCATACAAAGCAGCGGTCGAACACACCGGCTCACCAACGTTAGTACTCGCGAAGACGATCAAGGGTTATGGACTCGGCGAAGCTGGCGAAGGCAAAAACATCACGCACCAGCAAAAGAAGCTCAACGAAGACGAGCTGCGCATGTTCCGCTCGCGCTTCGGAATCCCCATTCCCGACGAAGAACTGCACGAAGCACCGTTCTATCGTCCGCCCGACGACAGCGCGGAAATCCGCTACATGCAGGAGCGGCGAAAACAGCTCGGCGGGTACATGCCTGAGCGCAAAGTGCGATCGAAGCCGATTAAGCCGGTTTCGGAAACGCATTTTGAAGAATTCTATAAAGGCACGGAAGGCCGCGAAGTTTCGACCACGATGGTGTTCGTGAGACTGCTCGCTAAGCTGCTTCGCGACCCCGAGATCGGCAAGTTGATCGTGCCTATCATTCCAGACGAAGCTCGCACGTTCGGCATGGAAGCGTTGTTCCGGCAGGTTGGAATCTATTCGAGCGTCGGCCAGCTTTACGAGCCGGTCGATATGGATACGCTTCTCTACTACAAGGAAGCGAAAGACGGACAGATTCTTGAGGAAGGAATTACCGAAGCCGGTTCGATCAGCTCGTTTATCGCCGCCGGTTGCGCGTATTCGAACCACGGGATCAACACCATCCCGTTTTTTATTTATTACTCGATGTTTGGATTCCAGCGTATTGGCGACCTGATTTGGGCGGCGGCCGATATGCGCACACGGGGATTCTTGCTGGGCGGGACGGCTGGCAGAACCACTCTCGCCGGTGAAGGATTGCAACACCAAGACGGCCACAGCCATGTGCTGGCGCTCAGCGTGCCAAATCTGCTGGCGTACGATCCGGCATTTGCATTCGAAATCGCTATCATCGTGCAAGATGGCATCAAGCGCATGTACGTGGATCAGGAATCGATCTTCTATTATCTCACTGTCGGCAACGAACCGCTCCCCATGCCCGCAATGCCGGATGGTGATGGCGTGCGCGAAGGCATTCTGAAGGGGATGTATCTGTTCAAGCCGTCGCAGAAGAAAGATGCGAAGCTCAAAGCGCAGCTCTTCGGCAGTGGCGCGATCATGTTTGAAGTGCTGAAGGCGCAGCAACTGCTCGAAAAATACGGCGTGGCAGCCGATGTGTGGAGCGTGACCAGCTACAAAGAACTTTACCGGGATGCGAACGACTGCGAGCGCTGGAATATGCTCCATCCAGGCGATACTCCGAGAGTGCCGTTTGTCACTCGACAACTCAAAAACTCTGAAGGCGTGTTGGTCGCGGCGTCTGATTACATGAAAGTTTTGCCGGAGTCCATCGCCCACTGGATGCCGCGGCCGCTGGTCGCGCTCGGCACGGATGGTTTCGGACGCAGCGAAGGACGCGCTGCTCTGCGCAACTTCTTCGAAGTGGACGCCAAGCATATCGTGCTTGCAACATTGCACGCGCTGGCCCGCGAAAAAAAGATCGAATCGCAAACCGTTAATCAGGCAATCAAAGAACTCGGAATCAATCCCGAGAAGAAAAACCCGGCAATCAGTTAAAAAGTGGCTGGCGATCAGTGGTTGTTGGTCAGCACGTGATTTGTTACTAGCCACTGACCACTTGGAGAGTGTCTTCCTTGACAGAATTTAAACTTCCCGAACTTGGTGAGAACGTACATCAGGGCGATTTGGTGCGTCTGATGGTTGCACCGGGCGCGGCTATTGCTGAAGGCCAGCCGGTGATGGAACTCGAGACCGATAAGGCAGTCGTTGAAGTTCCATCTTCCGTCAGCGGCACCGTCAAAGACGTTCTGGTCAAGCAAGGTGAAAAAATTAAAGTCGGCCAAGTGATTTTCACGGTTGATAATGGCGCGAAAAGTGTCGCGCGGGCGCCCTCGCCCGCGAACGAGGTTGCGCGCCCCGCTGCAACGCAAAAAGCGACTCCCTCGGTTCAACCCACCCCTTCGGCCAACGCAGATCGGCAACGCCAGGCTCCCACATCCGTGGCCGCGCCCGCTGCTCCTGTCGTTCCTTCTGAGACCTCTGAGATTGCCGAATTCAAGCTTCCCGAGCTTGGGGAAAACGTTCACCAGGGCGATCTGGTTCGGCTGATGGTCGCTCCCGGGAAGCCGGTATCAGAAGGTCAACCGGTGATGGAACTTGAGACCGATAAAGCTGTAGTCGAGGTGCCTTCGTCCATTACCGGAGTGGTTCGCGATGTACTGGTCTCGCAGGGTGAGAAGATCAAAGTTGGGCAAGTGATTTTCACGCTGCAACCGGGCGCGACTTCACAGACGCCACAACAACAACCTTCGGAAGTTGAGGAACCGCATGATCACGCGCGTGCCGCATTCCAGGTTGCGCTTGAGTCTGAGGGAAAAACCGAAGAGCAAGCCCTGCCTCCCGATCAGCCTCGAACTGCACCGGTAGCGACGTTCACAATGCCGCTGAATTTGGATAAAGCCGCGGGAGTTGACTCTCGCGGGCCGGTTCCCGCTGCGCCGCACGTGCGGCGACTGGCGCGCGAACTGGGAGTTGACATTCATAACGTACCCGGCAGCGGTCCGGGTGGACGCATCAGCGAAGCCGATGTGAAAGCATTCGCAAAGAGCGTGATTATCGCTGCCGGGACGGGAGTCGGTGCGGCCTCAGCGACTCACGTAAGGCAGCCCGCACTCCCGGATTTCGGCAAATGGGGCAAGATCGAACGCGTCTCCATGCGCGGTGTGCGCCGCAAAACCGCCGAGCACATGTGGGAAGCGTGGAGCGCCATCCCTCACGTGACCCAGCAGGACAAAGCCGATATTACCGAACTCGAGCAACTGCGTCAGCGCTTTGGTCCGAAAGCTGCCGAAGCTGGCGGCAAGATGACGGTCACCGCGATTGCGTTGAAAGTCTGCGCGTCGGCACTGAAAATTTTTCCCCAGTTCAACGCCTCGATCGACATGGAGAAGGAAGAGATCGTCTATAAGCAGTACATCAACATCGGCGTGGCCGTCGATACCGACCGCGGACTGCTCGTTCCCGTGATTCGCGATGTGGACAAGAAAAATATTGTCGAGCTGGCAGCCGAGCTGACACAGCTTTCGAAAAAAGCACGCGACAAGAAGCTCTCGCCAAACGACATGGAGGGCGGGACATTCACGATTACCAATCTCGGCGGCATTGGTGGAACAGGCTTCTCGCCAATCGTGAATTATCCGGAGGTTGCGATCCTGGGGCTTTCGCGCTCGAGCATGGAACCGGTTTGGATCAACAATAAGTTTGAGCCGCGGCAGGTGCTGCCACTGTCGCTTTCGTATGATCATCGTTTAATCGATGGCGCCGATGCCGCCCGTTTCCTGCGCTGGATCGCTGAGGCGTTCGAACAGCCGTTCCTATTGTCGGTGCAGGGATGACATCCACGACTCCCGAAATTCGCAGCGAGCGCGAACTGCTTTCTTTCGTCTATGACGCATTCAATCGACGCGACATCGAGCCGATTCTCGCGCGCATGCATCCTGAAGTGGAGTGGCCGAACGGAATGGAAGGTGGCTGGGTGCACGGGCGCGAGGGCGTCCGCAGCTACTGGACCCGCCAATGGGGCATGCTTGATCCACATGTTGAACCGGTTCTTTTCGAAGCAGACAATGAGGGTCGCGTAGTAGTTGACGTCCATCAGCTTGTTCGCGACCTTGCCGGGAAAGTGTTGTTGGATAGGAATGTTCAACACATCTATTTGATCAAAGATGGCCTCATTCGACGCATGGACATTCGAGAGTGAAGCCGCCATTCACCTTATAAAAATCACCGCAAAATGCCTGAACAATCCAATCTGAGTATCGCAGTCATCGGCGGCGGCCCCGGCGGGTACGCAGCGGCGTTCCTTGCTGCCGATCTCGGCATGAAGGTCACGCTGATTGACCGCGAGCAGAACCCCGGCGGTGTGTGCCTCTATCGTGGCTGTATTCCATCTAAGGCGCTTCTTCATGTCGCGAAGCTGATCGACGAGTCGCGCCACGCCAAAAATTGGGGAATTGAGTTTGGTGAGCCGAAAGTCGACATCAGCCGTCTGCGCTCGTTTAAAGAAGGCGTCGTCAACAAACTGACCGGCGGTCTGGGCCAGATCTCGAAAATGCGGAAGGTGCAATACATTCGCGGCGACGCCAGCTTCGAAAATTCGACCACGATCAAAGTTGCGAAAATCGGCGGCGGTGAAGAAACACTCACATTCGACCGCATCGTGATCGCCAGCGGCTCTCGTCCTGCCGTTATTCCCACTCTTAAGCTCGACAGCCCACGCATGCTCGATTCGACTTCCGCCCTCGATCTCGCAGATCTTCCGAAGACTCTGCTCGTCATCGGCGGCGGTTACATCGGACTTGAACTGGGCACAGTTTATGCCGCGCTCGGATCTCGAGTTTCCGTCGTCGAGATGACTCCCGGCCTGCTTCCCGGCGCTGACCGCGACCTGGTCCTCCCCTTGCACAAGCGCCTCGAAAAGATCTTCGATGCGATCATGCTGAACACGACTGTCACGGCTGTGAAACAGGAATCAAACGGCATTCGCGTCTGCTTCGACGGCAAGGACGTAAAAGAGCGGGAGAGAGTCTTCGATAAAGTTCTGGTCTCGGTCGGCCGCAAGCCGAACTCCGAAATTGCAGGCCTCGATCGCACACAGGTGCAAGTCGGCGAGCGCGGATTCATTCAGGTCAACCAGCATCTGCAGACGGACGATCCGGCCATTTACGCCATCGGCGATGTCGTGGGCGAACCGATGCTCGCCCACAAAGCTTCGCACGAAGGTCGCACCGCGATTGAGCACATCGCCGGACACAAAGTCGCATTTGAACCGAATGCGATTCCAGCTGTCGTCTTCACCGATCCTGAGATTGCATGGACGGGACTGACCGAAATTCAAGCCGAAAAAGAACGTCGCGAAATTAAAGTCGCGAAATTTCCCTGGGCGGCATCTGGCCGCGCGATGACGCTCGACCGGACGGAAGGCATAACCAAACTCATTCTCGACCCAGCGACGGAGCGCGTGCTCGGCGTCGGCATCGTCGGTGTCGGCGCCGGAGAACTGATCGCCGAAGGGACGCTCGCGATCGAAATGGCGGCGCTGGCGAAAGACGTCGCGCTCACGATCCATCCCCACCCGACGCTGTCGGAAACGATCATGCAGTCTGCGGAAGTCTTCTTCGGCACCAGCACGGATCTGTATCGTCCCAAGCGCGATGCGGCATCCAAGTAGCAGGCAATAAGGAACGCCATCCCATGGCAGACAATCTTTTTCTCAATTTATGGTTTGGCGGCGAGCTGGTTGAAAATCTCGCCCATGCCGTAACCGTGATGCGGCAGTTCCCTTTCTGCACGGAGCCTCCTGGAATCACAGGCGTCGCCGTCCACCCCATTTCATGGATTGAAGCGACGATTCTCGAACAGCGCTACCGACCCGGAATTTCGCCGGAAGACGCGGCCACTATCGCCGCCGGTCTGTCCCACGAAGATTACGCTTACGTCTTCGAAGCAAACTGGGAATTGTGGACGCCACAACCTCCGCAGACGGACTGGGTCCTGCAACTCTCGCCAGTTCGATTCATCGTGCGCGGCGAGGAGTTTGAAGACGGCGAATCGGAGGCAGAAGGCGATCTGCAGGTCGATTTTGGATTGGACACACCTTTTTTGCATGAGGAGTTGCAACTTTCTGCAGAATTGGAGGGGCGAGTTCGAAGCAACGTGAAGAAATTAGTTGACTTCACTACCGCCGTAGAGAAGAATTCAGGCGCAAAGACCCGGCTGCTTTGGTCTGAATCCGAAGAGAACCTCGCTCAGAAATTGATCAGCCGCCTGCAGCGCGTCCAGTAGGTCGGTCCAGTTCGCCACTTCGACCGCATTGCATATGCCGTTCAATCGCATAAATAAAGGCGAACCTGAGGCCAGCTCGCTTCCCGAGCGGCAGCATCTAAATGCCGACATGTTCAAGCGAAAACCTAAGCCGGAAGGCGGTGAGGGCGAACCGCTGGTTCCGCATGGCATGATCTGGTACGCCACCCCCGAGCCGCCGGCAGAGGAAAAAGAAGATTCGCTGGACACGACTGTACAGTACGCGCAAGTTATCGAGATGATGCGGCGGGCTCGGTCGCAGGAAGCTGGAGAATCGGCAGAGCCCGACAAAGAGAACCCAAGCGAGGCGCCTGCTGAAATTCCCTGGTGGAGAATGCAGCCACCGGATGATGCCGTAGCGCAGTCGAAGACGCAACCCAATGAAATCCAGCCGGCCCTCCCGCCGCCTCCGCTGAATCCAACTAGTCCCAGAGTCGCGCTCCCCAGTGCGCAAATCGCACAAATTCCCGTTGCCGTTGAGAAGAATGAGCCGCTTTCAGCAAGTAAGCGCGAGTGGGCGCTCGCTCAGTACTTCAAAGGCACCGCAGAAAGCATAACTAGGATTGCGAGTGGATTGCGCTCATCAACTACGGAGTTTCGGCAGAGTTCGGCGGAAGTCTGGGCAAGGTTCCGGGAGCACACCTCGCAACGTTTGGATTCGACCGAATGGAAAACTACGCTCCGGCACACTCGAGCCGCGAGCCTAGGAATCCTTCGAACTGGTGCGGTCTCGACTCTGCGTTACGTCCAGCAGTCGCAGAGCGCGTTAATAAGAAACAGCCGAAGCCGGTTTGGGGATTCTCGGCGACTGGCAGCGAAATTAGTGGGAGCTGCTTCTGCACATGCGAAGGAATTCTCGGCTCGGACAAAACTCGGGAAAATTCGTTCACCCAAGTTGCGCGCACCGCGTGTGCGCATCGTGCTCACGGGATTGCCGCTGCAGATTAGAATTTTCTTCATGCGGCAATTCACGCCCTGGAGATTGATCGACGATCAGCACTCGATGGATTCTCGGCTGTGGACCTCAATGACCATGGCCGCGATCACTGCGATGATTGCGTTAATTATCGTTTCCGTTGTGCCGCATTACGCCGCGCGGTTTCTGCCCAGCCGGCTAACCGCTTCGCAATTGAGTGTGAGTGCAAATTCCGCGGTGGTGGTTCCAGCGCGAGTGGAGGCCGCGGCACCTGTTCAAACAGGTCCTGCAGCGATAGTGAGGCCAGCGTCTGCAAAAGCAGGTTCAGCGGCTAAATCTCCAGCCAAAATTGAGAACGCTAAGCTGACCACGGCTGAAGCGAAGACAACAACCAGCACGAAGCGGCATCATGTAGATGATGATTACGTGGCACCCGATACCTACAAGTATTACGGGAACAGCGATTCTGCTGGACGCTAGTGGAGCGCAAGCTCCGATCAAAAACGCGAACGCTAATCATCGCTACTGCGCTACGGAACTCGGCACGCCGGCTTTACGGGCGTCTTCCTGCATGTCACTGAGCGCTGCTTTCGCGTCGTCGAGCGCCTTTTGTTTCTCCGTCAGCCCTTGTTGATATTGCTCGTTATAGGGCCAAACCTGCGCCGTCGGCATCGTTGCAGTTTTTTTATAACTCTCTAAATCGTCCGCGAGCTGATCAATTTTTTCTCTCTGCTGATCGATCCTCTGCTTCCAAGTGTCGTAGGCCTTTTGCCGCTCTTCCTGCGATTGCCCCGGCTTAATTTTCGTGGGATCGTCGCTGTTCTGCGGTGTGGCAGACTTTGGGTTGGCACTGTCCGCCTGCGTGGCCGGCGCGGATGAATCTCCTACTACGCTGATGGATGGAGCCGCAGGAAGATTATCGTTGTCGTATACCTTGGCAGCAGGTTTTGTATCCTCGGCTTTAGCTTTGCGGACCGAGCGCGCGTAATCGCCAAGGGGCTGCGAGTCCGACTGTGCCTGAGCCATCGCGCACATGGCAGCAGTGCAGAGGATCACCGCGAATCCACCAAAGACCAATCGTTTCATAACACTCTCCATTTGTTCCCTATGTGTTCGAGAGCTACGCCCGTAAATGCAGGCATCTCAGACTTCAACTCATGTACCAGCCCAACAGCCAATGTCGAAAAAGAAACGCCGCCAATCCCATGCTGCCTAAAAAAACTCCAAACGGCATTTGATAACGCCGCAAGGCGATAATCGCGGATTCCCACGCGCGTTTTCGCGCCGCGGCCGGCGTATCATGAAATGCGTGGCGCCGTCGTTGAGTTCGCTTCACCCACACAGCCAGAACCGTCCACAACCCAAAAGCGCTACCTGCCAGCGATGCCGCAAAAATCGTAAAAATTGTCAGTCGCAGTCCGAGGAATGAGCCGATCATGGCGATCAGCTTCACATCGCCCAAACCCATGCCCTCGACTCCCCTTGCCCGCAGGTAAATTGCGCCGGCTCCATATAGGAAAGAGGCCCCAACCAGCGCGGCCAGTGTGGAATCCATAAACGAAAACAGTCTGCTCGACAAATCAGGGCTGACCGGAATTGAAATGATCCCCGGCAGCAGAACCGATAACAGATCGTTGACCGGGACAAAGAAACTAAAAGTCAGGCCGAGGGTCAGGCCGGTCAGCGTCAGCTTGTCCGGAAGCAGGTGCGTCTCCGCATCGGTGAAAATTAGCCCTAGTAAAAGGAATCCAAAGGTTGCGCACTTTAAGGTCGCCAGCGTCAGACCAAACTGCGCATAGCACAACAGAAACATCCCGCCAGTCAGGAGCTCGATTATCAAATAACGAGGCGTGATGCGCCCGGCACAATTCCGGCAGCGGCCGCGCAAAATCAGCCAACTAACGACGGGAACATTGTCATAAAACTGGATAAATTTCCCGCAGCGTGGACACGCCGAGCCTGGCCGCACCACCGAGAGCCCTCGCGGCAGGCGATAAATGCAGACGTTTAGAAAACTGCCAAACGCCAAGCCGAGAGCAAATATGCCCGTTGCGATAAATGGATCCACTAAATCTCCGAAAAAGCGCGCCAAGGCGCAATAACTGCACCTTAAGCCTGATTATATGGGTTGAGTTGAGAGGCCTATTGGGTACAAAAGTCACTGTCCCGAAGGACAGGCGCAACCCCAGCGGAAGGGTAGCCTATGCTGCCCGGGAATTCGCCCGTGCCGGGGTATCGGGTAAAAAGACCGTGAATACCGTACCGCTGCGCCCGGCCGTGGTACTGGTCGCCACTCGCATCCAGCCGGCATGCTTTTGCACCGAACCATACGCGAGCCAAAGTCCAAGCCCGGTGCCTTGGTCTTTCTTAGTGGTATAGAAAGGCTCAAAAATGTGCGGCAGGTCTTTGGCATTAATCCCGCTACCGGTGTCGGCGAAAGTCACTCGCACTCCGGATCGCCGGTCGCCGCCCCACTCGTGCGAGCGCACAACACGCAGGCGCAGACGCCCACCTTCCCGCATCGCGTCAATCGCATTGAGAATTAAGTTCGAAAAAACCTGACGTAATTCGCCCGCGTAACCCAAGATCTCGAGCTTCTCGCCCGTCTGTTTTTCGACTTTAATCCCCACTGCCTGCAGTTTTCGCAAATAGAGTTGCACAACCTGCTCCAGAACTTTTCCGGTATCCAGCAGCTCCGGCGAAGTGTTCTCGCGGACTAGCCCGAGCGCCTGTTGAGCAATCGAGTCAAGCCTGCCAATTTCGTGCTCAGCGCGATGTAAATATTCTTCTCGTGCCGCGGAGTCTTGGCGCGCCAAATAAATAAGGTTGGTCAACGCTTCCAGAGGATTCTTGATTTCATGGGCAATTGCCGCAGTCAATCTGCCGGCAGTCGCCAGCCGCTCGTTCCTGCGCAACGCTTCTTCCGTACGTTTTTGCGCAGTGATGTCACGCGCAATGGCGGACGCGCCGACGAGTTTTCCTTGCTCATTCCTCAGCGGAGAGAGCGAGAGCAGAAGGGTCAACCGAGTTCCATTCCTGTCGACCCTTTCGGTCTCATAACTGGGCACGCGTTCTTCGCGATTCAGGCGCGCCAAATTTGTCGCGAACTCCTCCAGTCGGTCGGGAGGAACCAGCACGGAAATAGGCCGTCCGATGATTTCTTCCGCGGTGTACCCAAACAGCATTTGTGCCCCGCGGTTCCAGCTGGTAACGATTCCATCGACGGTAAAGCCCGCGATTGCATCTTCGGATGATGTGACGATAGCGGCCATTTGCTGACGCACTTCGTCGGCCTGAGTTTCGGCGCGCGAACGCTGCCGCGCAAGTCCGGCCACGAGGACAGAAATTAAAATGAATGCACCGAGACGCTGAAATTCATTTTCAGAAATTGCCGCAGCGAACGTCTGGCGGAACATCGAGTAATCGAGCACAACGGCGGAGCTGAAGGTGCAGAGCACAGCGGGTCCAAATCCGAAAAAGCGCGCCGTGAAAACAACACCAAGAATAAATATGACGAATGGGTCCTGATGCATGATGGGAGACAGCCACCAGATGCACCACGAAAGAGCGCTCGCGGCTAACGCCGAACCATACCATGCGACACGGTCTGACCAGCGTGGTTCAAATCGGTAGATCACCGCAAGACGTTTGTCCATGGAAACCCGAAAGACGAGTGGCGAATGAAGAAGTGGCAGGCGGTACCACGTAACTTGTAGAGCGAATGTACCACGATTCCAAAACCAGCAACACACGTCGATGAAAAAAAAGTGCAGCTCTGCGATGAGTGCACTTCTGAGTGCAAAAAATGTGCAAAAAATTACTGCGCGCTTGGGGGTGGGAGCTTTTGCCCTTCCCGCGCGGGTTTTGTCGTGGGTACTAAAGTAACCGGCGCTTGCAAAGTGAACGTCAAAACTTTTTCTGACGTCAACTTTATATCGGGCTTTTTGCTCGCGGCCTGAACTCCGCCTCCGGCGCCTGCTCCTGCAGCCGAGCCGATCGCCGCGCCTTTACCTCCGCCAAAGATCCCACCAAGAATTGCTCCCGCGACTGCGCCTGCGCCAACTTTCTCCGCAGTGTTCTTTCCTCGTGCGCTGGTCTCTTGTTTAAATTGGTCAGTTTGGATGTTGTAGACCCTGCCATTAACCTTGAGCTGGTCGAGTTGTAGCACCAACAGCGCCTGGCCTCTGAACTTCCCCGATGCCTGCGCATTTACGACATGACCCTCCACCTCATAATGGGCCGGTACAACCACGTTCCCATCGACTGCGAGCGGAGCATCCAGCGTCGCATGAAAGGTATCTCCGTCTTGTGCTGTCGCGCTATCGATCGTATCTATCAGTCGCACTGAAAGCACGGCTCCCGAAGGGACTGTGACGGGCGCGGGCTCCGGCGGAGGCGGAGGAGTAGCAGGCTGCTGAGCGGCGGGAGCCGGCGGTTGTGCATCCGCCGCAGGCGGTGGTGCTTGCGGTTGTGAGTACTGTGATTGATCAGCCGGAGGGTTCGCTTGCGCCATTTCTTGTTCATGTCGTTCTGACCGGTGATGTCTTTTGGAGGACGCGGGCTTCGCTGCCTGCGATGACGGCGCCGGTTCTTGCTGCGGCGCAGGTTGCGCGTTCGCTTGCGTCGTGCCAACCTGCAGATTATTGATGACCGTCCTTACTCCAGGTTCGGAGGCAGCATACTTCGCTGCCGCGTCACGCTCGGCTTCGGTCTCCACTGTGCCGGAAAGCGTGACAGTTCCATTCGCCGATTGTACGGCGATCTGTTTATCCTGCAATCCCGAATCGGCGCCGAGTTTCGCCTGAATGTCGGATGTAACCTTGGCATCGGTTGGCGCCTTTGAACAGCCCACTGCGAGTGCTGCCAGCCCAACGGATAAAATGGCGCGCGAAAGAATACTGAAATTCGCTTTCATTTCGATTTACTCCTGATTTCTTCGAGCGGAATTCCCATTCAGTTTAGATGCAGAGTAGGTGCATTATTCAATTAAAAATTCGTTGGAATAATGGATGGTGCCTGCGGAGGATTTCACTAATCCGCAACTGACTCAAAGTCCTACGGCATTCATCTACACTTGTGAACAATAGCTGCTCGCATTTGGATGGGGCTGCCGAGCGCGAACAATGATGACCCGCCGCCGCTGGATTGCTGACGAAGTCTCTGGAAACCGCGCCGCACTGGTGGGAGAACATGCTCGTCACCTCGCACTGGTGTTGCGAGCACAGGTTGGGCAAGAATTTGAGATTGCCACCGGCAGAGAGGTCCATCACGCGACAGTGACAAATGTTCGTGACGATCGCGTCGAATTTGAACTCGGCGAAACCGTAACGCAAGCGAGTGGAGTCAACATCACCGTCGCGATGTCGATATTCAAATTCGATCGCATGGAATGGGCCATCGAGAAATGCACCGAATTAGGAGTGCTAAAAATCATTCCGATGGTTGCAGCGCGAACGGAACCGCACCTCGCAGCGGCTTCTCGAAAACGGGTTGAACGCTGGCGTCGAATTGTACAGCAAGCTTCGGAACAGTCGCGCCGAGATTTCGTTCCGGAGATCATGACTCCGGTTCCGTTTAACGAATTAGTTTCAATGAGTGTTGGCTTGAGGCTTTTTCTTTCAGAGTTTGAAAAGAAAACCACGCTGAAAGATGCCGTCGTGAGCAGCAAGCCGGATTCCGTGTTACTCGCATTTGGCCCCGAGGGCGGATGGAAAGAACAGGAGGTCTCGGCATTTATCGCTCACGGTTGGACGTCTGCGTCGCTGGGTCAAACAATCCTGCGTGCGGAAACGGCGGTCATTGCTGCCGTCGCGATCACAGCTTCGGTGCTCACGTCCTGAGCACAGGAAGTCATTACTCCATCGCCATCGCCGAGAGGTTTTCCGCAGCCTATTCTGCTATTCTCCTCGTCAATGGCTGTTTCCCGAAGGTCCCCCACATACGAACCTGACCTGAACCAGCAGACTGCAATCGAGCACCTCGCCGGGCCGATGCTCGTGGTTGCGGGCGCTGGAACCGGCAAGACCACTGTCCTGATCCGCCGCATCGCAAACCTGATAGGCGCAGGCCATGCTCGCGCAGACGAAATTCTCGCGCTCACGTACACAAATAATGCCGCGCGCGAAATGCTCGAACGCGTGCAGCGGGAATTGCAAGGCCAGGATCTCAAAGGCCTGCAGGTCTGCACATTTCACGCTTACTGCAATGATCTGTTAGCTCGGGCTGGGCGAAATTTTCAGGTTCTGGATGATCAGCAACTGTGGATATTCCTGCGGCGTCATATTCGTGAACTGCAGCTCAATTACTACATCCGCGCCGCGAGCGTGGCCGAGTTCCTGAAGGATCTGCTCGAATTTATGCGACGCTGTCAGGACGAACTGGTCGATCCGCAGCAATATCGCGAATATGTGAAGCGAGTAGAACGCCGCGACTTGCCGTTGCCTCGCGTGGGCAAGACCAAAGATGCCACAGAACTCTCGGACCAAGAGGCACTGTGCCACTGCCAGGAAATTGCGTTCGTTTTCGAAACCGTTGAACGAATGCTGCGGGAACGGAATTTCGGCACCTTCGGTCACATGATTGTTCGCGCTCACCAATTGCTCCATGAAGATGCGGCCTTTCTCGAGCGCGAGCGCGCCCGTGCAAAATTCATTCTGGTGGACGAATTCCAGGACGCCAACTTTGCGCAGATCAAAGTACTCGAACAGTTGGCCGGCAATGAACGCAACGTTTTCGCCGTTGGCGATCCCGATCAGGGCATTTATCGGTTTCGCGGCGCATCGAGCGGAGCCTTCGAACTTTTTCAAAAGCATTTTTCTCGATCGAGGTTGCTCGTCCTGAACAAGAACCGGCGCTCCACAACTCCGGTGCTCAAATGTGCTTACGCTCTGATTTCCAGTAATCCCGAGTTCGGGCTGCATGCCGGCGAAGATCAATACCGCCGCTCTGCTTTAGTTTCTGCGCGTGACGAGAGGGAGCCGAAAAAGGCAGCAACTCGAACCAAAGTGGAAGCGGTTCTGGTAAGCGGAAAGCCGATCGAAGCAACGGATGCGACTTCCCTATTGTTAGAGCATCAGCGGCGTTCGCGGTGTGAGTGGAAAGACATCGCGGTCCTTTATCGCAGCCATTTTCATCGCGACGAAATTGCGAGCGAACTCGCAAGGCGGGGAGTTCCGTTTTCGATTGAAGGACTCGATGTAATGGACACTCCCGAGGTCCGCGACCTTCTCGCCTGTCTTGCCGCCGTGGTTTCACCTGTTGACAGTGCCGCACATTTCCGCGCCGCTGCTCTACCTCAGTTTTCGATTGATCCCGAGGAACTCAGAGCAGCAATGAAATCGGCTCCGCGCGATGCCGGACGGACGATGGCGTCCGTACTGCAAAGAGTAAAAGGCGGGGACTTCGTCTTGCACACCATCGATGAAGCACGCGCCGAAATTACCGGGAAGAAAGCTTATTCCGCATTGCTGGCGGTCAGCACACGGTTTCAGCTCAGGCGCAGGGTCGCAATTCAGGCTTTGTTGCAATTCGCGACTCAATGGGAAAGCCTTCCGATCACAGAAACCGGCGCTCCGGCCGAGTTTCTCGAATATCTGGATCTGTTTCGCGAAGCGGGTGGTGTGGTATCGCTGCCCCCTAATGAAGACGAGAATGCTGTTCGACTTATGACGGTGCATTCTGCCAAGGGGCTGGAGTTTAATCATGTTTTCATTCTGCGCGCCGTAAGTGGCAGCTTCCCTTCTCAGTACCGTGAATCGCTGATCGAGCTTCCGAACGAACTTCGCAATTCCCGCTTAGAGCAGGAGTGCAGTGAAAAGGAGATTTACAAACACGAAGAACGGCGACTGTTTTACGTTGCGATGACACGTGCGCGCGACACGCTGACGATCTTTGGCAAATTCGGTCGC
>DATIYR010000109.1:0-4847 GCA_035517535.1 Terriglobales bacterium
CTTCGTGTTCGTCGCACTTTGCGCGATTCTGTGGCACATTACTTTTTCTAAGGAGATTCGTTCATGTCCGCACCCAGCCGCCGGCCAGAGATTCGCCGCCGCCGCACCAGAAAAGAAAAAATTTTGAAGTTGCGCAAGAAACTTGCCGCATCCACGACGGACGCGGAGCGCTCAGCCCTGAATGCAAAGCTATCATTGCTGGCGCGCAAGTCGCCGGGCCAGCCGCTGACCAAAGCCTAACAGTTGTACTCAGCCTGAGCATCTGTTTCGGGACAAATCCGTCTAGGAATTCGCCACTCTTTCCACGGGCTGCCCTGTTGAAGGCACGCCCGTGATCTGCTCATACGCGGCCAGCAGCGCCGCGGCGGAGTTCTCCCAGGAGAATTTTTTCACTTGCTCGTAGCCGCGCTGGCGCATCTTTTCGCGAAGGCTGTGGTCGAGCAGGACTCGTTCCAGCGCGCGCATCATCTCGAATACATTTTCCGGATTGACGATCACCGCGGCGTTGCCCACGACCTCGGGGATGGAAGACGTATTCGAAGTTAAAACCGGCGTGCCATGCGCCATCGCTTCGAGCGGAGGCAAGCCGAAGCCTTCGTAGAGCGAGGGGAAAACAAACACTTTCGCCAGATCGTAAAAAATTCGCAACACCTCGATGGGAACGAAACCCATAAAGCGGACATCATTCTGCACCCCGCCGCGCACGACTGTGCGCCGCAGGTCAGGATGCTTTGAAAGTTCGTCGCCGATGATGATGAGCTTCAAATCCGGATACTGATCTTGCTTCAGCAAGTCGGCTTTCAGCGCGGAAAACGCTTCGATGATCCGCACCAGATTCTTGTGCGGGCTGATTCGACCGGCGTAGAGCAGAAACGGATACGTAACCTGGTAGCGTTCGGCGAGGAACTGGCGGTCGGCGTCAGTGGCGTGGCCGGTGAGGAAGCGGTGATCGATGGCGTTGTAAACCACTTCGATTTTTTTGGGATCGATGCCGAATATCTTTTCGATTTCGCTTTTGGTGAATCTGGAAACCGCGAAGATTCGCGCGGCGCGCTTCAAAACTCGGTGCGTGAAATAAAAATGAAGAGAGCGCCTGAAGCTCGAGCCGCTGCGGGCCCGGTACATGTGGTCGAGCAGATCGTGCGCGGTGACCACGTAAGGGCAGGGCAGGCGGCGCGGAAACCAAAACAGATGCGGAATGTGGGTGAGATCGCAGTTGAGCCGTTTTACAACCGTGCGGCATTGCATTTCACCGCGCAAGGTTTCTGCAGGTAAAAGCGAAACCGCCTTGAAATTTCCGGGAAGTTTGCCGACCTCGTTGATCTTTTCAGTCGGGCCGAGAAGGAAGTATTCGTTGTTGTGATCTAACTGCGCTAATGCACGGATGATGTTGCGGGTGTAAGTGCCCACGCCGAATTCGTTGATCCGGCGAATGTCGATGGCAATGCGCACGAGAGATTTTAACCACAAATCGTAGGATTTACGCTATTTAGCCAAATCGGGCCTAAGCGCTGGCCAAACCGAAATCAATCAAAGCATCATTGGGCTTCGGCAACAAACCTTCTACCGACGATCCTGAACTTCCCGCGAAGCACCAGATTGATTGCTTCCGAATATGCAATGTGCTCTTGTTCGAGAATGCGAGCCGCCAGCGTTTTCTCATCGTCGCTGTCGAGAACGGAAATCGCCTTCTGCACGATGATTGCTCCGTGGTCCAGTTCCTCGTCCACAAAATGCACGGTGCAGCCCGCGATCTTCACCCCGTATGCAAACGCCTGCTCCTGTGCCTCCAACCCGGGGAATGCCGGCAGCAACGAGGGATGAATATTCAAAATACGGTGAGGGAACTGCTTCACGAACCAGGGAGAGAGCAGGCGCATGTATCCCGCGAGGCATACCAAATCAACTTTATGTTGCTGAAGCACATCGACCAACTCACGATCGTGCTCCTCGCGCGCTTTGCCCTTGGAAGGTATTACCAAAGCTTCCAGGCCCAATTCCCGTGCCTTCACAAGTCCCCCGGCATCTGCGCGGTTTGAGATCACAATCGCGATTCGCCCCTCAGGAATTTTCCCGGCAGCCACATTTCGGGCGATAGCCTCGAAATTTGAACCGCGCCCGGAAAGCAAAATGCCAAGATTCTTCATCATCTAAGAATATCGTCTAATAATCTGCGCGAGGGCTCGGGTACGAATTGAGGAAGGCTTGTGCCGGTCAAAACGGTTTACCGTTGACATGTCTTTACATCCCACGGGGTACATTCGAAGGATACTGCAAGTCATGCTTTCATTCGCGCGGCGTTGTAGGGTGCTCATTTTTTTCTGCTTTTGCGGGTTCACTCTGTCCGCGCAAACCGGGCAACCTCCAGCTAAGGCGCCTGTTCCACCCGATGCTCCCAGTTCCGCTGACACGCAGACCTCGACTGCCAAGAATGAAAAGCAAATTGAGAAGCAGGAGCAGTCGCAACGTATGTTGGGCGTGATTCCGAATTTCGGCACGACCAGCCGGCAAAACGCGCCTCCACTCTCGCCCGGTGGGAAATTCCATCTGTTTCTGAAATCCGCCTTTGACCCGGTGGAGATCGCCGTGGTGGGACTGCAAGCCGGATTCAGCCAGATGGAAGACGAGTTCCCCGAATATGGGCAAGGGGCGGCGGGATACGGAAAACGGTACGGCGCGACGCTGGCCGACGAAGTTTCAAGCGACTTCTTCACCGGCTACTTCTATTCAGCGCTATTAAAAGAGGACCCACGCTACTTCCGGCTGGGAGAAGGGTCGATCAAGTATCGCCTGCTCTACTCGCTCGTGCAGGAGGTCGATTGCCGCAGGGATGACGGCACTCGCGGCGTCGCGTGGGAAAATATCTTTGGCGTGTTGACGTCGGGCAGCTTATCGAACGCGTATTATCCGCCAGCCGAACGTGGGTTCGGGCTTACAATGAGCCGCAGCGCAATCGCCGTTGGTTATGGCACGCTAGGCTCGGTGGTCGATGAATTCTATCCCGACATCAGCCGCCGATTATTTCATCGCCATGACAACACAGCTGCGCAGAAGTAGCAGGCCTAAACGCGCACTCGGGTGATCAGGGCCAGGAACAAGACCAGCGAGAGAAGAATTGCTCCCCAGGCATTTGCCCGTACCAACTTGTAAGTCGCGGGCCAGGGAAACATCAGGACATCGAACACCGACACGAGTCTCTCGGGCCAGAGCAGTCCCGCAATTCCGAATGCAAGCGAGAGTTGTACTACCAGCGATAGAATCAGGTGATTCATCCGGCGCTCCAGCGCGAAAGTAAGTTGTCCGGACTTGCTCCTTCGAGTGTAGCCCAGGCGCACAGCCGCGAGTCAAGAACAGATTTCCAAACTGACGAATTACGAAAGTCGATGGCGGGTTTCGGAGTTAGAGTGTCGGATGCTCGTAGAGTAAAGACTAGGTTTCAGAGCGGAAATCCCGCTTCTTGCCCGTGCCTGCCAACCAGCGGAAAAGCATGTTGACCAGGCTCAGGATGATTGCCCCCCAAAACGCCGACGCGAAAGTGTCGATGCGAAATCCGGGTACGATCGCTGAAACCAGCTCCAGCATCAGCGCGTTAATTATGAACCAGAAGATGCCAAGAGTAAGGATGGTCAGCGGAAAGGTGACGATTTTCAGCACCAGGCCGAGCGTGGCGTTCACAAAACCGATCAGCAGCGCGGCAATCAGCGCAGAGGCAATGCTGCGGACGTGGAACCCCGGAATCAGTTGCGACACAACCCAGACTGCCAGGGCGCTCAGCAGCCAGTTGATGAGATGGCGCAAACTGTCCTCCGAAATTCACTATAAGCGTGACTGTGAGGAATCAGCAACTACGAGAAAGTTCCTTCTCCGGGGCGCGAGCATTTAGTGCATCTTAGGAAGTGAGGCCTGCTTCTCTGCAGGCCGATTCCGAATTAACGTAGTAAACTTTCGTTTTATGCTGAGAAGGCCTCATTTCATCGCGATCGCGGGCATGGCATTTACGTCACTCTTTTTCGCCGCAGCGGCTTCGGCGCAAATGGCGGCCTTTCGCGATTTGACTTCAGGCTCCCGCGTGCCCGGCGAGCACCTTTCGATTCCGGAAAGCTGCGAAAAATCAGACTCTACGATCGAGGATTCAACTCCGCAAGCAGGCTCAAATGAACCCGGCAATCAAGCTCTGCAATTGACCATTGTGGAGGTTTCGCCGGCGAAACTGGAGATTGGAAACGATTTCAACGCAAGCGTCCGCCTGAAAAACATCGGGAGCACCCCGGTGCTTCTTCCCGCAGCCGCGGATGGCGAACGTGTTGTTCGCACCTCGGCCGACGGCACAGAAGAAAAGTACGAGGTTGGGGATGTTTCATTTCGCCTGCTCACCGGCAAGGAGCGCAAAATTCCCGTCTACCTGAATTCCGCGGGCGCATTGTTTGCCGATCCGGACGACAAGAGCAGCTATCTTTCGCTCGATCCGGGGAAATGGCTGGAAATGAAACTGCATGCTCGGGTCGAGTGCGGACTCGAGAACTGCGTCGCGCACCTTCAACCCGACAGTAAAGCTGTGCTCACCGCCTGGTGGTATCAGCGGATTTTGACTCATCGAGTGAATGGCTGCACAGAGAGCCATGGGAGCATTAAAATTCGCGAACTGGATTCCAACCCATTTTCTGTTGTAGTCAGAAATCCTTCGGCCAAGACGAAACCGGCGGGCTCGAATCTTTCCTCAATGGCTTGGCGGTAATTATGCCTGTCCTCACCTACCTTGAAGCCATTCGCCAGGGAATCTGGGAAGAGATGGAGCACGACCCATCGGTATTTTGCCTCGGCGAGGACATCGGGATTTACGGCGGGGC
>DATIYR010000110.1:0-10523 GCA_035517535.1 Terriglobales bacterium
AGCAGACCTTGCTCATCAGGTCACGCAGATAACGGCAACGGGATGGGATTACAGCCAAGGCCAGACCATTTCGGTTACGAGCCAGACCACATCATTCGGCCCTGGTTCGGGGCAGAGCGGCAAAGACTGGCTGCAGCAGGCCCTCAGCACACGCTCGGAACAACTCGCGCAATTTTCGAATCTCAACTCGCAGGATGCGCAAGCACTAGTTGATTCGGAATTTGCGCAACGCGTCCGAACATTTGTGGTGGCGCACGGAATTTCAGAGGGCAATCCCAATTTGCGCGTCGGATCGTATCTGAAACTGAACGGGCTTGGGCCGCGTTTCTCGAACACGTACTACACCACTGCCACGGTTCATCACTTCGACACGGACGGAGGTTACGAAACCCGCTTTTGCGCGGAGTGCGCGTATCTGGGAGGCGCAACCTCATGAGCCTCGCACTTCATGAATACGCGCTTCAGATGCTCGGGCCAGCGGCATTTCTTGCCAAAGTCGTGAGCGTCAAAGATCCCGACAGCAAAAACCGCATTCAGGTCAGGCTCTACAACGCAGATGGGATCACCGATCAGGATGGCGCCGTGTGGGCGCGCGTGGTTGTACCTTTCTCTGGAAACAATCGCGGCGCTTTCTTTTTTCCCGACGTGGGCGACGAAGTTCTGGTGGTTTATCTTTCCGGCGATTCGCGTTTTCCGGTTGTGCTGGGCGGCTTGTGGAATGGGCACGACTCAGCTCCCGACTCATTTGGCGGATCGGGCGATAGCGTGGATCGATGGACGATCACCGGAAAAGCCGGAACCAAAATCGCAATTGTTGAAGACAGCAGCGGGCCTACGATTCAATTCACGACGCCCGGGCAGCTCTCCGGGAAGATGACCGATTCGGATGGCTCGATCCAATTTAACGATTCGTCGCAAACTTCCATTCGGATTGACAGCAGCGGGGTGACGATCAACGCGCCCACGGCTCAGGTGCAAGTCACCGCAGCTTCGAGCATGACCGTAACGGCGCCGCAGCTCACAGTGAATTCGGCTATGTCGACCTTCAGCGGCATCGTCCAATGCCAGGTACTGCAGGCGACCACCGTTGTCGCAACAACCTACACGCCGGGAGCGGGGAACGTATGGTGAAGCACGACATCGTAGTGAAAGGCGTGGACATCAGCGGCACGGAGCGCAAGTGCCCGGTGGTGCTGCAAATGCGCGACGATGATTTTCCCTCGCACTACTTGCAGGATCTGTCATCTCCGGGTGCAACCCAGATTTCCAAAGCCACGTCGATCAATTCATCGCAGCCGCTTCTTCAGCCGGTGCAGCGAATGTTGCAGATTGCGCAGGTGAAGCTGAACTGCGACACGCTGAGCGGGCCACGCCTTGATCCCACTCGCATTCAATCCGCGGGACTGGTCGTGCGGCGGGTCTATAGAAAAGGTCTGCCTGATGGAAACACGACCGATGATCCAGATATTCTCTCGGCGTGGATGCGATCTCCCTCCGGTCAATTTCAGTGGGTGCGATTGAGGCGAGATCAGGAGACGCTTGATCCCGACCCGGCGCAGCGTCGGCAGCTCTCATCCGGTCAGCCGGCGCTTGATCGCCTGCTTGCCGCGTCGGCCTTGACCAGCGCGTACACGGAAAGCACAACTCCCGCGTTCTGTGCTCCGCCGGCGACCTGCGCAAATTTGAACAGAACGGTGTTTTATGCCGTGATTCCGACCGCAAGCAGTGAAGTCAGCGATACTCAGCCCGCGCAGCCGCCGCAGTTCGACTCCGCCGGACTAACTCAGAGTTTGCCGGGACTGCTGCAATCGAGTGAAAACTCTCCGCCTCCAGTAGCGCCTTTGCCCGGGGTGACCATCGACTATCACTGGATGTCCGATGATTTTCTCAACGCCCTTTATCCGCCATCGGTCAGCGGAACCACGGTTACGCCCGATCCGCGCATTCCGCCATTCCAGGTCTTTTCAACCGCGCTGCGCATGTTGGACAGCGTCTTCGGAGCGTTCTCGAATACGTCGGAAGGAAATGCGATTCTTGAGGCGCTGAATCAACACAACGTCACATTTGGAACAGCGCCCAACACAACTACCCAGCCGATGGGGGACTTTTATAGCGCTGCCAAGAATGCCTTGCTTGTCTATCCGCCACCCTCGACACCAAATACCATAACGATGCCCGACGCGTGGGACACGCTAGATGACGATGACCAGACCGCGCTCGTGAATGCGATGATCGCCGCCCTGGCGCCGCAGTCGCAGCAAATACTATCTCCGCAAGCGCGCTTTCAGGAAACCAATCCGCCGAGAAAATACCGGCTCCGGTTGTTTTTTCGTGTGAAGAGTGAAAGCCCATCTTGTCCGCCGGAAACCGTGTGGAGTGAGTACAGCGATGCATTCCACATTGCCCCATGGTACGAAGGCGGTCGTCCGCAACCGCCGGTTCCGATGCCCGATCCAACGAAGCTGAGCGGAAAACCGAACTGCTTCTTTCAGGTGCCCGGCAGTCTGATGGGTGCGATGCAAGGCTCGAGCATGTCCGGTTTGATGAATGGCGGCGGAGGCGGGCCGGCGTTGAGCCTTGGGTGGATTTGTGGCTTCAATATTCCACTCATCACGATTTGCGCTTTCTTTGTGCTGAACATTTTTCTGATGCTTTTGAACATTGTTTTCTTCTGGCTGCCGATTATCAAAATCTGCATTCCGATTCCGATGCCATCGAGCAGCGACGAGGGTGCGTCATGACCACAACCTACCAGGACCCGATCAGCTGGCCGTTTTTGCCCGTTCCGCAAAACGGACAGCTTAGCTATCCGACGCTGGAGCGCAGCGTGCGGGATTCGATTCGCGTCATTCTGACTACGCGGCCCGGTGAGCAAATTATGCGGCCGCGGTTTGGGGCGGGATTGCAAAATTTTCTGGATGAAGACAACACCGTGGCCACTCGCACGCAAATACAAAATGCGGTGCTCGAGAGTTTGCAGAACTACGAAAACCGAATCACGGTGGATGCGGTTTACGTTGACCCGATTGCAGACTCCGGAGGTGGAGTGATCGACGGGAGCACCGGGTTGCAGGTGCAGCCGCCCGCCACGACTTCATCTTCCCAAGTCCAGGTACAGATTTATTACCGGTTGCTGCGAACAAACCAGCCGCAGCAGATCGGGGTGAGTATGCAGGTGGGTTCTTAGCGTGCCATTTACACCGCCAGCTCTCGATGATCGCTCCTACGATGATCTCGTACAGGAGATGATCGCGAACATCCCGGCACATACGCCGGAATGGACCAATCCTCAGCCGGGCGACCCCGGGCGCACGCTGATCGAACTCTTCGCGTGGTTGGCGGACACAATTTTGTATCGCGCGAACCTGATTCCAGAAAAGCAGCGGATCGCGTTTCTAAAACTTCTTGGCGAGCCGATGCAAGCTGCGGCGGCGGCTGAAGGCGTAGTCTCGTTGTCGCTTGATCCTTCCTCCGTTGCGCCGATCGGGTTGGTCGCGCCGGCAACAATCACCGGGGCGGTCCCTTTCGAAACGCTCGAAGAAATTAATCTGCTGCCGCTCACGGCGCAGGCTTACATTAAATCTCCGTTGACCGCCGATCAGCAGAAGCAATCGATGTCTCTGCTCAGCGGTTTGCAGAAACTCTATGGCCTTTCCAGTTTGCCGGCTGGATATACAACCACTCCCGTATTCGCGAATGGTCAAGCTGATCCGAGCGGCATCGATCTGATAAATGAAACGACGGACCAAAGTATCTGGCTCGCATTATTGGTTGGCAAAGCGGAAAATCTTCCCGCGGTCGTGAGCACTCTTGCCAGCCAGCAAACGCAGCAAATACTGAACATTGGCTTCGTGCCCTCAATTCAGGTACCAGGTTTGTTTTCCGTTCCGGCTTCTTCCAGTCCAACTCAATCTGCAGTTCAAGCCACCTGGCTGATGAGCCAGCCTCCGACGACGACGGTTGCTTATACGACGCTGAAGGTGGTGGATGACACGACGCAAGGCCTGACTCAACCTGGCATTGTTCGCTTAGCTCTGCCGCCAGTGGGTGTCATTGGCGCTCCCGCGAACGACGTTCGCAGTGATGCACAGGCCGGTGTGGGCACAAAACCGCCGCGCATCGACGACCCGACAATTGCCGCCCGCCTTCTAACGTGGGTTTGCCTGAACGTGCAGAGCTCAGTACAGGTGAGCTGGATCGGGATCAATTCTGTCGATATCGATCAGCGCACCACGTTCAACTCAATTGTGATCGGCGTCAGCGACGGCAGCGCGAATCAGCAATTTGCTCTGCCGCAAACGCAGATCGATCCCACGACTTTTCAGTTGCAGGTGGATATGCCGGGGTTGGGATACCAGCTTTGGCAGCAGGTGGACGATCTCTCGGCGCTGCAGGGGCCGGTGCCCGCGTATACGCTCGATCCGGAAGCAGGACTGGTCACCTTTGGGAATCAGCTTCAGGGAATGATTGTGCCGGCGGGGCGGCGCATCCGCGTGTTGCAGATGCGCGCTGGCGGAGGCAGTGACGGAAATCTGCCGCCTGGATCATTGACGGCAATTCAGGCGCGCGATGCCTCGGGCAACATGATTACGCAAACCATTACAGTGCAGCAGCCGATCGCGACTACGGGCGGAGCCGACTCCGAAGCTCTTGAAAATGCCGAGCAGCGTGTGCCGTCGCTGCTTAAGAACAAAGATCGCGCAGTTACCGCGGACGATTATCAGATTCTCGCGGAAAACGTTCCCGGCGCTGCCGTGGGCCGCGCTGAGGTGCTTCCGCTCTTCAAGCCTCAGACCCGGAGCACAAATGTTCCAGGAGTCGTTTCGGTGATGGTGATTCCTGAGAAAGACGGCGTACAGAACCCGTGCCCGCGCGCGGACAGGCCACTTCTTGAAACTGTTTATCAGTATCTGAATCCGCGGCGGCCGGTAACGGCGGAAATGTATGTCATCGCGAGCGAATACGTCGGGCTCGGAATTTCCGTAGCCGTTGAAGTGAAAAGCGGTTATGGACTGCTTCAGGTGAGTCAGGCGGTTGAGAACGCGTTGCGAAGTTATCTGTGGCCCTTGGCGCCAGGTGGAACCGACAACACGGGCTGGGCGCTGGGCCGCGGTGTTCGGAGCCTCGAATTGGAAGTGATCGTGAGCCAGGTCGCAGGAGTAATCGAGGTGAATGGGTTGAACTTGTTCCAGCCACTCACTGCAGGCGGGTACCAACAGCTGCCCACCGATGCGAGTGGAAAATCTGAGTTGACACTCGAGAGCTGGCAATTACCGGAAGTGCTCGATGTGATGGTGGCCGCAGGCGACGATGGTTCGGGAATCGCGGTACCGACCACGCTGACGCCGCAGCCGACAACTGACAACAGTGTTGCAGTGCCAGTAGTGCCGCAGGTTTGCTGAGAGTTCGTATGGATGCGAATGGCCTGAAATTCTGGATGCTGAGCCAACAGAACGATTGGCTTCCACCGTGGCGCGCACTCAGCGCTTACATGGCGGGGCAGAGTGTCATGGATCCGTACGGCTTTATTCAGACCCTGCAGGTGGCAGGTAAATCGGATGCGGCGGCCCCGGCGTGGAACACGAACATTGGAAAAACTACGATCGATGGAAGCATCACGTGGATCAATTCGGGGCCGGGGACGTGGCAAGCCAAGACCGCATATGCCGTTGGTCAATACATTCTTGACTCGAATAATAACCTGCAGCTCGTAAGTAGCGGCGGAACTTCTGGCGCGACACAACCCGCGTGGCCTCAGACAATGAACCAGCCGACTGCCGACGGCACGGTCACCTGGATCTGTTGTGGCCCGGCGCAAACTGGACTGTTCTATTGCAGCAAAAACAATCGCCTGCAGTTGCGCAGCATGCGGACGGGCGGGCCGTTCACCGAGGACTTCAACACCGCGACCACGATGGTTGAAACTGCGCTGATGGCGCTCGATCAGTTTGGAACATACGCGCGCTGGGACCCCTCGAGCGGTCACGTTGTGGCAGGCGGAGCTGGGCCGACCGATGCGCCGCCGCCGGATGAAGTTCCGATCTATGCTCCTCCGATTCTGAACGTGACCGATCTAGTTCTGGGCTACGACGGAGTTCTTTACATTGCAGTCAATGGTTCGCTGGTGATGGTGGATCGCCGCAACCGCTGGCCGAACTTCACGCTCGCTGTGCCTGACTTCAATTTCTGGCGGCTTGCAGCTTTGCCTGAAGGCGGAGTGCTCGCGCTCGATCGCAACAAGCCGCAACTGGGAACGGTTTCCGGCCAGCCACTTCAAACCGGACCGGTAGATGTTCCGAATCCCGGCATTCTGCGTTCTTGTCAACCGAATCCGAATCCGCCGCAGATCGTTTCGCGCATTGCTTTGCCGGCTTCGGAGTGGTTCGTCGCGCTGGCGCCGCTTGATCCGACTCAACAGCCGGCGCAGTTCATGCTGCTTTCGTGGGCTAGCAACAGCGCCAGCAATCAGACGGCATACTTGCGAATCTTCAGTGAAGGATCGGCTTCCGGCACTCCGTTGCAACTTGCCGGGGTGCGCTTCCCGTATTCGATTGCCGGTCTTGGGAATCAGAAACTCGCAGCGCTGGCGAGCAATCTGAATGAAGCGCTTATTTATGATCTCTCGAACGCAGGCGAGACTCTGGTTCCCGCAGGCGAAACTTATATTCTGGCGGCGAACAACGCAGGCCCATTTGTACACGGCTTCGACCTGCCACCGAATTACGCAAATGTGCCGGGCGCGAACCCGCTGATGTTGCCTCTACTGCCGCTGTCGTTGAACAGTTTCGCATCTTCCGGCGCTACGCTTCCTTCTGGGCCCTCGATCATTGACAGCGGCGTTTCGCAGACCATGTGGCACCGCATGTTTTTTGAAGCTGTTTTGCCTCCGCGTTGCGGCGGGGTTATCTGGTTGAGTGCGTCGGACAGCTTGTCCGATTTGTATCGGCCTCTATTCGTGTGGTTGAACTGCGGCAAGAATTCGTGGCAAGGGCAGAATAAATACCCCGTTAAGCAATACATAATCGATCCAAGCGCCAACGTGCAGGTGGTGCAAACCGCGGGCGTTTCCGGGCAGTCTGCTCCGACCTGGAGCAAGGGCATGGGACAGGCCACGAATGACGGCACCGTAATTTGGAAAAATCTCGGCAGCTTGCGATGGCAGGCGAGCACGAACTTTCTCGCTGGGCAAGCCATTCTTGATTCCTCCGGAAATATTCAAGTGGCGCAGATTTCCGGTTTCTCCGGATCCGCCCAACCCACCTGGGCCTCAACATTGAATGCCACCACCCTGGATGGTTCTGTGTCGTGGTATCCGCACATCTTTGGCGACGCGAGCACAACATCAATTCCAGCGTCGATTTTGCCGCAGGCGCCGGAGGCGGTTTGGCAATCGATTTCGACTGAAGTTGCTTTTGGCCCCACACTGCTCGATGAAGACCCGATTGAGAACCGGCAAGGTTTGTTCATGGTGCTCGTGCAGCGGGCGAACAAAGTTGTGCGAAACCTTAGTGGACGGTTTCTCGGCGTTCGCATTCAACTCAACGGCGATGGAAGAAATACGCCAGAGATCGCGGGAATGCGAATCTATGCCTCACGATTCTCGTACGTTCAGCATTATTTACCGGCGATTTACCACGAAGAGAAATTTCCGCCAGATGCCGAGCAAGATGGTACCAGCAGCCGCCGCGACTTTCTGGAGCGCTTCGTCGATCTGTTCGAAGCGCAGTTCACGCGGATCGAAGATCGCGTTGCAAACGCATATCTATTGACGAGACCCGAATCCACTCCTGACGGTTCCATTGGATGGTTGGGGAGCTGGATCGGCATTCCTCCCAACAGCTATCCACCCGACCGCAGCCGCGCCCGGCTTCAGGCCGCGCCTTCGCTTTACCAGTGGCGCGGAACAACGCAGGGACTGACCCAAGCTTTGGACGTTGCAACCAACGGCATGTGCAGCAACGGCGCCATCATCGTGATCGAAGACTTCCGGTTGCGGCATATTTTTGCGACGATCCTCGGCGCTGATCTTTCCATCCAGAACGATCCGCTTTTGCCGGGTTACTCGGGGAGCAGCAATTCGATTGTGGGCGACACGCTGTTTCTCGGTGATCCGGGCGTGCAAGCGGAGTTGCAGGCCCTCTATGAAACCGACTTGAACATCGCAGGCAGCACTCAGGCCGTACAAAGTTTCTACGACCAACTGGCACACCGCATGACCGTTTTCATTCACAACCAGGTTGAGAACGTGAATCTCAATCTGGTGCAGAGGATTGTAGAAGCGGAAAAGCCGGCGCACGTGCAAGCTTTCGTGCGCGTGGCGAGCCAGCCGTTCATGATTGGGTTGGCTTCATTGCTCGGAGTGAATAGTTACCTGGCGCCCGAGCCGCCGCGCAACAGTGCCACGGTCGATGTGAGTGAAATCGGCCGCTACGACGTTGTGATGCACATGCCAAGCCTCGATCCCCGACTCGATAACGGCGAGGCATACCAGGAGTACGACAAACCAATTGCCAGAATACAAGGTCCAACCGTAGCTAAAGCGGGTAGCTCAGTCGTATTGGACGGAAGTGCATCGACCTCTCCGTCTGGAACAAACATATCTTCTTACACTTGGACGCTGGTTCAGCCGCAGGGTTGAGCCTGCACAACGCGGGAGAGAAAACATGCCACCGAAAAATGCACCCACACCGCCGGCACCGAGAACTGATGCTGTCACTGCCCCGACTGCAGGAACTCCTGTCACGGCACCAGTAACACCAATCACTCCGATCACGCCGGCCCCGATCCCACCCGTCAGTGTTTCACCCGGAGGAACGACAAGCGGGACGACGCCGACGCCCTTATCACCTTCCAGTCCCTCTGTCTCGACCACGAGCCCGACCGTTGCCGTGACGGTTCCTGACACGTCCGGGCAAGTGACATTTTCGTTGGTTGTTACCGACAATCTCGGCGTGCAAAGTCAACCGGCGACCGTGACCGTAAATATCCAATCGCCTCCGGTCGCGGTCTTGACCACTTCAACGCCGGCCGTTTCGGCGGGTGGACCTATCGAACTTTCCGGGTCGGGATCGTCCTCATCTGGAAACATTACGAACTACACATTCTCACTTGTTCCGTCGGCGACGCCTGCGCCCACTCCGGTCACGCCTACATAAGCAGAAATGAGAAATTATCATGGCCTCACCAACTGACACACTTAGTTCACCGCCGGCGCCCAACCGCGTTTACTACTCACTCGGGCGAATGCTGGGCGTGGAAGATTTTCAAGCCGATCAGGATTACCACCGCGGTCGTCTTGCGCGCGCGTTGCTGCAACTTTGCGGGACAGGAACCGTCTCCGGACTTAACGTCAGCATTCCGCAGGTCTGGCAGGCAAACACCTTTTACGCGGCCTACTCATTTGTGTTCGATTCAAACCAGAACGTGCAGGTGAACACGAACACGGCGGGAACCAGCGGCGCAACAGTCAAGTTCGCGACTGCACCTGGTGGCACGGTCAACGATGGCGCAAACATCATCTGGACTAACGAAGGGCAAATTAACGCGAATGGCTGGCGGCCAAACACCCCGTTTACGGTTCCTTCGGCAATCATCGACTCGAATAACAATGTCCAGGTCCTGACAAGTACTGGCACCTTTACCACGGGTTCCGCGGCGCCGATCTGGAACACCGGCATCGGAAGCACGACTGCGGACGGTGGAAACCCTAATGCGTGGACTTGCGTTGGCCCGGCGCAACTGGAAATCGAAGTCACGCCAGGTCTTGCGATCGACCGCGTTGGACGAATGATTGAGGTCCCGCGTACGGTTTGCATTCGCATCCAGCCCTGGCTGGCCAATCAGACGATTTCTGACCTCACCAGCGCGATGGCCGCTGCGGGAGGCAACGATATTTTTGTCGATGTTTTCGCAACCTTCATTCCTTGTACCCGGGGAGTTACACCCTGTTTCGCAACACAGGACGACTACGACGCAACCGATGCATTCTCGCCGGACCGGTTGCTGGATTCATTTGCCATGCAACTGGTCTTGCGCACGGACGGGAACCCAAAAACTCCGCAGGACCCATGGTTGGGGGTGGGACCAGTGCCGACCACCGCGATAACCCCAACGACAATTCAGATGTTGCAACAAAATATTTTGTCCGCAAACTCTGGACCCGCCGCATCTGGTCCATTTGCTACAAACGGACCCACGCCGACTGAAGATCCGTTAAGCGTTGATCCCAGCTCGGTCTATCTGGCGCGCATCACGATTCCCGCAATGGCGGGTTCTCCTGGTCAGCCGCCGAACTTTAATCTGAACAACATTTCAATCGACAATTTCTCGCGACTATTTGTTTATCCGCCGTCGCTGGTGGCTCGCACACTTGGCTTTAGTTCAGGAAAGGAGTCTTAGAAGATGACTATGATTAATTACGCACTCGGCGACACGCGGCCGACCCTGACGCAAGCTCAGTTCACAGCCGGCCAGAGCAATGGCTCATTGGTCATCGACAGCGAGCGAACCCGTCCGCAATGGTT
>DATIYR010000111.1:0-17604 GCA_035517535.1 Terriglobales bacterium
CCTTCGCGAACTGGCGTTGCAGCAGGTCGCGCACGCGGTCGACCGCAGTCTTGAATCTTATTTGGAGAAGGAAGGTCTTGCGACCAATGTCGCGCTGCGCGAAAGAATCGGCGTCTGCATCAGTTCGAGTCCGGCGGCGCAATATCTGATCGCGCGCGCCGCGCGCATGGCGCAGAGAATCGATGCTGAACTTTTTGTCATCTACGTCGATATTGGAACGGACGAGTCACCGGAAGATCAACGTAGCCTGGCGCAAAACGTTCGCTTTGGAGAGAACCTCGGGGCAAAAATCCTGCGCGCAAAAGGGACGAATGTGGCCGAAGAGGTTGCCAAACTCGTGCGGGAAAAACATATCACGCAGGTGGTGTTCGGAAGATCTGCGCAGCGGGGCTGGCGGAAGTATCTATACCTTTCGGCGATACACAAATTCTTGCGTGACGCTCCCCCTGTGGACGTTCACATTGTGACGCAAGAAATGAAGTGAGGCGTTTATGGCTGCTTCCGAGAACAAAGGCAACATTCTGGTCGTCGATGACGAGCCGCAAATTACCCGCGTCCTGAAGACAACTTTATCGAGCCAGGGATATGGCGTTCGCAGTGCAAGCGATGGCGAAGAAGCCCTCAATGAATTGAAGGCCTGGTCGCCTGATCTGATCATTACCGACCTGCGTATGCCGCGGATGGACGGGCTGGAGCTCTGCCGTCAAGTTCGGAAAAACTCCCGGCTTCCAATTATCGTGCTCTCGGTCAAAGGCGAGGAAACGACCAAGGTTGAGGCGCTGGATGCCGGCGCCGATGACTACGTGACTAAGCCGTTTAGCGTAAACGAACTGTTGGCGCGGGTGCGCGCGGCGTTTCGTCGGGCAGCGGCCGCGGAGAAACCGGAAATACCCGTTATCGAAGTCGGAGATTTTCGCATCGATGTTCCGGCGCGTTCAGTGACAGTGAAAAATCGGGAGATACATCTAACTCCCAAAGAATTTGATCTGTTGGTTTACCTTGCCAAGCACCCGGGCAAAGTGATTACTCATCGCGCGCTGCTCGCTGCGGTCTGGGGTCCGAACAGTGTAGAGCAGCCGGAGTATCTGCGCGTTTTCGTCGGACATTTGCGAAAAAAGCTTGACCCAGACGATAACTCATCGCGATACATCATTACCGAGCCTTGGGTCGGCTATCGCTTCGAACCTAGCAGTTGAGTTACTTGGCGCGACACTCCCATTCCTACTCACTTAACGGCACGATCCACGCAAGAATTCATAAACTTAAAGCCGCTCTTTAGGAATTCTTTAGAAACTTTTTACTCACCTTTTACGGTTTCCTGTGTTCAATAACTCTGACGAGGTTCAGCCGCGCTGAGGCTTACCGCGTCATGCCAAACGAGAGCAAAATGCAGACCTTTTCGACCAGTCTCGCGGCCGGATCGCAGGAGCTGGCGATCAGTGTTATTTGCCTTCTCAGTGTAGGGTTTCTGACTTGGTTTTTCGTAGCGCTGGTCCTGGATGAAAAGAAAACCCGCCACAAGGGACCAACCGTTTTCTTTTTCGCGAACGACAGACATGGTAATCCGATTCGTATCCGCTCCTGGTCGGACAAACCCACGACCCAGGCGCTCGGTTCATCTAAAGTCAGGCCAACGGCTCGGCACAAAACGTTTCCTGCTGTGGTGCGAACCGCAGCCGACGCGCACGTTCAACTCCTCAGACTTTCTGATCAGGAAACCCACAACACGCGGAAGCTTCGCTGGCTGATCATGGCTGTGGTTCTCTCGGCGGCGGTACAAAAAGCCAACAGCCAAACCGCAAGCTCGCCGAGTCCGCTCCCGACCCCGGCGATTACAGGTCCCCTGCAGGCGGCGCCGCCGATTGAAATCGAGGCCTGGCCCTTAGGCAAACTCGATGTCGACGGCATCGTGAGCGGCATGGGACTGGTCCAGAGTAATCACGTCGCCGGAGACGACACCGGGCAAGCAACGCTCAGCAATGGCCAGATCTGGGTGCAAAAAACTACCGGATGGTGGCAGTTCTATGTTCAATCGGGTGCCTACAACATTCTCGCGCTTGGTACACCGTTTCTCCCTACGGACAAGGCCATCACCGATCTTTATGGCCCGGTTCCGGTCGCGTATCTGAAACTGGTACCGGGAAAAAATACTTCCATTCTGGTTGGCGCCCTTCCGACGCTTATGGGCGCCGAATACACGTTCGATTTCGAAAACATGAATATCGAGCGTGGCTTGCTGTGGAACCAGGAAAACGCGGTGACCCGCGGGGTCCAGCTGAATCAAACGATGGGCAAATTCACCGCGTCGTTCAGCTGGAATGACGGCTATTACTCGAACCGCTATTCCGATTTGAGCGGCGCTCTGACGTACGCCAAAGGGCCGCACAGCCTGGAGTTTGTCGCGATGGGAAATCTGGGGCAAACCGTCCGCCAGACTCTTGCGACGCCGGTGCAAAACAACGGCAGCATGTATGCCGTGATTTACACCTACACAAAAGGCAGTTGGATCGTTCAGCCCTATTTTCAATACGGCAGTGTGCCGACGAATTTGGCCGTTGGCGTTGTGAATGGAGCTTCGACGACCGGCGGAGCATTACTGCTGAGCCGCACCTTCAAGCACGGATTTTCGCTCACCGGACGCGGCGAATACATCGGCAGCAGTGGAAGCCTGGCCCAGAATTCGGTGAATTTGATGTACGGTCCCGGAAGCTCGGCATTTTCGATCACGGCAACGCCAACGTATCAACATCAACGGTTTTTCGTTCGCGGCGACATCTCGTATGTTCGAGCGTCGAGCATCACGCCCGGCGACGCGTTCGGAACAACTGGGACAAATCAGAACCAGGCGCGCGGCGTGGTTGAGGTTGGATTTTTGTTTTGAATTCATTGTTTTGATGTCGTCAATGGTTAGGAGGCCGGCTATGCAGGACCTGCTTTGGATCGCAGTCACGATCGCATTTTTTGCTTTGTCAATCGGTTACGTGCACTTTTGCGACCGCGTGAAATAAGGACAGAACTAAGGAGAGCTATATGGGTGTGGAGTCAATGATCATGCTCGCAGTGAGCGTTCTGACCAGCGTGTATCTGGTCTATGCACTGTTGCGGCCGGAGAAGTTTTAATGGTTCACCACGCCTGGGTTTTCGTGCTTGTGCTGATTGTAGGCTTATGCCTCGTGTTGCTGCCGCATAGCGGCAAGTGGAAACCCAACGACAGAAGTTCGAAAGGAAACCGGAGGCACTCATCATGACATTTAATGGCTGGCTACAAATTCTCGTTTTTCTTGCGCTGGTGTTTCTGGTCACCAAGCCGGTTGGCCTCTACATGACGCGGGTCTTCAACCGCGAGAAGACGTTTCTTGACCGGCTGCTGCGGCCTATCGAACGGCTCTTCTATCGCGTGACCGGCGTAGATGAGAACCGTGAGATGCCCTGGACCGAATACGCGGTCTCGATGCTGCTCTTCAGTGCAGTTTCGATGCTGGTGCTGTATGGATTCGAGAGATTGCAGGGTTACCTGCCGTTCAATCCGCAGAAGTTTGGCGCGGTGAATCCGACCGCGCTGGCGTTCAACACCGCGGCATCATTCACCACAAACACCAACTGGCAAAACTATTCGGGCGAGACCACGATGAGCTATCTGACCCAGATGGCCGGTCTCGCCTATCACAACTTCATGTCTGCGGCAGTTGGAATTGTGTTGGCCATCGCATTCATTCGCGGCATCGCGCGCCGGCAGATGCAAACCATCGGCAACTTCTGGGTCGATCTGGTTCGCTGCAATCTGTGGGTTCTGATGCCGATCTGCGTCGTCGGGGCGCTTGTGCTCGTATCGCAAGGCGTGGTGCAGAACTTGAAACCGTACGACACGGCAAAGCTCGTCGAGCCCATGCAAGTCCCGAAAGTTGATGCGAACGGAAAGCCGGTTCTCGGTCCCGATGGCAAACAACTGGTGGACACCGTGACCACGCAGACCATCGCGCAGGGACCGGTGGCTTCGCAGGAAATTATTAAGGAACTCGGGACAAACGGCGGCGGATTTTTCAACGCCAACAGCGCGCATCCCTTCGAAAATCCCACGCCGCTCTCGAATTTGATCGAACTGGTTTCAATTTTCACGATTGGCGGCGGCCTGACGTACACGTTGGGGAAGATGACCGGCTCACAGCGACATGGCTGGGCGGTGTGGGCGGCGATGGCGACTCTCTTTCTGGTTGGCGTGAGTGTCGCGTATTGGGCTGAGGCCCGCGGCAATCCGCTGCTGGCCGGCACGAATCAACACGCTACCGCGCTGCAGCCTGGCGGAAACATGGAAGGCAAAGAAGTGCGGTTCGGGATCGCAAACACCGCGCTCTGGGCCACCGTCACCACTGATGCCAGCTGCGGCGCCATCAACGGCTGGCACGATTCATTTACCGCGCTCGGTGGCATGGTTCCACTCGCAAACATCATGCTAAGCGAGGTCGTTTTCGGCGGCGTGGGAGCAGGCATGTACGGCATGTTGATCGACATCATTCTGGCAGTCTTCATTGCCGGACTGATGGTGGGTCGAACGCCGGAATACCTCGGCAAGAAGATCGAGGCTTACGACGTGAAGATGTCCATGCTGTTCGTGCTCATCTTCCCGCTCGTGATTCTCGGCTTTGCGGCAATCTCGGCGGTCTACAACTTCGGCACCTCCAGCATCTTGAACCCCGGTCCTCACGGATTAAGCGAGATCCTGTACGTGTTTACGTCTTCGGCAGGAAACAACGGCTCTGCGTTCGCCGGCCTGACCACGAACACCACTTGGTACAACACGGCGGGCGCAATCACCATGCTGGTTGGCCGGTTCTTCATGATCATTCCCATGCTGGCAGTGGCGGGCAACCTGGCAAAGAAAAAATATGTTCCGCCGTCGCTGGGCACATTCCCGGTTACGACTCCGCTGTTTACGGTGCTTTTGATCGGCGTAATCCTGATCGTCGGCGCGCTGACATTTTTCCCGGCATTGAGCCTTGGACCAATTCTTGAGCACCTGCTCATGGCTGCCGGCAAAACTTTCTAAAGGACACTCGAATGGCAACGACAACACAATTCAAAACGCCTCCGCAAGTTCCGACGGTTCAGTTGCATCATCCGCCGAAAAAACATGGCAAAAAAGCCGTTTGGGAATGGAAGATTGTCCGCCGCGCCATCTGGGACGCGTTCGTCAAGCTGAACCCGCGCAAGATGATGGCGAATCCCGTCATGTTTGTGGTGGAGATCGGCAGCGTTATCACCACTGCCCTCCTCTTCAAAGGCGGCGCTGCTTTCTTCTTCAATCTGCAAATCACGCTGTGGCTGTGGTTCACGGTCTTGTTTGCGAACTTCGCTGAGGCGATGGCGGAAGGCCGGGGCAAGGCGCAGGCAGATACGTTGCGCAAAGCGCGTTCCGAAACGATGGCCAATCGGCTATTGCCCGACGCTGGTGGCCGCACCGAAAAAATTCCCAGCGGCAAACTTCGCTCCGGCGATCTGGTGCTGGTTTCCGCCGGAGAGTTCATCCCTTCAGACGGCGAAATTCTCGAGGGCGTGGCGTCGGTTGACGAGTCGGCCATTACCGGCGAATCCGCCCCCGTGATCCGTGAAGCCGGTGGCGACCGCTCGGCCGTCACCGGCGGCACGCGCGTTCTTTCGGATCAGATCAAGGTCAAAATCACATCGAACCCCGGAGAAACCTTCCTTGATCGCATGATCGCGCTGGTCGAAGGCGCAGAGCGCCAGAAGACACCGAATGAAATTGCGCTGAACATTCTTCTAGCCGGATTGACGATCATCTTCCTGCTCGCGGTGGTCACGCTGCAACCGTTTGCAATTTACTCCGGATCGCCACAGACGGTTTTCGTCTTGGTCTCGCTGCTTGTTTGCTTGATTCCGACGACGATTGGCGGACTGCTGTCCGCCATCGGCATCGCCGGCATGGACCGCCTGGTGCAGCACAACGTGCTTGCCATGTCCGGCCGCGCCGTTGAAGCCGCAGGCGACGTGAACACGCTGCTGCTCGACAAAACCGGAACCATTACACTCGGCAATCGCCAGGCTTCGCGCTTCATTCCGGCTCCAGGTGTCAGCGAGCAGGAACTCGCCGATGCCGCGCAGCTTTCTTCCCTTCCCGATGAAACTCCGGAAGGGCGTTCCATCGTGGTTCTCGCAAAAGAAAAATATGGATTGCGTGGACGTGAACTCAGCTCCCACGAAAGCCGCTTCGTTCCCTTCAGCGCGCAGACGCGCATGTCCGGCGTTGACCTGAATGGATTTGAAATTCGCAAAGGCGCAGCCGATGCGGTTGCGAATTATCTTTTGCAAAACGGCCGCCCGATGCCGAGCGAGGTGCGCACCATCGTTGACGACATCGCGCGGTCCGGTGGCACGCCTCTGGTCGTGGCCGAGAAGAGCCGCGGTGCGCTAGGTGTGATTGAACTGAAAGACATCGTTAAAGGCGGCATGCAGGAGCGGTTCGATCATCTTCGCGCCATGGGAATTCGCACAGTGATGATCACCGGCGATAATCCGCTCACTGCGGCAGCCATCGCGCGCGAAGCCGGCGTGGATGATTTCCTCGCGCAGGCCACGCCAAAAGACAAAATGGATCTCATCAAGCGCGAGCAAGGCGAAGGCAAGCTGGTCGCCATGACCGGAGATGGAACGAACGACG
This sequence comes from Terriglobales bacterium, assembly GCA_035517535.1. Taxonomy (GTDB): domain Bacteria; phylum Acidobacteriota; class Terriglobia; order Terriglobales; family Acidobacteriaceae; genus Gp1-AA145. The sequence continues at coordinate 6,674 of DATIYR010000111.1, forward strand.
CACCGGCGCTCGCGCAAGCCGATGTTGGCGTTGCCATGAACACCGGTACACAGGCGGCAAAAGAAGCCGGCAACATGGTCGATCTCGATTCGAACCCGACCAAGCTCATTGAGATCGTCGAAATCGGCAAGCAGTTGCTCATGACGCGCGGTGCGCTCACGACGTTCTCCATCGCGAATGACGTGGCAAAATATTTCGCCATCATCCCTGCGATGTTCGCCGGCACGTTCCCGGTGCTGAACGCGCTCAACATCATGCATCTGCAGACACCGGAATCCGCAATTCTCTCAGCTGTCATTTTCAACGCGCTGATCATCATCGCCTTGATCCCGCTCGCACTGCGCGGCGTGAAGTACAAGCCAATGGGCGCCGCCATTTTGCTGCGCAACAATCTCTGGATCTACGGCGTGGGCGGCGTGATTATTCCGTTCATCGGAATCAAGCTCATTGATATGGTCATCACCCGAATTGGCCTGGCGTAAGGAAGGACATATGAAAAAGAATCTTCTGATTTCGATTTGGATGACGATAGCGACAACCATCTTGTTCGGCCTGATTTATCCGCTGCTCGTCACCGGGCTCGCACAGTTAATCTTCCCGCATAAAGCCAATGGTGAACTGATTCGTGAAGATGGGCAGGTGGTTGGCTCAGCGTTGATCGGGCAGGGCTTCACCACCTCGGCGTATTTCCATTCCAGGCCATCGGCCACGTCACCCATCGCCTGGGATGCAAGCAACTCCGCCGGCTCGAACCTGGGGCCAACAAATCACGTGCTCATCGACCGCGTGAAGACCGATGTTGCCACCGACGAAACGGATAACCCTGGCAAGCCGGTACCCATCGATCTGGTCACGACTTCAGCTTCCGGCTTCGATCCAGACATTACGCCTGCCGCAGCAGAATTCCAGTTGTCGCGTGTGGCCAAAGAACGGGGAATCACCGTCGACCAACTGCGCGCCTTAGTGGGAAAGCACACTGCCGGCCGGCAACTCGATTTTCTCGGAGAGCCCCGCGTGAATGTGCTGGAACTGAATTTGGACCTTGACCAGCAGTTTCCGATGACGAAGCGGGCAGCCGTCGACAACCCCGCTAATCCAAAGTAGCTTGCTGCATTCCGCCGATTTTGTGGGCGGTCGGATATTGGTTCGGTATCTTGACCAGCTCCGCAGAAATTAATTGGGACCGGGCGCGCCGCTTCTTGATTCCCGCGCACAGCCAGTAGACAACGAAAAAGGTCAACACCGGACCGGCAAACACCAGGACGCGGAGAAAGAACCGGACTGTGACGACAGATGTTCCCGTCGCAACCGCGATTACGTCATCTCCGCCGGAAAAAAAGAGCACGATGAAAAACATGAACATCGCGCATCCGAAGGCTGTGTTGCCCGGTTGTTCGTAGGGCATTTTCAGAACATGATGGTTCGGGCCTGGGATATCGCCGGCGATTAACTGCTCGAGAAACGGGTAGATGTAGAGAGTCGCGAAGACCAGCAAAGGAAGCAGGAATGCGGGGAAGAACACTTCGGGGATGAGCCGTGGCCCGAGATGAACGTTGACTCCGGGAAAGAGTCGCATGGCTCCTTCGACCCAGCCGAGATACCAATCAGGCTGTGCTCCAGGAGCGATGGCAATCGGATCATACGGTCCATAGACCCATATGGGATCGATTTGAACCAGTCCACCGAGCGCTGCGGTGAGTGAAAGCACCAGGAAGAACAAGCCTGCCGATTTCGCCGCATACGACGGAAACAGGCGCGAACCAACGATGGTGCGATCACTGCGCCCGGGCCCGGGGTAATTGGTGTGCATCTGCCGCCAGATGATTGCCAGGTGCACGGCGATCAGCGCGAAAATGAGCAGGGGAATAAGAAAGATGTGCATCATGTACATGTGCGGGTAAGTTGCGGGAGTGGGAACTGTTCCGCCCAGGACCAGGAATGCCAGCCACTGCCCGATGACAGGGACCGAAAGCAGAATGGAATACGCGATTCTTAAACCCGCGCCGGAGAGAAGATCATCGGGCAGCGAATAACCGAAGTAGCCGTTGCCGAGCGCCAGCAGTAGAAGGGTGAGACCGATAATCCAATTAATCTCGCGCGGGCGGCGAAAGGCTGCGGTGAAGTAGAGGCGCGCGACGTGGGCCACAATGGCAGCAATGAATATCAAGGCCGCCCAATGGTGCATTTGCCGGATCAGCAAGCCGGCGGGCACCTCGAAGCTCAGATGGAGGACTGAGCGATAAGCGTCTGACATCTTCACGCCATCGAGCGCCCGATATGCGCCGTGGTAAACCACCTGCGCGCCGCTGGCGTTGTAGAACAGTGCGAGAAAAGTCCCGGTGACGACCAGAACGATAAATGAGTAGAGTGCAATCTCACCCAGCATGAACGACCAATGATCAGGAAAAACGTGATTCATGGCACGGCGGGCGAACTTGGCAACATGCAGGCGCCGGTCCAGCCACCTACCCATCCAGCGGGCAAGCAAATCAATCATGGAATGCTCCAGAAGCCGGGGCCGGGTGGTTCAGTGAAGGGCCCGCCGGCGCGCAGCGTGCCGTCGGCATCAGCATAAAGAGGCAGCTGCGGAAGCGGCCGCGCAGCCGGGCCGCTTGTCGGCTTGGCGCCTCTCAGAATGTCGAAAGTTGACTGATGGCACGGGCACAAAAGAAGATCGGTGGTGGTCTCGAACAGTCCCACCGGACAACCGGCGTGCGTGCAGACTCGAGAATAAGCAACGTATCCCATGGGCGCCCAATTCGCACGCTCTGCCGGCAATTCAAGAAGCTCCGGTTTCACTCGTATCAGCATGGTCTGAGCTTTCTCGTCACCAATGCTTTCTTCCGGAAAAACCACCATGAAACTCCCGGGTTGAAGCGCATTGACGGAGACCGGCATGCCATCGAGAGTCATCAGGCGTTGTCCGCGCTTCCAGACCGTGTCGAACAACGAAGGCCCCGGAGGCGCGCCAATGGACCGCATCACCGAAACGAACATGGCCGTGATCATGCCCACGCCAACGACGCCCATCCAGGTCAGAAGACTGCGACGATTCACGTCGATCTCGACCTCGCGAAATGTGTCGAGCACGGCCTGTCGGGTCTCATCGTCGGACGGAAGATACTCGCGGGGCGCGGTTGCTTGTTCGTGCGGCATCAGCCAGTGCGAGTACAGCACCAGCGCCACTCCCAGCGCTCCCATCGAGAGCGCCAGCGTGCCTCCAAGTAGAAGGTTGTTTCCTCCCGTCCAGTAAGTGAATATGAATCCCACTGCGCCGGCGATCGAAGCGAGAAAAGCCCATAGCACAAGAAATGTTCCCCACGCACGATGCGTTCGTGTATCGTGCTCCGGTTCGAGCTCCCGATCCTGGGACCGATCACTGGATTCAGCCTCACTCAAAGACCCGCCGCCACGTGAACTCTCACCGCGATTCAGCGATTTAGGACGAAGCATGCCGGCAAATGTACCGACAACGAACGCGCATGCTTCCCATGCAAACAACAGGGCAAGCACTGCGCGGTTCCCTGGTCCGGTCTTGCCAGTTATGGGTTCCTCTGCTTCTCTGCTCATCCCTTGCCCCCCTTTTCAATCCATCCGGTCACAATGATCAAACCAAATAAGCACACCCACGCAGCAAATCCTTCGGCTGTTGGCCCAAACCAGTTCATCGGACTTCCACCCGGGCTTGGCGGGTGCTGCACGAACTTGATGTAGTCAACGACGGAATTCAGTTGCTTGTTGTCGAGAACAGAAGGAGGAAAGGCGGGCATCGGCCCTGGCCCCCAGCGAATCGCCCCCGCAATCAGGGCTGCCGATTCTTGCGACAGGTCGGGAGCGTTAATGCCAGTGAAGACAAGCGCGCCCCCACGCACTGCAGTGCGATGACACGGGGCGCAGTAAATCCGAAAGAGCTTCCCGCCCTCGCCGATGTCGCCGGCAGCCAAAGGGATCACGGCAAGTTTTTGCGTCACGTAGTCTGCAACCGAACGCATTTCTTGCACTGAGAGCACGTAGGCAAAGCTCGGCATGTGGCTTGGGCCAACTTCCATAGCCATCATCACCACACCATGATTGTGCTCGGCTTGTATGTTCGGCCCCGCTATGGTGATTACAGTATTGACGCCTTCTCCCTTATCGCCATGACATCTTGCGCAATGTTGCAGGAAAAGTTGCTGGCCGTCGGGAGCGGATGGTTGCGCCTGGCACAACGCCAACCTGAATGAGCAAACGAGAATGAGAGCAGCGCCGAGACTCGGGCGAATAAACATCGGTGCGAAGCCAGACTGCGGTTTCTCGCGGAAGAAGTTTTGATTTCGTGGACTGATCTATAGCACACACGAGCACACGCGCTTGCCTGAAGGCAAACGAATGTTCCCGCTCGAAAGACTCCTAGACGCGGAGAGCAGGATGGAGGTTGTACTTGCGTTGTATTGGCAACCCGCGGTGCGGTGTGGCGTTCATGAGCCGATTTCGTGACGGTGCCAACTGAAAGCAGATCTCGGGGAAAATTCGAGCGAAGGGATCTCATCTAACCCATGAATGTAGAAAGTCGACGATAGGAGAAAACCGTGAGTCATACCATGGCCGCCTCGCGAATCCGGCTTCGACCCCGCAGCAATGCCGTGCACGCGAGCCGCGGACGCACTGTGCTCGGCATGGACCGCGAAGGAACAATTCACCCTGATAATCCGCGACAAGGGCTCTTCGTTTATCAGACTCGCATGCTTTCCGAATACCAGTGGAAAATTGACGGCAAGCAGCCGCACCTGAGCACGCAGTCGCCGGTGGAACAGCATAGCTGGCTGGCTTATTACTACGACGCGCCACCGAATTGCAAAGAAACGCCGACGGGAGAATGTAATCCACTGCAGGAAACCCGCGAGCTGAAAATCTCTCGCGTAGTCGGCGAAGGCATGCACGAGGATGTGGAAGTAACGAACCACACGCAAATCTCAACCTCGATCACGCTGTCGCTCAGTGTAAACGCCGATTTCGTCTCCCGGAAAGAGATCAAGGAGGAACGAAAACAGAAGGGCGAATTAAAAAAGAAGTGGAAGAAAATCGGCGATCGCGAATGGCAGTGGGATTTTCAATACTCCTGCGAGCACCACTACCATCACCAGGGAAACAGCGGCATCGCTCGCCTGCAACGCGGACTCACCCTCGAGCTGCACGCCGATTCCGAACCGTCGCACTCACGCAAAACCATTTCGTTTCATCTTCAGTTACAGCCACACCAGTCCTGGAGGGCGTGCCTTAAATGGCGTCCGCAGGTCGATGGCAATCTGCTACCCATCGAAGAGAATTGCCAAGCACTGCTGACCTCAGACGGCGAGTACTCGCGCAAGCAGCAATCATTTCTCAGCCAGTCGACCTTCATTCACACTCCGGCGGCGGATGATTTAAGCGCAGCCGTGCAGCGTGTGCTCGATCGCTCGCGGCTCGATCTCGCATCGTTGCGCCTGTACGATCTCGATCAGGGTGAACACAACTGGAAACTTGCCGCGGGCATTCCGACCTATCTCGCGCTATTTGGACGCGACATGCTGGCTGCGGCCTGGCAAGCATCACTCTTGAGCAATGACATGAGCCGCGGCGCACTGACTCTGCTCGCTGGCAAACAAGCCCACGATACAAACGACTGGCGTGACTCACAGCCCGGGCGCATCTTGCACGAGCAGCATACCGATCCGCTCTCGGTCCTCAATTTCACCCCCCAAGGGCTGTATTTTGGTTCAGCCAACGCTTCCCTGCTTTATCCGATTGTTGCCGGCGAAGTATGGCATTGGACAGGCGACAAAGATGCAGTTCGTTCGGCCATCAAACCGGCACTCGACGCTCTTGCCTGGGCGGACAAATACAGCCGGGACGACAGCGGTTTCTACAAATATCAGACACGTTCAGAGCAAGGCGTGAAGAACCAGGGCTGGAAGGACTCTTCCGATGCAATTGTTTATCCGGACGGATCGCAGGTCCAAGATCCGTTGGGCACCTGCGAAATGCAAGCCTTCGCCTACGCGGCGAAATTGCACTTCTCGGAACTGCTCTGGTGGGTGGGTGAAATCGATCAGGCGCGGAGATTGCACCGCGAAGCAGAAGAGCTCAAGAAGCGTTTCAACGATCGTTTTTGGATGGAAGATGAAAATTACATGGCCATGGCCATCGACAAAGATAATCGCATGGTCAAAACCATCGCCTCCGATCCGGGACACTGCGTGCTTTCCGGGATATTGAATGACGAGTTCGTGCCGCGCGTCATCAACCGCCTGATGCAGCCGGATATGTTCTCAGGCTGGGGAGTTCGCACACTTTCAAGCGAACACCCGGCATACAATCCCTTCGCCTATCACAGAGGCACAGTATGGCCGGTCGAGAACGGCGCCTTCGTTCTCGCCACGGCTCGTTACGGCTTGCACGGCGAAATGTGGCGGCTGTCACGCTCATTGTTCGAAGCCGCCTCGCTGTTTGACTACGACCGCCTGCCGGAGGTTTTTGGCGGGCACGCCCGGGATGAACACCATCCATTTCCCTGCCTGTACGAAGAAGCAGACTCACCCCAAGCCTGGTCGGCATCCGTGCCCTTTGCAATGTTGCAGGCTCTGCTCGGAATCTATCCCTATGCCCCGCTCGACGTGCTCTTTCTCGATCCCCGGCTCCCCGACTGGCTGCCGCAAATCACAGTTGAGGGGCTTCGCATAGGCAAGGCAATTGTCAACTTGCGTTTTACGCGCCAATCCGATGGAACCACCGATTATGAGGTCCTCGATTTGACCGGTCCTCTTTATATTGTTCGTCAGCCAAGTCCATGGTCGCTAACTTCGGGCTGGGCGGAGCGCGTACGCGATGCCGTAGCCAGTCTGATCCCGCATCGCCAGGCAAGTTAGGTGGTCCGACTCGACCTTGCGCCCGCGCAGGCGGCCAAATTGTCCGCTTGACCTCATTCCCGGTTAAGTTCAACTCATGCATCTGCTTACCGGTTGCCTGTCCCAATCCTGGCGGACAAGTTGTCCGGTAATGTAATTTGCTGCCGATAATTTATCCTTAATTATCAACAACATAGACGGTTCCGATTTGGTGATCCTCCTGCTTTAACTTACCCGGGAGGCGATCCTATGAACATGCTCGTTTGGAAACGGATCTTGAACGCGGCGCTATTCCTGGCCGCTGTATACGGCCTGAGCCAAGTCGTTCACCCGACGATTTTCCACAAGATAATTTCGCCAATTGCTTCAGCAGTGTGGGGTTCCTAAGGGAATTGAGCACCGCCATGAAAACTATGAAAGCCACTTCGAAACTTGTTAACGCCGGCCACGGATTGCGCTTTTTGGTAATCCTGCTTGTTCTGGCGTCAGCGCACGCGGTTTTTGCCGCGGGGCCTGCGAAGGTACCCGGGTTGAACAGTGCGCACCCGAAATTCGCACGCGATCTAAATTACTCGCACCCGAGCCAGATGGTGGATGTGATCGTACAGTACCGCGTCACACCCACCTCCACTCACTACGCCAAAATGGCGTCGCGTGGTGCGTTCGTGAAGGCCAAGTTGCATGGAATTCGCGCAGCAGCATTCCGGATTCCGGCGTCCGCCATTCCACTGCTCGAGAAAGATCCGGACATTTTGTATGTCAGCCCGGACCGCCCGGTGCAGTTGCACAGCATTCCGGACTATGAGCCTTACAACTCGGCAGTCACCGCCGACGTTGCCGCGCAACAGTATGCGTTGGACGGTACGGGAATCGGCGTTGCCGTGATCGATAGCGGCATTGCCGACCATCCTGATTTGCACAATGCGGCAGGCGCGTCGCGTGTGGTGTACAGCCAGAGCTTCCTGCCGGGAGTTACATCCGCGGTCGATGCTTATGGCCACGGTACACACGTTGCTGGAATTCTCGGCGGCAATGGTGCGGCGTCGGGCTCCGGTTCCGGTTATTCCATTCAGTTCACCGGAATGGCGCCGAATGTCAACCTCATCAATCTGCGAGTTCTGGATCAGAACGGCGCCGGCACTGACAGCGAAGTGATCGCCGCTATCCAGCAGGCAATTGCGCTGAAGAGCCAGTACAACATTCGCGTGATCAACCTGTCGCTCGGCCGGCCGGTGTTCGAGAGCTACACGCTCGATCCGCTTTGCCAGGCAGTTGAACAGGCGTGGCAGGCTGGCATCGTCGTGGTTGTTGCTGCCGGAAACAGCGGCCGCGACAATTCGCAGAACACCTCGGGTTTTGGCACTATTGACGCTCCCGGCAATGACCCGTACGTCATCACCGTGGGCGCGACCCGCACTTTTGATACGGCATCGCGGGTGGATGATGCCATCGCCAGCTACAGCTCGAAGGGGCCGACCCTGCTTGACCACATCGTCAAGCCGGATGTCGTTGCTCCTGGAAACCGCATCATTTCGCTGCTCGACAGCGGAAGCACGCTCGACGCGGGATATCAATCGTTGGAAGTTGCGCCGGATGCGTGCCCTCGTGGCTCCACTTGCCCGACGAAGTATTTCCGCCTGAGCGGCACCAGCATGGCAACCCCGGTTGTCAGCGGCGCGGTCGCGCTGATGCTCCAACAGAACCCTGGGCTGACTCCAGACAACGTAAAGGCCCGGTTGATGAAGACGGCGTGGAAGGGCTTCGGAGTTTATTGCAAGTCTTTCGACATCTTCAGCAACGAGTACGACAACCAGTATGACCTGTTTACCTACGGCGCCGGATATCTCGACGTCGACCAGGCGTTAGGCAGCAGCGACGTCGCGAGCGGTTTGGCGCTTTCACCAACGGCGTCTTACAACGCTTCGAACCACACCATCGCGATCCAGAACACGGGTTCGTCCACTCTGGCGTCTTCCGTCATCTGGGGCAACTCAGTGGTTTGGGGGACCTCGGTGGTTTGGGGCAGCTCGGTGATCTCGGCGAACTCGGTCATCTGGGGCAACTCAGTGATCTGGGGTGACTCCGTGATTTGGGGTCAGACTGCAGATGCAGGCTTCAGCGTAATTTGGGGCCAGAGTGTCGTGTGGGGACAAAGCAATGTGACCTCGGCGTATAGCGACGGTCAGGATGGAGAGAACTAGCATGAACTCTCTTCCTGGCAAAGCCGCTATTCTGGTCGATGCGGTTGTCGCGCTTAGCGTTGTGGTTCTGATTCGTGACGTGCTGACTCGCACCGCAGTGCACGATTACTGGCAATTCGCAGCCTACCTGCTGGTAGCAACGTTTGCGGCGCGCTTCCGAGTGTCGCTGCCACGCATGACCAGTTCGATGGCGGTGAATCTGCCGTTCATTCTCATCGCGGTGCTCGAGTTGAACTTGGTTCAGGCACTCACGATCGCAGCCGTCTCCACCTTCGTCCAAAGCTTTTGGACGCAGAGTGGAAAACGTAACGCGGTGCAGGTGGTCTTCAATGTCAGCGTGCTGGTCGTTAGCACACATCTGACGTGGTTGACCTCGCGCTATGTGTTCCACAATGTTGCTCTGCAGATCACGGCTTGCGCAGCGACGATTCTGTTCGCAAACACTGTGCCGGTGGCTGGAATCATCGGCTTCAGTGAGCACAAACCGGTGTGGGCAACGTGGAATCAGATCGTGCAGCTGACGTTCCCTTATTATTTGATCGCAGCCGGACTCGCCGCACTGGTGAAGCTGGCCGATCACACAGTAGGATGGGAGATTCCGCTGTTCGTGCTGCCGGCAACGCTGCTGATGTACCGCTCGTTCAGCACCTACTTCCGGCAGATGGCGCAGGCGGCAAATGAAACCAAAACCCTGGCAGCAGCGGCACACTAACTTCAACGGGTCGTCATCCTGAGCTCGTTCGCCGAAAGGCGGACGAGCTTTAGGAATCACCTGTGACTCACCTAGGCGGTCGCAATTCCCTAAAATCTCGGCAGTTTGGTCTTAGCACTTTATCCGACTTGGTGTGAGCATTTTGCCACCTTCCGACGTGCCGAGCATGGCACTGTTAAAATTTTCGGTTATCTGTGGCGCAACGTGGCGAAAAAATGAAGATCACCAAGTTTCAGGTCCTCAACTTCAAGAGCTTTCGCGACTCAAACGAAATCGAGTTTAAATCAGGATTCAACATTATTACCGGCCAGAACAGTGCGGGGAAGACCACACTGTTGCAAACATTGGCCCTTCGCTTCGTCTCTAATCCACACCGTAGTCTTCGCACAATGCCGTTTCCCGGCAATGTTCCGACTCAAGAGTCCGCCGTTCGTGCGACGCTCTCCGTCACACGCAGTGAACTTTTCAATGCGCTCGGTTCGGCTGCTCACTCGGTACCGCAACCACAGACAGACTTTCCGATTCCGGGTGCCGGACCATACAAAGCAGAACCGGGCAGAGGCACACAGTTCGTTAACTGGCTCTCAGAGCAGCCGGAATTTCTTATAAAGGTGAGACTCGGACACGTTAACAATAATGAGACGTGGATAGCAGAAGAAGGGTCGGCTCTTTGCGAATACCCAGTCGCCCCGCTCGGTCAGAATAGCAGTCGGCCCTCAATTAACGTCATGGCTCGCGACAATAAACTAAGCTTCGCAGGGTTTCAGCCCGGTATTCCTTCGGCCAACATAATGACTGACGTTGCGCCGATTCTTCGCAATAAAATTTACCGGTTCTCGGCCGAGCGTTTTAACGTAGGTCAGTCCACCTTCGGATACAGCGCTGTTCTGCTGCCGAATGCATCGAACCTACCTGAGGTGATAAATACGCTCAACGCAAATCCCGAAAGATTGCGGCAGCTGAATAGCTTGATTTGTAAAGTTCTCCCCCAGGTACGGCAAGTCTCTACGCAACCCCTTATACAAAATCAGGTACAAATCATAGTGTGGCCGCACGACCCAAACACGCAGAGGGTGGATGTCGCAATACCACTGAACGATTGTGGGACAGGAGTAGGGCAGGTAATTGCGATATTGTACGTTGTCCTAACGTCGG
>DATIYR010000112.1:0-3606 GCA_035517535.1 Terriglobales bacterium
CCTGTGCTGTGGTGCGCGTCTGCGTTGCTGAGGTGATTCAAGCGCGACAAAGGTGCCCGCACCTTGAGGAGGACGGGGGCAGCGATGAAATCGAAAACGGAGAAATAAGTGGTAGCGCTACCGGGAATCGAACTTGAGGCGTTCAGCGGGCGTCTGAGCCCGCTGCCGAAATCCCGAGCGCAGCCGAGGGACCTCGAAGCTGGTAGCGCTACCGGGAATCGAACCCGGGTTTGAAGATTGAGAATCTTCCGTCCTAACCCCTAGACGATAGCGCCATGCAAGCTTTTGGCGGGCGAACTGCAGCGAACTCAGTGTCGATTATAACAAAGGAAATTTCCCGCTCGCGGCGCTCTCGCCATACACCAGCGATTCGTTCGCGGCCATCTTCGCCGCGGAGTGACTCAATGCGCGCTATCCCCGCCTGTGCGTCTCGCGCAGAATGGTTGCGAAGTTACGCCCGCCGATGCTGAAGCCCTGCTGAATCGTACCCGTGACCGCGACCTTTTCATCGTGACCCGGAACACCATGATTGCGGCTGTAGACCCATAGGCGCCCGGTGCCGTCGTCGATTTCAAATGCGCCCACTCCCATTACGTCAAAGGAATTCACCACGCGCCCAACGACGGTGACTTCATGATCGTGAAAACGTCCGGGATCGCGATTGATGGACTCGACGCTCTCGCGAGCCGGGCAGGCGGCGAGAAGGATTGTCGTAGCGAGCAGGCAAGCAGTAATAAGAACGCGAAGCGAAATGTTCGACCGTTGCGGCACAGCTCCTCCGGGAAAAGTGTCTGGAGTATTGGAACACAGAACAGGAAGGTAAGTTGATCGTCTGCTTTTGACCAGGGTTATTGCGAATGGCTTTAGCCACTATGTGTTTGCCGTTGGATAAGAGCAGATTCCTCTGTCCTAAAGGGCTTCGGAATGACAGCATCGCCAGTCGTGGATATTCAGCGCGAGCGGGCGAGCACGAGGGTGACGTCGTCAGGCTGCTCTTTTCCGCCAATCCAGTCATCCACGGCGGCGGTCACGATTTCCGAAATGCGGGCGAGCGGCAAGTCGCGATTTTCCTGCACCAGATCGATCAGCCGCTGCTCGCCGAATTCGCCGAAGTCATTTTCCGGTTCGGTGACGCCGTCGCTGTAGGCAAGAAAAATGTCGCCCGGATGAAGCTGAACGAAATTTTCATCGTAGTTGATGCCGTCGAACAAGCCGACAACAGTTCCGCCATCCTCCAGTCGCCGGAAGTTGCCGCTTTCCGAGAGCACGAGCGGAGGCAGATGGCCGGCGTTGCTGAAGTTTAGACGGCGGTCGCCAGCCTCATACATGGCAAGAAATAAGGTCGCGTATTTTTCCTGGGGCGTGCTGTGATAAAGCTGATGATTGAGCAGGCAGAGCAGAGTTCCGGGCGAGACCTCTGCGCCTTGCAAAATCGACTCCACTTCTGAAACCAGCACCGGTCCAGCGCCCACTGCCTGCACCTGACGTAGCGCAGGAATTCCTTCGACCGAGTAGGCGCGAACCGCCGAGTGAATTGTGGCCATGAGCAAAGCGGCAGAAATTCCCTTGCCGCTGACGTCGCCAACCGCCAGCAACATTCGCTCACGCCCAAGCGCGAGGAAGTCATAGTAGTCGCCGCTCACGCTGCGTGCGGGACGGCAGAAGCCGTGCACCTCAAGGCTGGGCAACTGCACGATGTGGCGCGGGAAGAGCTGCTCCTGCACTTCCTGGGCAATGGAAATTTCATTTTCCAGCCGCTGTTTCTCTTTTTGCTCGATGATCAGCTTCTCAATCGATTCCGTCATCGAGTTGAATGAGGTTGCAAGCGCCGCCAACTGATCATTGGAGGTGACCGGAATGCGATGGCTGAAATCGCCACGGTTGATGTGTGTGGTTGCCTTGTAGAGCTGGCCTACGGCGCGGGTAATCGAGGCGGAAATTCGCGAGCCAACGAACAATGCGATCGCAATGATGATCGCGAACACAATGGTTACGACCAGCAGAAGAATTTCAACCGCCGGCGCGAAGGCGCCGAGCGCGGCGAACAACTGATCGTAGAGCGCCGAAAGTCGCGTTTGCACGCTGATTGCGGCCGGCCGCGAGGAGTCACCGTCGGCCCAATTCATAACCGCAATCGAGGTTGCGAAGTTCACCGGCCGGTCGAATATGTGCGTGGGCGGAGGAATCTCACCCACCACAAAGGTCGGCGAAGCAGCCCCGGTATCCAGGTAATATCTGGTGATTTTCTCCCCAGATTTGCTGGGAACCGGAACTGACTTGCTCGCGTTTGTTGATGGCACTTGGCTTTGCTCCACCTGCTGAAGAACGAATCCGGACGTATACAACGTGACTTGTCCCAAATCCTTAGCGAGAGCGAGCAATAAGTTCTGGTCGAAAGGTTTGCTGGAAACTACCGTAAGCCGCCCCTTTTTCGTCGGCAACGTAATTCCCGAGCTCAAGAATAAGCGACCGCGTTCCCGTACAACCTGGCTGAAATTTGCCGGAAGCCGATTCGGAGGTGAAACCGATGCGGTTTCGTTACTCACACTTGGTGTGGTGAACAGAAGCTTGTCATTGAGCCAGGCTGTGACGCGCGTCTCAGCCAATTCCCCGGATCGGCTGGTGTTCTGGTTAAAACCAGTTTCTCGCCCATTATCGACTGCGGAAGCCAGTTCGTATGCGATGACCGAATTACTTGCGCGCAAGCTCTCGAGATGCAGATCAAGTTTCGACGTGACCACATAAGTCGCAAACTGTCCGGAGAAAAGATAGAACGCCAGGCCCGCAAGCGCCGTCAGCAGAACCAAGGGCAGCACGCCGATAAAAATATAGGTTACGATCAGCCGATTCCGCAGGCGCCAAAGCACCCGCGACGACAGCCATCGCGCTCCGAGGATGCTCAGCAGCACGAATCCCAGCAGCGTCAGAAATACGACCCAACCGATAAGCGAACTCGTGTAGGAGGTGCGAAAACTCCCAACAATTCTGTCGATCGCAAACAGCAGCAGGTCGAGCCCCAGCACGTAAACCGTGAAGAACGCCAACTTCCCCCGCGGGAATAGGCCGCGTTGCTCCAGCCAGAGCCGTGAACGTATGAGGAAGGAATTCATGCGACGTCGCCTGCATTATAGAAGGATAATCCGACGCGCAATAAGGCAGAAGCAGTGGTCAGGCACAGCGCTTGAGCGGTTGGTCAGGGCTGAGATATCAACATCCTGTAGCACGGGAATAAAAGTAGTCCGGGAGCTTAGCCCGGCTTTCCAGCTTGGTCTTCGAGCGGAGGCTCGAGCGGGCTGCGGATTATTCCCATCTCAACGTAAATCGGCCGCATGACGCGACGAATGGACGTTAGTTTCGTCGAGAACCAGATTGCTCCCGCGAAGCAACACGCTCCGGTGATCATGACGGCGTGCGGCGCTCCGAGTTTGTGGGCCAGTTCGCCCGCCAGCAGGCTGCCGAACGGCGCCATTCCCACGAATGCCATGGTGTAGTAGCTCATTACGCGCCCGCGGCGATCTTCCGGAACCAGAGTTTGAATCACGGTGTTGCTGGCAGCCATGCCCTGCATCATGCCGAAGCCCACAACCAGCATGAGCAAGAGCGACA
>DATIYR010000113.1:0-8737 GCA_035517535.1 Terriglobales bacterium
GCGGGCCTTGCGCGCGGCTTCGCGTGCGCGGGACGCGTCGACTGCTTTATTTATGATCTTGCGCGCGACGGTTTGATTCTGCTCGAGATAAGCGCCGAGGCGCTCGTTCACGAACGCCTGCACAGTGCCGGCGATATCAGAATTCAGCTTGCCCTTGGTCTGCCCCTCGAACTGCGGCTGCGGCAGCTTCACGCTGATGACCGCGACCAGGCCTTCGCGAACGTCATCGCCGCTGACAGTTTCGCTATCGTTCTTGAAAAGCCCAAGCTGCTTGCCTGCGTAGTTTATTGTTCGAGTCAAAGATGTCCGGAAGCCGGAAAGATGTGTGCCACCATCGACGGTGTTGATGTTGTTGGCAAAGCTGAACACGCTCTCCGAATAGCCGTCGTTGTACTGAATGCCGATTTCCATGTTCACGCCATCGCGGTCGGCTTCCATGTAGATCGGTTTGTCGTGCAAAACGCTCTTGCCGCGATTCAGGTGCTTGATAAACTCCGCGATGCCGCCGTTGTACTTGAACTCGGCAGATTTCGCTTCGCCGCTTTTCGAATCCGTATGGCGTTCGTCGGTGAGGGTGATTTGCAGGCCCTTGTTCAGGAATGCGAGTTCGCGCAGACGCTGGGCAAGAGTGTCGTAGTTGTATTCGGTGGCCGTGAAAATGGACTGGTCCGGCCGAAAATGGACTTTGGTTCCGGTCTTCTGCTTGACCGCTCCGGTCTTCTTCAGCTTCGAGGTCGGCTCGCCTTTTGAGTACGTCTGCTCCCAGGTGAATCCATCGCGCCAGATTTCAAGTTCCAGTTCTTCACTGAGCGCGTTCACGCAAGAGACACCCACGCCATGCAATCCGCCGGAGACTTTGTAGGTTGAAGAATCGAACTTGCCGCCGGCGTGCAGCTTGGTCATGACGACCTGAGCGGCGGGAACTTTTTCGCCGTCGATATCCATGGGATCGACGGGAATGCCACGACCGTTGTCGATGACAGTGATCGAATTATCGATATGAATGGTGACATCGATCTTATCGGCGTATCCTGCGAGGGCTTCGTCGACAGAGTTGTCGACAACCTCGTAGACGAGATGATGAAGTCCGATGTCGCCGGTCGAGCCAATGTACATGGCGGGGCGCTTGCGCACAGCTTCCATGCCGCCCAGGACCTTGATCGAGTCGGCTGTGTAGCCGTTGCCGTTCGCGGCCGGCTTCCCATTCTTGGTTTTAGTATCCAGAATTTCTGGAGGAGCGATCTCTTTAGTGGCCATTCGGATTAGGGGGAGAACAACATTCCCCACCTTTCGCAACCGCGTAAGGTGGGCCGCCCTTTCACGCGGGAGGGGTGGCCTACTCTACGCGGTTTTCGTAGAGTGGGATTAGCGATCTCCGATGTCCTTTACGATGCCCTCAAATTTCCCACAAATAACTGAAATTGCAACAACTTAAGGCATCTTTAGATACTCACAATTTTACCACAGTTCAGGCCGTTTTTCGAGCCCTGAACCGGAGCGGTAAACCGCTGTTTTCACAGCAGTTTTTGGCATCAAAACCTAAAGAATTTAACCGCAGAGTTTGCTGAGCTTCCGCCGAGAACGCAGAGAATGACTTGCCCGGTGTCCTCTGAGTCGACTCGGCGATCTCTGCGGTTAGAAGCTTTTATCCGAATTTATCCGAAGTAGCTAAGAGCTAAAGGCCAAAAGCTAATAGCTGTAACGCGATCCTGATAACATAGGAGTCTCGACAGAAAATATGAGCGTTCCTGTTTCGCAGATGTGGACGGTGGCGACGTATGTGCTTCGGCAGAAAATGTCGGGGCGCAAGCAGTATCCGCTCGTCCTGATGCTTGAGCCTTTGTTCCGCTGCAACCTGGCTTGCGCCGGGTGCGGAAAGATCCAATATCCCGCTCACATTCTGAAGCGGCAGCTCACGCCGGAAGAGTGCTTCAAAGCGGTCGATGAGTGCGGCGCGCCTATGGTGTCGATCCCGGGCGGCGAGCCTTTGCTGCATCCGCAGATTGCGGAGATCGTTGAGGGGCTGGTCGCGCGCAAGAAATACATTTATTTGTGCAGCAACGCGCTGCTGCTGAAAGAGAAGATTCATCTCTTCAAGCCTTCGAAGTATCTGACCTTCAGCATTCACCTTGACGGCCAGCGCGAGCACCATGATTTGTCAGTGTGCATCGAGGGGGGATACGACAAGGCTTTTGAAGGCGTGAAAGAAGCCGTCCAGCGCGGATTCCGTGTGACCACGAACACAACCTTGTTCGACGGCGCCGACCCCAAGAGCGTGCGCGCGTTCTTTGACGAGATGATGGAACTCGGAGTCGAAGGCATGATGCTCTCGCCGGGGTACTCTTACGACAAAGCCCCCGACCAGCAGCATTTTCTTGGTCGCGCGCGAACGCGCAAATTGTTCCGCGCGATTTTGGCGAACCGCAAGGAAACGTGGCGCTTCAATCAGTCGGTTCTATTCCTTGAGTTCCTGATGGGCAAGCGGCAGTACGCCTGCACCCCGTGGGGCATGCCGACCTACAACATCTTCGGCTGGCAGAAACCGTGTTATCTCTTGCAGGATGGATACGCCGATTCCTTCAGGGAATTGATCGAGACCACCGAGTGGCAGAATTACGGGACTGAATCCGGCAATCCGCGCTGCGCCAATTGCATGGTGCACAGCGGATACGAAGCTTCGGCGGTGAACGACACGTTTGGCTCCCTGCGCGGGTTCATGGACACGGTGAAGGCGACGGTATTCAATCGCTATGAAGATGCGGGAGCATTGCGATTGCTCGATGAAATTTCGTCGCAGCATGTGAACCCACTGGTGCAGATCGAGACGGGGTCGTTAGAAGAGACGCGGGTATAGGAACCCCGTCTGCATACTAGCGATAAATCCCACGCCCTTTGCTCTCCTAGGTGAACTCTGGTTTGTCTGTGGTACGACTCTTAAAGTCTGAACCACAGAGTGCAGTGAGTTCCACTGAGAACATCCACGGAGGTTGTCAGTAGTGATGAGCGTACCGCAACGAGGCACCACCAATCCCGAAGAACTGGAAGTCGCGCCGGGGCGCGAGCGCGAAAATCTGGAAGGCTGGATTCCGCAGCTCGCGACTGACGAGGAAATCCGTGAGGCTCTCGAAAAAGCCTTCGACTATCGCGGAGACGTAAGCATCACTCTAAAAAATGGTAACCAGATCGATGGCTACATCTTCGATCGGCGCACAGGAAAATCACTTTCTGATTCTGTGGTTCGCCTCTATCCAAAGTCAGGCGACCAAAAAATTTCTATTTCCTACGCTGATATTGCCGCTCTGGCTTTCAGTGGCAAAGACACCGCTGCCGGCAAGAGCTGGGAAGCATGGATGAAAAAGTATCGCGAGAAAAAAGCCGCCGGCGAGAAGGATATCGGATTGCATCCAGAGAGTCTGGAATAAACAGACCGGCAAACCGTCTATGAGCTTAGCCGGCCGCGATCATGGGGACAGCAATGAGTGCGGCGATGATGCCCACGGTCTTCCATCGCGTGAAGTGCTCGCGGAGAATGATGCGGGCGAGCACAACCGTCAGCACCGGATACAGCGAACTCAAAATCACGGCGGTATCGAGCCGGCCGGTCTGGCTGGCGCGAACGAATAAGAATGTTCCAGTTGCGTCGATGGCGCCGGCGAGTATGCCGAGTCCATATCCGGCTTCATAAGTCGGCGAAAACTTCTTACCCATTAAGACGATCAAGCCGGTTGCAACCAGCGAGGCGGCGCGGGAGCTGGCCGCAATCCACAGCGCAGCGCCGCTACCCGCCTGCTTAATGAAAATAAAAAACAGGGCGAAGCCGAGGCCAGCGACCATGGCGAGCGCCAGGCCGGCGGGGCGGCGTCCATCTTCCGGGCGCGAGATCAGCCAGATTCCGGACAGAGCCAGAACAAAACCTGCGATCGGGATGTAGCCAGGCACTCCTTCCGTGAAAATTCCAAAAGCAACCGGAAGGGCAGCGCCAAGCACCGCCGATATTGGAGCGGCCAGACCCATGTTGCCTTGCGAGAGCGCGCGATAGAAGAGCGCCAGCGAAATACCGCCACAGACTCCGGCTGCGAATGCCCAGCGCAGATGGGAAAGCGGAGGAAATGGCTCATGATTCGCCAACGCAAGAGAGGCCATTAATGCCGTGCCGCTGAAGTGTCCTAATGCAGCCAGAAAGAATGGTTGGAAGCGGCGGGCGGTGTAACCGCCAATGAAGTCGCTGACACCCCAGGTTCCGAACGAGCCAAGAGCGAACAGAGTGGAAGTGAGTTGAGCGGACGCGAGCATTTTGAATCTGTGTCATCGAGAGTAGCACGTGAGAATTGTTGGAGAGGAACGGTGGCTGTCGATTGGTTCTGAGAATGAAGCGCTTAGAAACAAAAACGATTACGCTAAAACGATTCAATAATAGGGTTGACAGCGTCAAAACTGCTTTGATAAAAGTGCGATCACTGCCGCCGTGCTCTATCTGAGTGCTTTTCTTGTTCGCTCAGATGTGCAGACGCTTCTGCTATTCACTTCGCGCTGCTCGGCTAGAAATATAAACGTCGCTTATTCGAGGCCCCAAATGACTCGGCTGCCTTTTTCGAAACAATTTCTCAGCATATTTGTTCTCTCACTGCTCGGCTTGATTTTGCTCATGCCGGTTCACTCCGCTGCCCAGCAAGCGACGGCGCAACTCGGCGGAAAAGTAACGGATTCGACCGGCGCGATTGTCGTCGGTGCGCACGTAACGCTGACGAATTCGCAAACCGGTGTTAGCCGCAATACAAGGACGAACAAGGACGGTGAGTATCTGTTCACGTTGGTACCGATTGGCGGTTACCAGGTGACGGTTGAGCAATCCAGTTTCCAGAAATATGAGCAGAGAGGCATTACGCTCGAAATCAACCAGAATGCCAAAGTGGATGTGGCGTTGCGCGCCGGCTCGACATCGCAAGTAGTTGAAGTCAGTGCCAACGCGGCCCAGGTTGATACGGTGACGGCGACGCTGGGGAAAGTGGAGACAACAGAACGAATCCAGGACCTGCCCCTGGTTGAGCGCGACACTATGCAACTGGGGTTATTACAGGCTGGAGTATTCGTCCCGGAGCAGGAGGACGGCTCAGGAAATCCGTTTTCGGTGAGTGGACAGCGGTCGGAGTCACTCACGTTTCTTATTGACGGCTCGGACAACAATGACTTTCTGGGGAACAACATGGTAGTGAATCCGAATCCGGATGCGGTCTCGGAGTTCAAGATTCTCACCAACAATTACGAAGCCGAATACGGGCGCACGTCGGGGGGAATTGTCAATCAGGTCATCAATTCGGGAACGAACAATATTCACGGCACATTATTTGAGTTCTTTCGCAATACCGATCTCGACGCGAGCGATTATTTCCTGACGACTCAGAATCCGGATGGTTCATTCACGCACAATGTCCCCAACTACAAGCGGAATCTGTTTGGCGGAAGCATTGGGCTGCCGATTGTGAAGGACAAGATGTTCTTCTTCGCTTCATATCAGGGCGCGCGGCGCCGCGAGGGTCAGATTGCTCCGCCATTCGCGACGCTAAGTCCGGCGGAACGCACGGGGGACTTCAGTGAATTACTGCCACAGGGAATCCAGTTAACCGATCCACTGACGGGGAATAACTACACGAATAATCAAGTGCCGGTCGATCCGGTAATGGCGAATTACATCGCAAAATACGTTCCACTGCCCAATCAGCCGGGGAACCAGTTTGTTTCTTCGCCGACGGCAGCGCTGCAGGACGATCAGTTCGTCTTTCGTTACGATTACAACCCGACGAACAAAGACTCGCTTTCGGCTTTCTACATTTTCGATGATCAGCCGCAGAATTTTCCATTTGAAGTGATCAACGGAGCATCCACCGGTGGGGACGTGCCCGTGGGCTCGGGATTCAGCAATGCGCAGCGATACCAGACGGGTTCCATCAGCTGGACACGAACGATTTCGAACACCATGCTGAACGAGCTGCGCTTCTCTACTAACCGCGTCGCGACTTTCGACGCCGTCCCTACCGACAAAACCACCCCGCAGCAACTTGGCTTCACGACTGTGAATCCCGACGATCCTAAAGGGGCGGCCCCGCCAATTATGTATGTAAATGGCGCGTTCAACCTTGGACCCTCGCCGCAAGGTCCCACGAAAATTCACGACTCCACATTCCAGTATCAGGACACGCTTTCCTGGACGCATGGCAAACACGCCTTAAAATTCGGCGCAGATTTGCGCTGGATCGAAAATAACTTTCACTACGACTTCTACAACAACGGCAGTTTCGATTTTGACAGCTATGCTTCTTTTACCGGTTATGCACTCGCCGATTTTGTCGGCGGCTTCTGGGACAACTACTATCAGTTTTCCAGCGCGGCTTACGGAATTCGGACACACTCGCTTTACTTTTTTGGGCAGGATGAATGGAAGGTCGCGAACAATTTCACCCTGGATTATGGCTTGCGCTACGAGTACAACTCTCCACAAGTGGACCCGCATAACCAGATCATCGGCTGGTATCCGGGCCAGCAATCAACTGTGTTTCCGGGAGCCCCGCCTGATTTTCTGTACCCCGGTGATCCCGGCACACCAAATCGTGGCCTAATCTACCCCGACCGCAACAATTTCGCGCCGCGTCTCGGATTCGCGTGGGACATGCTGGGCAATGCCAAGCTGGTGATGCGCGGCGGTTTTGGAATCTTTTATGACATCGAAGACGGCGCACTGAACCTGCAGTTTGGAGGACAGCCGCCTTACGGATACGTAGCGAATAACTACCCTCTCGACTATTCTTCAACGCTTGTTGCTTCGCCGGTAGGCGGTTCGTACGTTGGCGATCCGTTCACCCCCTGGGGATATCCCGACCCATATCCCTTCCTTGCGGGTGGTCACTTGGGTCAGTTTTCCAGTCCGGCGCTGCCTTTCGCCTATGTTGTATCACCGCATTTCCGCACGCCGTATGCGGAGAACTTCAATTATGGACTCGAATATCAGCTGGCAAGAAACACCATGGTCGAAGCAGTATATGTGGGCAGCTTGAGTAAGAAGGCGATCGCAAGCACAGAAACTAATTTCCCCAGCCCAGCAATTTTGCAACAACAGTTGGCGGCGAACGGCCCCGGTGGTTTGAACCCTGAGTGCGCCCGGCCACTGGCGGCGTGTGACAGTCCGCTTGACCCTGACGGGTCACCGACTGGCGCACAGCAGATCTTTACTGATGTGAGCGCGGCCAATTCCTCGAGCAACCAACTGCAAGTTACCGTCGATCAGCGGACGTCGCATGGGATTCAGTTCCGTGCCGCCTATACTCTTTCGAAAACCATGGATGATGCCTCCGGGTTCCGGGCGCGCTCGTCCACTTACACCAATCCGCTTGATCCAGCTTTCGATCGTGGGCTGGCCGACTTCGACGCGACCCACCGCCTGGTGGTTAGCCCGATATGGCAAATCCCGCTCGGCCAGCACGGAAATTCGTTGCTTGATAAAGTCGCCGGCGGATGGACGGTTTCAGCCATTACTTCATTTCAATCCGGCAACCCGTTCACTTTGTATTCGAACAACAACTCCAGCCAGTTCGACAATGACCTCGACCGTCCAGATGTAATCGGGCCCGTGCAGGTATTCAAAAATCCGCGACAGATTCGGACCTTCAGCCCAAGCCCGGACCTCATTCACGGCAGTTGTCTAAGCGGGACGGAAACTGGCTACTTCTATTTCGATCCAACCAATATTGTTTGTGCCGTCGGCGGACCAGGAGGAACGCCGGGAGGCGTTCCACTGTTTAGCCATGGGGATATGGGGCGGAATGTGTTGCGTGGGCCTGGAATTAATAACTGGGACATCGAGCTACTCAAGAATTTCCACTTCACCGAGGCGAAATACCTGCAATTCCAGGCGGACTTTTTTAATACCTTCAACCATGTGCAGTTTTACTCGCCCAGTTCGAGTGAGGGTGCTTCCGGCTTCAGCCCGAACTTCGGGATGGTCACGTCGGATACCAGCCAGTCAACTGTGACCTCCTATTACCGTGGTCCACGCCTGATTCAGTTTGCAATGAAGTTCTATTTTTGAGACGAAGCAGGCCGATCCACTTTCGTGAGATCGGCCTGCTCTTCCTTACTGTTCTGACGGCACTCCGCCGTATTTCTCCAGCCACTTTATTTCTTCCCGCACTTTTATTTTTCCGTGCCAGGGATTTTTGCTGAGCGAATGGCCTTCGCCGGGGAAGATGAGCAGCGCGTTAGGAATTCCGAGCGAGTAGAGCGCATGCTCGAGCAGATAATCTTCGAGCACGGCCACGCGAATGTCGTCGGCGCCGGCGACCATGTGCGTGGGCGTGCGGACTTTGTTGATCTGAAAAATGGCGGCTTCGTCGTGATAGCGCTGCTGCGCCTCCCAGGGGCGACCGCCGAGGAAATAAGCGTCGTCGAACGTGGTGTCGTCGTTGCCCCAGTTGGCAACGTGTTCAACTGCGCCGGCCCCGGTCACGGCTGCTTTCCATTCTGTGCTTTGCGTGATCAGCCAGTTGGTCATGTATCCGCCGTAGCTGTAGCCGCCGATAGTGAGATGATCGGGATCGGCGACGCCGTCTTTTATGAGCGCGTCGACGCCCTCAAGAATGTCTTTGCCCGGCCGCGAAACAATCACAGGAACAATTTGCTCAAGGAACTTGTCTCCATATCCCGATGAGCCGCGGTAGTTCGGCTCAAACACCAGCCATCCTTTGCT
>DATIYR010000114.1:0-3787 GCA_035517535.1 Terriglobales bacterium
ATCCACCTTCAATCCTTCAAACACCAATGGATTCGGCAGCATCATCAACACGGTGAACACCGTATCGCCAGTGACCCCGGTTGGATCGGGAACACCGCGTGAGATGCAGTTTGCTCTGAGATGGAGATTTTGATCGGCCGAGGGATGTGAGAGCCCCGCGAGAACTCTGAGCAAGGCCGGACAGTCGATCACCCGATGTCACTTGCATTCGAAGCGGGTCAGAGAACATCCCGGCGATCATTCACAACGCCGACCGATTCGGTCCGCATTATGAGAAGATTGATTCGCCAGTGGGGGTGAAGAGGCTTCTATAAGTTAAATTTAATGAACCATATATGTAGCTTCGGGTCGGGTTGCGATCAAATGGGGTTGATATACGACCGAAATTGTCGTAGTTTGGATTTCAGGAAATATCCAGACCGGAAGGGTAAGGCAGGTCATTGCCGGACCCACAAAACGAAGGCCCCCGCGGTTGTCTTTTGGCGAAGCGCCGCGGGGACCCAGGGATCGACAACCATAGGGCTGACGACTGTCTCTACACTATAGCCGGATTACGGAATCCCGCAAAGTAGACGGTTGAATGCTCCCGTGCATGCAGTGGGAGGCAGATTGATGTCTTTTCAACCTTGTGCTTTGCTCGTAGCATTCAGGCGCGGTCGAACGCGGCGCAACGCTTTTCAAACTGTCGTCCCTCTTATCGGATTGTTCACGGGTTTGCTAGTACGGGTGCAGTCTGCCGAAGCGCAGCAGGAGCCGCCGTATTTTGTCACCTACTCTTCTGTTCTGGAAGAGCCCGGCAATCTCGAAATTGAGAATCAGAACATCGCTGCAACGCCGAAGGACGCCAACGGCTTTTTTGCGCCCACTGTCGAGTTCGAGTACGGCGTAACGGCGTGGTGGACTGCTGAGGCCTATCTGCAGGGCCAGGCGACCGAGCACGACTCGTCGGTGTTCACCGGCTTCCGCTTTGAGAATCGCTTTCGACCGCTGCCACGCGAGTACTGGATCAATCCCGTGCTCTACGTCGAATACGAAGATGTGAGCGCAGCAGACAAGAGCTTTCTTGAAATTACCGGCAATACCAGCATCACGACACAGCAGGTGCCGAACGCTGCCTTGCGCAATGAAGTCGAGCGGTCGATCGAAGGCAAACTGATCCTTTCGAGCAACGCCAAAGGGTGGAACCTTTCGGAAAACATCATCTCGGAGAAGGCAGTCAACGAAAACGAAGCATGGGAGTTCGGTTACGCGCTGGCAGCGGCCCGGCCGCTTTCTCAAAAAGCGAGTAGCCATCACTGTATCTTTTGCCGGCAGAACATCGCTGCCGGTGCTGAGCTGTTCGGTGGACTCGGCACGCGCTACAACTTCGGCCTTAAGCAGACCGAACAATATGCCGGCCCAACTGTTGCACTTAGCGCACCGAACGGTTTCACCTACAAATTCTCACCCGAGTTCGGACTCAACGATAACTCTGCCGAAGTGCTCTGGCGCTTCGGGGTCTCCTACGAAATCCCCCAGGTCCGCGATTGGTTCCGGAGGTCGAAATGAAGTTGCGCTTGCTGATTTTGACCGGCCTTGTTGCTGCGTCGGCGGTCTGCTTCGCTAAAGCCAACGGCGCATGGCTCAAAAGCGTTCCACAGGCAGATCGCGAGCGCAGGAATCCATATGCCGGCCAGCAGGACGCAATTGCAGCCGGCAGAAACCTTTTTCTAACCAACTGCTCGCATTGTCACGGTGAGAACGCCGGGGGCAAAGGCTCACGACCAAGTTTGCGCAGTGAGCGTATCCGGACTGCCACGGACGGCGATTTGGCCTGGCTTCTGAAGAACGGTGAGGTCTTCAAGGGTATGCCGCGCTGGGCAGGCCTGCCTGAACAGGAGCGCTGGCAATTGATCGCCTATATCCGCAGCTTGAACATAAAAACGCCGGGGGGCCAGCAATGACATTCAATCGCAGATTTCTCGGCGGGCTTTGTGCCTTCGCAGCGCTTGGCCTGGTCGCGGGCGCCTTCATGGAGGGCTGCAGCTCGGGCGCAGCTCCTGCCGCACTTACGGAATCAGACGCCACTCCGGCGGCAGATTCGATAGGCGAAGCTTTGTTCCTCGACACCCGCTTCTCTCAGTATTTCGCCGCGCACATGAGCGGCGTGAATGCACCCCTTGCCACCGGCGATCCGGTAGTGTCTCAGGTGCAGACGCTCAACGGCCCACTGCCTGGCCCGTTTGCCGGCCAGTCCATCAACTGCCGCTCCTGCCACTTCGTCACCGAATTTCAGGGCGTGTCCGGCGCAGGCAACCGGACATACTCCGACTTCACCACGCGCAGCCCAATTCCCACCGGGCAGCTACAACCGAACGGGTTTAATCACACGCCGCGCAACGCCATGCAGATGGTCGATTCCTTTACGCCGCGTTCCGGGCCGTTGTTTCTTCACTTCGACGGGGAGTTTGCTTCTGGTGAAGACCTGGTTATCGGTACGATGACGGGACGCAACTTCGGATGGTTACCGACCCAATACAACGAGGCAATCGCACATATCGCGCAAGTAATACGGCAGGATGACGGAAGCGGACAACTCGCCGCAGACCGCCTCGACGGGCTGAGCTACGCCGTTATATTTAAGGGCACAGACCCCCGAATCACCAGCGAACTGCGCCTGCCAGAATCCCAACGGCTCGATGTATCGACCGCAACCGACGCGCAGATTGTGAATGAGGTCGCAATGTGCATTGCGACATATATGAAGGACCTGCTCTTTCAGCGCGATGAGTTCGGCCGCTATATCGGCTCGCCGTACGATGATTTTCTGCGAGTTAACCACCTTCCTCAGGCGCCACTCGCCGGGGAGAACAAAGCTGCTTATGACCAGCGGCTTTATCAGGCCGTATTGGCGCTGACCAACCCAATCTACATCACTCCCGCAGATGGATCTTTCAAATATCATAATCAGCCCTATCAGTTTGGCGCTCTTGAACTCGAGGGACTCAAGATCTTTCTGGCGTCGGCTGCTGCCGGAGCAACCGATGCGCACGCAGGAAACTGTGCTGCCTGTCATCAGGCTCCGGACTTTTCTGACTTTGTGTTTCACAACAACGGTGTTTCTCAAGAGGAGTACGACGCCGCAAACGGAATCGGCGCGTTTATGAAGCTGTATGTGCCCGACAACTCCAATCGGCTGGCGAACTTCGATGCCTATATGCCGGCATCTGCGGCGCATCCCAATGCGTCGGAATCTTTCCGCCACGCAGCCGTAGCCGGTCATCCGGAGTTTGCCGATCTTGGACTCTGGAATATCTACCTGAATCCGGACGTGCCCAATCCGCAGGCGAATCTTAAGAGTTTTGTTTGCGCCAGCGGAAAAGACTGCTCTGTCGACCAGGGGCTGGCTTCGACGATTGCGCAGTTCAAGACACCTGTGCTTCGCGATCTGGAAGACTCGGCGCCCTACTTCCACAATGGCAGCGCAGTAACTTTCAACGACGTAATTGAGCACTACATCGCCGTGGAAGCACTGGCTCGCTCCGGCCAGATGCGCAATGCTCCTCCCGAATTCGCCAACATGTCCATCAGCCAGGACGACATCGATGCGTTAGTTGCATTCTTGAAATCGCTCACGGAAGACTACGATGATAGCTAGCCGATCTGCGCTATTTGAGCCGAGACGCAGTTCCGCTCCCACAAAACGATGGTCGAGAGTAAATCAACAAGAAGAGCTTCTGTTCACGGGTTGGGGAAGGTGCGGCGACGCTGGCTGCGGACCGGTTGGAATTTGTCGATACACCGCCAA
>DATIYR010000115.1:0-3904 GCA_035517535.1 Terriglobales bacterium
GAACCATCCAACTTTGAACGATTCGACCCAGGCACGGTGACTTCTTGTGACGAGTCAAAAATCCGCCGATGGGACACACTGTTGTCCTTCGACTGTGCCGCTTTTCTAGTGAGCCGCAGCCAATTGCAATTCTTCCAAAACATTCATGTAAGCCATGATTAGAACTTGCTGCAACGTCAAGCCTTTATATTTGATGCACCACATAAATCACCAACCGAAATAAACAATCCGGCTCCCTACACGAATCAGAATCACTGCGGACGCACCGGAATCCCTAATTTGCGAATCCGGTACGCCAGCGTGGTACGTTTCATGCCGAGTCGAACAGCCGCGCCCTTTGGTCCACCAGTCACCCAGTTCGATTCTTTTAATGCGCGCAACACGTGTTCACGCTCCATCTCTTCGAGGGTGCTTAAATTCGTCTGTGCACCCTGGCTGGTCTGCTGCTTCAGTTCTTCCAGCGGCACGCGCAGAGAATTTCCAGGAGAAAGAATCACCGCTCGTTCAACGAAGTTCTGCAACTCGCGCACATTTCCTGGCCACGCATAGTCTGTAAGCGCTTCCATCGTCCGGGCCGGAATGGAGTCGATGTGCCGGTTCATCCGTTTGCCATAGTGATCGACAAAATGGCGAACAAGCAGCGGTATATCATCGCGGCGCTCGCGCAACGACGGAACTGTCAGCGGGAAGACATGCAGCCGGTAATACAAATCACTGCGGAATGTCCCCTCTTCGACCATTTGTTTCAGATCGCGATGAGTAGCCGCGATTACACGCACATCGACCTGCTGGGTGCGAGTGCTGCCCAGCCGCTCGAATTCATGCTCCTGCAGCACCCGCAACAGTTTGGCTTGCAGCTCCAGCGGGATATCTCCGACCTCGTCCAGGAACAAAGTTCCCTTGTCTGCCAATTCGAAACGTCCGGGCTTTCGCATGATCGCGCCGGTAAAGGCGCCCTTTTCATGTCCGAACAATTCGCTTTCCAGTAGACCGGAGGGTATGGCGGCGCAATTTACTTTTATGAACGGCCGCTCGCGCCGGCCGCTAAGGTTGTGAATGGCTTGCGCGATCAGTTCTTTGCCGGTCCCGGTTTCACCTTGAATCAAAACGCCAGAATCGGTGGGCGCCACCACTTCCAGTTCGCGCAAAGCCCGCCGCAAAGCCGCGCTTCTGCCTACGATCTCTTCAAATGCCGGCTCCGAGCGTTGCTCGTCCTCAATATAACTTATCTCTGCGCCGGGGTCGGATTTGAGCTTTTGCAGTTCGGCATGTAGCAAACTGTTCGCAAGTCCAAGAGCAACCTGATCGGCTGCCAACTGCAGGAAACGCATCTCCTCTTGCGAATATTTGTGCGCCCGCGCTGTCGCCAGGCTGAGAACTCCCACGCAACCCTGAGGCGTGCGCAGCGGCAAACGGCAAAGCGAGCCATATTCGCTGGCAGATTGTTGCGCTTCCGCTTGGGCCGCTAAGTCGTCATCATTTTCCCAGTCCGCAACCCACGTGGGTTCCTGCTGATCGCATGCCGACCATATCGTCGCCTTGTTGATGGAACCGTCAAGCGGCGCGAGTTGGGTCTCGCCGAGAAATCTCGACGGAACATCGTTCTCCTCTTGGCCGAAGATCACGATATTCGCGAAATCGCACCGGAATACGGGCTGCAGCAGTTCAACCAGGCTGGTCGAGAGCTCGTCAAGTGTCTTCGATGCGATCGATCGTGATAGCTGCGACAAGGCTTCATAGCGTCCCGCTAATTCTTCGGCTGCCATTGAAGGCCGCTCCAAGGGCGGACGGTAAAGAAAAGGTCCCTGGGATGTTAAGCCAAATTCAACTGCGCTCATAATCAACTCCTTTGTGCCAACGTGTAGATAATGAAGCAGACCTAATTTGTCCACAACACCAGATTGAGGTCTTTTTTGCTCACATCATGAAGTGACACTGCACTACCACTTTTGAGGAACACCGCAGTTCCCCGAGCAGCTTGGAAATACTGAACTTGCATCGTCATTTCATTCATCCGGAACATTTCGACGCGATCACACCAGAAGTGCGAAACCGAAACAATTGGACAAAGGTATTGGCAATACCTTGGTATTGCTTAGCAGCCCCGTGTGGCGGGTCGAGCGTTGCCAAGACTTCGACAATTGCCAAGCTCACTAGGCTTGCACTCCCTTCGCTTTCCTGCCTAAATCCTCTGCGCCCGGTTAATTAAATCTCAGATTTTTCAGCATCTTGGGCATGCTGGAATCGTCGCTTGCAAGTTTGGCGGCGCCATTGCATTTCCTTTCGCCTGTAAAGGAGCAGAGGGGATGCGAAACATTTTGCTAACCGCGTTTTCAATTCTCGTGCTCGTCACTTTCTGTTCTGCGCAAGACGCCCAGTCACGATGGAAGCGCTTCGTGGCCAGGTTGTTTCGTAGCTGCAAAACGGAGAAACTGCCGTTTTGCCGGGCGCACACATCGTCCTGCACGGCCCCATAAACAATGAGGCGCAGTCGGACGCATCTGGAGCATTCGCTGTCGGTGGCTCTCCCCCGAGTGTGTATGAGGTCGAAGCGAGTGCTCCTGATTTGAACGCAACGGTTGTAGTCGAAGTGAAAAGAGACATTTATCTGAACGGTTCCAGGAGGCGTTATGAAAGCGGTGATTCTCGCGGCTGGTCAAGGTACACGAATTCGCGCTGTACATGGTGAACGTCCCAAATGTTTGATCGAAGTAAACGACAAGACCATCCTCGACCATCAAATCGACGGCTTGATGGAGGCGGGAATCGAACAAATCGCCATCGTGGTGGGATATGAGAAGCAGCAGATCATCCGCCACGTAGAGGCCCGCGCCGCTCGCACCCCGAAAATTGAATTCATTGAAAATCCGGCGTTCGCAATCACGAACAACATCTATTCGCTCTGGATCGCCCGCAACTGGATCGACGGTGACGGATTCGTTTGCCTCAACGCCGATGTGATCCTTGACGCGCAGATACTCCGTTCTGCGCTGAATACGAACTCGCTGGTTTCGATGATTGTGGACCCGGAGTGGCGTGACGAAACCATGAAGGTCGTCATCTCCGACGGCCGAGTGCTGCGCATGAGCAAGAAAATATCGCAGCAGGAGTTCAGTGGGACATATATTGGCATCACGCTATTCGATCAAATGATTAATGCTCGGTTCTTTGGCAAGATGAAGGACCTGGTGGCCGCGGGCCGGGTGAACGAATTCTTTAACGTTGCCGTGCAGGAACTTGTTGACGAAGGCCTTCACGTAGGCTTCACCACGACGGCAGGCGCCGTTTGGGCGGAAATCGACGACCCGCTCGATCTAAGCTTTGCCCAGCAGAACGTCTTTCCCCAGCTCGCCATCGCGGCTGCGGTCTAATGTGCCTACTCGCGCACCTGGGTCTGGTTAAACAGCGGAGACCAGAGTACTACGCCACATCGTTGATGCTCACTGCATCGTTCACTTGATCTTCAAACGCTTCTCGTCTTCGTGCCCGGTTCGAAGTTTTGTCTTCATCTTGGATCAACCGCACGAGAATCGCGAATAGAGCGCTGACCGAGATTCCCGACATCAGAACGCCAGTGACGCTCTCGATCGGGCCCAACAATCGCCAAACCCGGGGGAGAACCACATCGCCGTAGCCGACGGTTGAGTAGCTTGCAGCCGAGAAGTAAAAAGAGGATTCCCAGGTCGAAAGACATCGCCAGCGATAAAAACCCGCCCAAAGAACAATTTCCACAACATGCAAAACGATCATTGTCGCGGTGAAGCGAATCATCAGCATGGCGGAGCGCCAACGGGTAAACGCCCTTAAGCCTTTCGCGAGGCTGTTTCTGGCCCAGTCGATAAGCAGAGCCATCCCGGCGCATTGAAGCCACAGAGTCAAAACCACCAGCATTACGGCAGCTCCG
>DATIYR010000116.1:0-9252 GCA_035517535.1 Terriglobales bacterium
TTGCTGTGATTACGCCGCTTCTTTGCAATGATGCGGGTCTTATTTTTCACTGCCTGCTTTTCCAGATGTCCCAAGGCTTCACTGATGGCGGCGGCCATGTCGTTGGCCTGGGCCATGCCGACGAGTGGCCCAACCCGCGAGTTAATCGTGATCTCAGCTTTGTGCCGGTGCTTCTCGACCGCGAGAATCACCTTGGTTTCAAACTTGCCGCGCAGGATCTTTTCGATTTTGGCGAGACCGGATTGAATATCCTTACGATTTGCTGGAGTGACTTCGTAGTGCCTGCCAGTGTATTCGACGGTCATGGGGAATCTCCGGGTCAGGGTTAGGAGCGGATTGCAGAAAGCTGTTAGCTCTTAGCCTTTAGCTTGAGTCATATTAGTCGGGCGTTCTTGGCTAAGGGCTAAGAGCTAAATGCTAAAAGCTTATTTCTTGACCCTTCTTTGGTGCGTGCTGGGAATTTTCATGTCTTCGCGATATTTGGCGACGGTACGACGCGTAACCTGAATGCCTTGCGACTGCAGAATGCGTGTGATCTGTTCGTCGGTCAGCGGTTTTGAAGTGTCTTCTTCTTCGATCAGCTTCTTTACCCGGCGTTTCAGGATTAGCAGAGATGTATTGCCACCTTCAGGGCCGTTCACGCTCTCGCTGAAGAAATAACGCAATTCGAAAACACCTTGCGGAGTATGGGCGTATTTGCTGGCGACGGCGCGGCTGACGGTTGAAGGATGCACGCCGATCTCTTCAGCGACCTCTTTGATCATCATGGGCTTGAGCTCGTCGATTCCCCTTTCCAGGAAATCGCGCTGGCGGGTCACGATGGAATAGCAGACTTTGAGAATCGTCTGCTTGCGCTGCTCAATGTTCTTGATGAGTTGGATGGCGCTCTTAAAGCGCTCTTTGACGTAATTGCGCGTATCGCGGTCGTTCCCATCTTTGCTCAGCAGCTTGCGGTAGGCCGGATTTAGCCGCAACGTGGGCACATCTTCATCGTTCATCATGACCAGCCACTCGTCGCCGTGCTTGACGAAGGCGACGTCGGGCTCAATGAGATGCGGTTGAACTTTGTTGTAGCGAAGACCGGGGCGCGGGTCGAGGGTGCGAATGTAGTCAAGTGCGGTCTGCACGGCTTCGGGCGGCCGATTGATGGCACGGGCAATTTCCTTGTGCTGCTTGTTTTGCAGGGCGCGAAGATGCTCGTTCACGATTGCCATCGCGTCCGTCAGCACTTGTGCCGTGCCATTCGCGTTTCCGCCAAGGTGCGTCTGGTGATAGCGCAGTTGGTACAGCAAACACTCGCGCAAATCGCAACAAGCCACACCTGGAGGATCGAGTTGACGGACGGTTTCGATCGCCTCGCGAAGATCGGCGCGGGTGAAATTCACTTGAATAACAGGCTTCGCGCCATTACTCGAAGTGCTCGGAATTTCCGCTGCAGGCGCGGGAGCAGTTGCGGCAGAGGCGCCATTCGAGGACAACTGAGCAGGCTCACTTTCCAAAAAAGCTGCTGAAGTGTTCGACAATGAAGAAGCGCTTTCCTCCAAACTCGCTTCGGCCTCGGTTGAGCGGAGTCCAAGAGCCGCGGCCTCTTTAACGAGGCTCTCTGATTTTTCCGCATCGCTCTCGGGAGAGGCGGCCGGAACAACTCCCAGCAACTCATCCTCGGTCGCGATCAGATAGCCGTCTTCGTTCAGGTTGCCAATCACCAGCTCGGCGGCTTCGCGCACTGGAGGGCGCGTGGGGATCGAACCGAGCTGCCACATGAGGTGATCGGTGAGCGTGCTGGGCTTAGAGAGAAAATTCTCGAATGAGGGCCGCTCGATCTCTTCAAAATCGCCAGGGCTGCGGAAGCCAGGATCGAGGTAGTCTTTGAAAAATGATCCGAAATCGATCTCTTCGAAGGGATCTTTCTTGTCCTCAGTGGTTGGGGCCGGGGCTTCTTCGACCGTGGAAGCGCGCTCGCGTTCTTCTTCCTTGCGGCCGACATCGTCAATCAACGGGACTGCGTCTTCGAGCTCCTCGAGGACAGGATTCTCGACCATCTCCGCAGTGATCATGTCCTTGAGCTCGAGTTTGTTGAGCGCGAGGACACTGACCATCTGCACGAGGCCGGGGGTGAGGATCTGCCTCTGCGAGACTTTCAGGTGCAGTTTTGGCTGGAGAAGAACCATAAAAAACCAGGTGATTCGTGATTCGTGGCTCGTGATCCGGTGATTGCGGCTCATCCGGTTAACTGGCCACCAGCCACGAGTCACGAGCCACTGACTTCCTACACCAAACTGAAACTCTCTCCCAAATAAACTTTGCGGACTTCGGAATCGCTGCCGAGTTGTTCCGGCGTGCCGTGACGGAAAATTCTTCCGTCGTTGATGATGTATGCCCGGTCGGTCACAGACAACGTCTCGCGAACATTGTGGTCCGTAATCAGCACGCCGATGCCAGCGGCTTTCATGTTGCTGATGATTTTCTGCAAATCCAGAACCGCAATGGGATCGATTCCCGAAAACGGCTCGTCCAGCAGAATGAATTTCGGTTTGATTGAGAGCGCCCGCGCGATCTCAACCCGCCGCCGTTCGCCGCCGGACAAAGCGTAACCCCGGTTCTGGCGAATATGTTCAAGGCCGAGCTGATCGATCAGTTCCTCCATTGTCTCCCGGCGCTCATGCCAGGAGACAGGCTGGGCTTCGAGCACGGCGAGAATGTTCTCCTCGACCGTGAGCTTTCGGAAAACCGATGCCTCTTGGGGGAGATAACTGATGCCGAATTGACGCGCCCGCTTGTACATGGGCACGTCGGTGATGTCTTCCTCGTTCACGAGGACCCGGCCTGTATCTGGCGGTATCAGGCCGACGATCATGTAGAAGCTGGTGGTCTTGCCAGCGCCGTTAGGCCCTAATAAACCAACAACTTCACCCTGATTCACGCTAAGACTAACGCCATTTACTACTCTGCGGCCGCGATAGGATTTGCAGATCTCGTCGGCGGCCAGCGTTTGCATTTAGCGTTCCACTCGGGTCTCGGTGACGGCAGGCGAACTGCTATTGCCATCAACGATGACCCTATCATCCGTCCTATACAAAGTCAACGAAACGCCGGTAATCTTGCCATGTTCGGCATCAAAAATGCTAGGCGGTCCGCCGGTCATGACGAACTTGTCGTCAGAAGCGGTGTAGGTGAGCTTGTCTCCGGTGGCGCGACGGTTTGGCTGGGTAACCAGCACTGAGCCGGTGGCAACGATTCGGTCGAGTTTCGCTTGAGCGGAAGGTTGTTGGGCGATCGTTTCGGTCGTGTTCACATTTTGGACGGGCGAGGACGCATGTCCCGCCATGGACTGTGCTGATGCTGGCGCGAAAAATACATCCATCTGATCGCAGGTGACTTTCATGTCCTCACCCTGCGCTATCACTGCTCCGAAATAATGCGCCTTGCGCTCCGAATCGTGATAGATCAGGTGATCGGACGTAACATCGATGGGAGTAGTTTTGCCATTCTTGTCTGTCGAGATGAGTTCGGTCGAAACCTTGTGCCTGGAATTCGAATCGGCGACGAGAACGCGCTGATCTTTTTCAAATCGAACCACCGGGGCCTCGATCATGTTCGCATCCTGCCAAAACCGGACGTTCCCGCGATAAGTCGCAACACCTGGATTGTTCCGCGCGGTCATACTCTCGGATGTAACGTGCACCGGGTCCGATGAGGCAAGCAGGGCGCCGTTCGGCTGCGGCTTGAGATCGCTGTACGTGGTTTTGACGTCACCCGTAGCAACGCCCTCACCGGTTGCGCGGTTCAGCTTCACATTGCGAGCGGTGGTTACCATTCCGGAGTCGAGAATGCGCGGCTCGCCTGTGAGGACCAGAATCTGATCCGCCGGCGTGTAACGCGCGCGTTCGCCAAATGCCTGCTGCGTGCCGGCGGTGTAGGTGAAATGTCCTTGCTGCGTTAAGGCCTCGATTCCGGTGCCGGGATGGAAATAGGCGTCAATGACATCGCTGGTGCTGACGCGGTCCGGCGGGGCGACATTATTTTGCGGAGGCATGGTCGTCACCACTCGCGCATGTGCTTCGCCGTGAACTTGCGAAAGTTGGCCAAGCGAATCGAATTTTGCGGTGAATTTATCTGCGGTGACGCGAGTTTCCGGACCCAATTTGCCATTGGGTGGAAATAAGCGAATTTGTGGCGGACCAAATGTCTCGGCACGAGTAAGCTTGTTACCATCAGCTAGCAGTAGATCGATCGTCGGCGCGGTGACCTCTACATCCTGCGAATTATTTCCCGGAGATTGCGGATGCTGTAAAAGTTTCACATCTTCGGACGCATCAATTTTCTTAAGCACGTTCTGCCCCACGAAACTGAGCACCGCCTTGCCCGACGATCCTTCTGCGGGTTGCGGTCCGTCTGTTTTCAGGCGAACGTCGCCAGAAAAAACCGCGGTTTCGATTCGGTTCTTCGGCGCCATCGCAACTTCAAGCTTTTGTGCGGTCACGTGAGACGTGGTCTTCGCTGACTCGCCGCCCGCTTTCTGCCCAGTCGAGTCAAGGGCAACATTCCCATCGGCAACTGCATGCTCGAGAGTATTGTCACCGCGCAGGAGCAGTGTTGCTTCATCCGCTTCGCCGTGTCCTTGTCGGGAATCCGTCCGCGGCCGCCGCAGCACAATTTCTCTCGGATTTTTCTCCAACATCGCCTGCTGGGCATGAATCGTAAGCGGGTTCGCGCCATTCAAGACAACGCGTACCTGCGAATCTAACGTCAGGACGTTATTCTTCGAGTTGTATTTCGCGCCAATCGCCGATCCGCTCAACTGCGGCACATAGAATTCGACTGGCGATTGCGTCCATGCATCTCCGGTCTTCTGGTTGAACACCAGGTTGGTCGTCTTCACGTGGATCGGGTTCTTCAGCTCCATCGGCGTCGTTTGATCAGGATTGCTCACGCCCTGCGGGTTCGATTGCAGATCGATCGAAACTTCGCCTTTGCTGGTTACATTCCCAGACTGCTGATCGTATTCGAATGTCTTTCCATACACCTGATCGAATCTTGACGAGTCGCGGCCGTAGATGGTGATCATCACATCGTGCAGCTCGGCGCGCCCGCCGCCTTTGTACTGGACCGCCTTGCTGGCCTGCAGCTTAAATAGAGTTCTTCCCTGCTCCGATTTTGAAATCGTGAAACCCTGCGCGCTCTGCTGCACCTGGATGTTGAGCTTTTCTGGTACTTGCTTCAAGGCATTCTGCACATTGTGGCGGGCATGGAAATAGACTCCCGCGACGGTCAGGCAAGCCAATATCGCAGCGAGGGCGAACCATCGGCGCAAATGGGCGATGGAGAGAGCCATTTGAATTAGTTTAGTTCAACCCCCACCGAGCAATCCGCTCCCTGAACCTCCGCCCGCAACCTGGCAAACGCGCAACATCGCGCAGACCTGGCCACTTCTAGTATTCTGTTCTTTCCTACAATGAACGAATTTCATGGCCGGGCGTTGTCCTGGACGATAAAAGATGGGGTGGTCGAGGTCTCTTTGCATCGAAAACCATGCAATGAGATCGGCTCGGAGTCCCTGGCGGACTTCGAACGATTGGCGGCTGCGCTCCCCGGGCTGGAGCAAGATGCCCATTCTTTGATTCTTTACAGCACGCTCGATTGCGGCTTCTGCGCGGGCGCGGATTTGCGGGAACTGTTCCGGCGCGCGCAGGAAATCAGCAAAACCGAAGCGGTGACTGCTATTCACGGCTTTCTCGAGCGCATTCATCATGTGATGAACACGCTGGATGCATCTCCGCTTACAACAATTGCCGCGGTAAACGGAGTGGTTTTTGGCGGAGGCTTCGAGCTGGCATTGACTTGCGATTTGATCATTGCCGACAAGACTGCGCGATTTTGTTTCCCCGAGTTGCGACTGGGCCTCATTCCCGGATTCGGCGGAATTCCGCGCCTGAAGCGAGATTTGGGCAATGCCGCGGTTCGCGATTTATTGCTTACCGGTCGCAGTTTCAATTCCACCAAGGCCCAACAGGTTGGCCTCGCAAGTCAGGTGGTCGGCGAAGGCGAAGCATTGCGCGTGGCCCGTGCGACCGCCGCACAGGCCGGCAAATTCGACCGCGGGACGGCGGGTGCAGCCAAACGCTTCGCCAAACCAATTCCTTACGACGAACTGCAGCGTGAAATCGAGATTTTTTGCCAACTCTTCACTCGGCCCGCAGTCGAGGCCGGATTGAGGAAATTTGTTGAAAACACTGATGCGCAGCCGTATCTGCCGTAAGCTTTTGAAGCCGCACGCCCACTGCACAGCGAGTTGTGAGATGCCAACACGAGAGAAAACACTGGATGACGTTTTAAATCTGGCCGCCACGCAATTCAAAGTGCCACGGGCGACTTTGTCTCCTGATGATGATTTTTTTAAGAAGCTTGGCATCGACAGCCTGCAGGCACTCAGCCTGCTGACGCGCCTCGAGCAGCACTTCAATATCGAATTGCCGGATTACGAGATGCAGGGCGTCTCGGACTTCAAGACGTTGGCGGAACGCATCCAGGCGAGGCTCTGACGCGAACACATAAGAAGCGAATACAACCGCGAAGGACACGAAGTTACACAAAGGAAACCAACGTGAGGCGAAGACATTTGTCATCTCTTGAAATTTCCCTAGTGCCATTTGTCCACGATGGTCATGCATAAGAGTCCAGGTAATTCAACAGTACTTCCCGGTGTGTTCGCCTTCTGCGTGGTGAAATAGACCCTTGATGCTCGATCTCGACCAGTACTCATCTCTCGGAGCCGCACTCAGCGCGGCCTTAGATCGCTGGCCCAACGAAACCTGCCTAATTGAAGCAGACCGGGACCGCGAACGCACGCGCCTTACTTATTCCGATTTCAAGCAAATGGCCGCTCCGCTCGCTCGCGCGCTGCAGGATGCGGAATTTGGCCCCGGGGACCGCGCCGCCATCATCATGACCAATCAGTCGAAATGGCTGATCACGGCTTACGCAATTCTCGAGAGCGGCGGGGTGCTGGTTCCGCTCGATTACAAGCTGAGCGCGCGCGAACACCTGCAATTGCTGGCACATTCGCAGGCGAAATTTCTAGTTGTCGAGCATCACCTTTGGCGGGCTATTACTCAGGAGCCCGAATTCAGCAACCACAAACTAAAAATTGTCCTCGTCACGGAAGCCGCTCCCAGCGCGGATTTACGCGGCGGCTACCGCTGGGAAGAATTTCGGCGCAAAGGAGATCCCGCGCTCGTCGAACGCAAACGCGATGATACCGCCTGCATCGTGTATTCCTCTGGAACCGGTGGCAGGCCAAAGGGCTGCGTGCTGACTCACGAAAATTATCTGGAGCAGTGCAAGTCGCTGACCGCTTGGTATCCGTATTGGCCGGGGGTGCGTTATCTGAGTATTCTTCCTACCAATCACGCCATCGATTTCATGGTTGGCTTTATCGGCCCATTCGTGTGCGGCGCATGCGTTGTGCACCTGCGCACGCTACGTCCCGAGTTCGTGCGCGATGCATTTGTGCGGTATCGCATCACGTATATCAGCCTGGTTCCCATGGTGCTCAAAAATCTTGAGCGCGGCGTGCGGGGAAATTTTGAAGCTTTGCCGGCAATCAAGCGCGGGATTTTGCGCGGCCTGATTGCTCTGAATAAATTTTGGAACCGCAAGCGTCCCAATGTTGAGTTGAGCCGCAAACTCCTGCCGCAAGTTCACAAGGCATTCGGCGGGGAACTGCTGGCGATGTTTACCGGTGGCGCGTTCATGGATCCCGCCACGCTGCAGTTTTTTTACGATCTCGGGATCCCCGTCGCCAACGGATACGGGCTCACGGAAGCGTGCACCGTGCTCACACTGAATGATCTGAAGCCGTTTCGCCCCGATACGGTAGGCAAACCGCTGCCGGGAGTTGATATTCGAATTTTGAACCCGGATGCAAACGGCATCGGCGAAGTGGCCGCGCATAGCAAAAGCATCATGTCGCACTATCTCGATGACCCGGAGCTCACGGCGGAAACCATCGTCGACGGCTGGCTGTTGACGGGCGACCTGGGGAGCCTCGACAGCTCTGGTCACCTGCAACTTTTTGGGCGCAAGAAGAACATGATTGTGACTGAAGGTGGCAAGAATATTTATCCAGAGGACATCGAAGCCGTATTCGATGGACTTGCTGTGAAGGAGTATTGCATCTTCGCCGCCAATTACATTTGGGCGAAAAAAGAATTGGCCAGCGAAATGCTAGTGCTGGCGCTGCGGTTGGAAGAGAAGCAGGAATTTACAGATTCGCTGAAGGCGGAAATCGTTTCGCGCAATCGCCGCTTGCCGGATTTCAAGCGGGTCGCCGGTTATCTCCTCTGGAACAAAGATTTTCCGCGAACAACTTCATTGAAGATCAAGCGTAACGATCTTGCGCATGAAATCGGCTCCGCACTCGAGCGTTCGGCGGTGAAAGGGCTTTGAGCGCGCCGGAGAAGTATCTTGCGATTGTGAATCCGGCCGCCGGCGGAGGACAAGCGCGTCGACTCCTTCCCGCTGCGCTCGAAAAACTGCGCAATGCAGGAGTTGAGGTCGACGTTCGCGAAACGGCCCGCTGCTCCCACGCTACGGAAATTGCTCGCGACTCTTGGGCTGACGGCTACCGAAAATTTATTTCCGTCGGCGGAGATGGAACGTCTTTTGAAATTATCAACGGCTTGTTCCCACTCGCCGATGCGGCCGACGCGCCAACCTTGGCATTTCTCCCGCTCGGCACAGGCAATTCTTTTCTGCGCGATTTCAGCGACCAGGGCGTGGAGTATGCGATGGAGTCGCTCATCGCTCGGCGCTCACGCAAATGTGACGTGCTTCGGCTGCGGCACAAAGAAGGTGTGCTGCACTACATTAATCTTCTCAGCATAGGTTTCACCGCGGATGTGGCGACCATGCGCGCACGCCGGTTCAGCGGTTGGGGTGAGTTGGGATATCAGACTTCAATTTTCATCTGCTTGGCCCGATTTCGCCGCCGTCCATTTCCGTTAAGCGTCGACGGTGAAGAGAATATCGACCGCCGTCCGTGCTTGTTTCTCACCTTCAACAACAGCAAATTCACTGGCGGGACGATGATGATTGCGCCAAATGCCGCGACCGACGACGGCTTAATCGAATACGTGCGGTGGGGGCCGATCGGGCGTGTGGGGCTGATCCGAAATTTGCCCGGCCTCTATGACGGCACGCACACGCAGCACCCGCTCGCCGAAGTGCGCAAGGTGCGGCGCGTGGATTTTT
>DATIYR010000117.1:0-8683 GCA_035517535.1 Terriglobales bacterium
GTGTTGATGCTCGGCGAGAGCGGCACCGGCAAGGAAGTGATGGCCCGTTTGATCCATAAACTTTCGCCGCGCGCGCATCGCACATTCTTGAAAGTAAACTGCGCGGCCGTACCCGCTGATTTGCTCGAAAGCGAATTGTTCGGATATGAGGCGGGCGCGTTCACTGGTGCGACTCATGCTAAACCCGGAAAGTTCGAGCTGTGCAACAAAGGTACGATCCTGCTCGATGAAATCGGCGAGATGCCACCGAGCTTGCAGGCAAAACTTTTGCACGTTTTGCAGGACCAGCAATTCTCGCGACTCGGCAGCCGCTCGGTAGTCAAAGTAGATGTGCGCATTCTGGCGGCGACCAACATCAACATTCCCGAAGCGCTCGCTACGAAACGGCTGCGAGAGGACCTCTATTACCGGTTGAATGCGTTTACTCTGCAGATTCCACCCTTGCGAGAACGCAAAGAAGAAATCCCCATCCTGCTAAAGCATTTCATGACGCAACTTTCGGAACAGTATGCGCGGCCGCCGCTCCCGTTTTCTCTGGAGCTGTTGCAGGCTTGCGCGAGTTATCCGTGGCCGGGAAATCTGCGCGAGCTGGGAAATTTTGTGAAGCGCTATCTTGTACTGGGAGACGAGAAGCTTGCCATCAATGAACTGAAGCCTCGTACCGACGGTTCCGGCGCCGAGTTTGAGCCTGTGCCTCCACGCAGCCCAGAACCCGCGGGTGGCTTGAAATCTCTGGCCCGCAGCGCGAAAGACGGAGCCGAAGCAGAAGCCATTTCCAAGGCGCTTGAAGAAACGAACTGGAACCGGAAACAGGCGGCGGCGTTGCTGCAGATCAGCTACAAAGCTCTGCTTTATAAAATTCGCCAGTACGGGATTGCGAAAGACAACAACGCCCAGAAGTTTTCCGCTGGCGCGTAAGTTGATGCGACCGGCCCGCAGGAAAGTTCCTTAATTCCGGTGTAAGTTCCTCGGCAGAATTTCTCCTCCGTTTTCCTCAAAGGATCGCGAAAGAAAAATTAATAACGGGAAAACGTTATTTTCGGATTAGAATTCAATTTTGCGGTCTGTCCGAATTATGGAGTCTGTCAGGAAGGTTTCTACGTTGTACTCGCGAACTCCGGAGACTCCGGACCCGAGTGATGTCTCCCTCCGCCGCCGCCCGCCTCGGATCCTGGTTGTAGACGACAATCCCAACACTATGAGCTTGATGCAGGACCTGCTCTCGTCGCGGGGCTATGACGTGATTGCCGTGCCGGATGCGGCTCACGCAGAAACAGAGATGTTCCGCCGCCCGCCTGACCTGGTGCTTTCGGATGTGATCATGCCGGGTAAGTCGGGTTACGAACTCTGCCGCGAGCTGAAAGAAAACCCCGCGACCCGCCTGATTCCGTTCGTGTTGATCACCGGGCTCACCGAACGTGAAGATCGGGTGCGCGGAATTGAAGCTGGAGCTGACGATTTCCTGAACAAGCCGATTTTTCCGGAAGAGCTTTTTGCACGCGTCAAGTCATTGATCAAGCTAAAGGAATTCACTGACGAACTGGAGACTGCAGAAAGCGTTCTCTGCACGCTGGGTTTGAGCGTTGAGAGCCGCGATCCTTATACCGAAGGACACTGCGAGCGCCTGGCTGAAAACGCCAGCAATTTGGGACGCCATTTGAACCTGCATGAGGATGAGATCACCGCGCTGTGGCGCGGCGGGTACTTGCACGATCTCGGAAAGATTGCTGTGCCCGATGAAATTCTGAAAAAAGGTGCAAACCTCAACTCAGAAGAATGGGCGATCATGCGGAGGCATCCCATCACCGGAGAAAACATTTGCCGGCCGCTGAAGTCTTTGCGTCTGGTGCTTCCCATCATTCGTAACCACCACGAGCATTACAACGGGACGGGATATCCGGATGCACTCGAAGGCAAAGAAATTCCGTTGCTCGCCCGCATTCTGCAGGTGGTGGATGTCTACGACGCGCTCACGACCACTCGTCCTTACAAGCCGGCTCTAACTCACGACCACGCTGCCGCTACCATGCGCGATGAAGCCCGCGCCGGATTCTGGGACCCTGAACTCGTAGATAGTTTCCTTTCCATGCTGGATGAGCAAAAGAAAGTGGCCTAGGCCGCTTCGCCAATTTCGCCACATCGCGTGATACCTTCTTGATAGTTGATTCATCTATTGAATTCGGCCCCA
This sequence comes from Terriglobales bacterium, assembly GCA_035517535.1. Classification (GTDB taxonomy): domain Bacteria; phylum Acidobacteriota; class Terriglobia; order Terriglobales; family Acidobacteriaceae; genus Gp1-AA145. The sequence continues at coordinate 2,189 of DATIYR010000117.1, forward strand.
CTGCTCAAGGCTGATGCCCAAGTTCAGCATCGTAATTCCCGCATACAACGAAGGCGCACGCCTAGGTGCGACGCTCGACCGTGTTCTGAGCTATGTTTCCGAGCAGCGATGGGAAGCAGAAGTTCTGGTTGTGAATGACGGCTCGCGCGACAACACCGCCGAGTTGGTTCGCGAGCGGGCGAAAGCGAATCCGGCTTTGCGGCTGATCGAAAATCCAGGAAACCACGGCAAGGGCTACAGCGTGCGCAATGGCATGCTGAACGCGAACGGCGAACTACTTCTGTTTACTGACGCCGATCTTTCTGCGCCGATCGAGCAGGCGAACAAACTTTTTAGCGCAGTTGAATCGGGAGCGGAGGTCGCTGTTGGATCGCGCTGGCTGGAACCCAATTTGCAAGCACAAAGGCAGTCTAAACTTCGCCAATTCTACGGACGAAGTTTCAATCTGGTGTTACGAATTCTGCTGGGGCTGAAGTTCAAAGACACGCAATGCGGTTTCAAAGCTTTTCGCCGGGGCGCGGCCCAGACGCTTTTTTCCCTGCAGAGGATAGAAGGTTGGGGATTCGACGCGGAACTGCTCTATATAGCAAGTCATCTCGGGATGAGAGTGAAAGAAGTCCCGGTGGTTTGGTCCGACGCACTGGGGACACGAATCCACCCACTCCGCGACGGACTTCACATGCTCTCCGAAGTGCTCGTGATCCGCTGGAACGCTCTCTCGGGAAAATATCCGCGGGCGAAATCTTAGGCTGCGGCAGCTGAGTGAGCGTAATCGGCTGAGCGAACCGTTACGCCCGACTCTTTGTCGTGAACAAGCGTCATTCGCGAAGCGCAGTTTTCGCAGAGCCAGAAAAATTCCAGGCGCCGCAGAGTCTTCGCAACTTCACCATCGCGGCCCATTGTGCGGCGGCGATCCTGTCCGCCTGAGGTTTCAACCCGGAAAAGTTTTCCTTCGTGGAAGTAACGGAAAGAAGCAGAGCACTCAGGGTTGGCGCATTTTGAAACCATACGCGCGCCTCCATCTTTGGCAATTTTAATCCCGGGGCCCTGTTAAAAATAAAAAAAATTTAAATGCCAACATGACTCACGAACAAACGTCAGAGGCGATTGATCAACGAAGCAACATAGCCGCCGCCGAATCCATTATCGATGTTCACCACGCTGACGTTCGAAGCACAGGAATTCATCATGCCAAGCAACGCGGCCATTCCCTCGAACGAAGCGCCGTAACCAATACTGGTGGGGACTGCGATTACAGGAACTCCAACCAGTCCGCCAACTACACTGGGCAAAGCGCCTTCCATTCCTGCGCATACGACGATTACGCGCGACCGGCTGATTGCCCGACGATGCGCCAGCAGGCGATGAATGCCAGCAACGCCGACGTCGTAAAGCCGCTGGACTTCATTTCCCATAAGCTCTGCCGTGACCACCGCCTCTTCGGCAACAGGAATGTCGCTGGTTCCGGCGGAGACGACTGTAATCAAGCCCTTCCCATATTTCTGGTGGTCTCGATGCAGAACGATAGCGCGGGCAACTTCTTCGAATCTGGCCGCACGAACGATTTTCTTTGCCGCTGCAAATTGTTCTCTGTTGGCGCGGGTCACGAAAACGTTTTTGCTGTGCAGCGCAAGCCGCTTGAAGATGCCGGCCACCTGCGCCGGAGTTTTTCCTTGGCCCAGAACCACTTCCGGGACTCCTACCCGCAGGGCACGATGGTGGTCAACTTTTGCAAATCCCAAGTCTTCGAACGGCAGATGCCGTAGCTCATTGACGGCGTCATCGGGCGACAACTTTCCCGAGCGCACCTGTTCGAAAAGTTTACGGATGGAATCTGGGTTCAACGACCTGTTCTCGTGACCTAGGGTAACATTCGGAGTCTTGGAGTTCGGGGAGGGAAGTTTAGGACCCGCAGCTTCAGGCATTCGCGAACTTCGAAATCTGAGTCAACACGTGCTGTACCTGCTCGCGAGTTTCAAGATGTGCGAGGAAAATCTGCCGCAGTTCTGTTTTCGAGATTCTGGCGTTCAAGTATGCCTCGTAGAGAGCGTCGCCGGTAGTTGGTGTTTCCGGCTTGAGTTCAGGCAGGAGTAGCCGCGAGCCGAAACGTGCCAATGCTTGTGCGATGGGTTGAGCGTAGGCACAGACCGGTGTCATTCCGCCGCAGGCAAAATGCAAGAACCGAGCGCACTGCTCCGCAGCTTGCCCAATTTGGAACTCCCGAACGAGAAGTGAGTTTGAGTCCGGCAAGTACAAGCAAGTTTTTTCAGCGAGCTGAAGATAGTGCTCCGATTTCTCATCCAAAGTTCGTACTTCGGGAAGCGAATCAGCCAGAAATTTTGGTTGCGTTCCATTCGAGGGCGAAGTGAGTCGCAAGCCCAAGGAGCGTGCCAATGAAAAAATGAGATTGTAGATAGCAGGCGTGAAGTCCGGACGTTCTTCGTGGATCGCATTCCAGCGATTTAGAGCGAGGCGATAGCTTTCGTATTTTTCCAGCGGGCTCGAATTGAACACACAAATAATATCCTCGCCGACGCTGACCGGTGCAATCTCATCGCTTGGAGTTTGCTGACCGAGCGCCTGCCAGTAGAGCGGATCAACATTTTGCAGGACCGTGAGTATTTTTGCTTCTGGCATCAGGCCGCGGAGTGCGCGGGGAAGATGCCCTGGCGCCATATGCGATTCGCCAAACAGTACAAGAATTGCTGCTTTGGGATGACGCTCACGTATTTCCCGAATTTTGAGGGCAGCATGGCGGTCACGCGAGCGGATTCGGCGCAGATCCTCGCGCGGCACACAGTCAAGGCCGTACACCCCTTCCGCTTGGTCGCGGGCGGAACCGAGCAATTCGTAAAATGGCTCCCAGGGATATCCCCAGTCGCGATCGAAGTGCAGCCGGCCTCTGAGTTCGTCAGAATTAAGCTCGCGACGCCACCACGAGTCCACGACGCGTTGATCGCGCGCGAGCACCGCTTCGACCCCGAGCACCATCGGCCGGTGACGCGCGGCCACTTCGATGAGTCCGGCCGCGAATCGTTGTGATGCAGGTAACGCATGATAGTCGGCGACCAGCAGGAGATCGGCGGAACAGATCCTTTGCTCAAACTCGTCCTGTTGAAGAACTGAATCGTACCGCTCGAATGCTTCAGCGAACTCGCGCAGATACTTGCAGCCGGTGATTGAATCCCGGGATTGGATTTCGCGTCGCACGGCAGCCAGAGCATGCATCTGCGCCGCCGCCCGCCGTGACTGCTGACCTGATTGCTTGGCCATGCCTTGACTCGCCGCTTTTAGCTGCCTATGCTCAAAACTCGGTGCCGAACGTGGGGCGACGTGTGTCCCCGCCCGTTGGTTCCGCATTCGCCAAACTGATTGCCGAACTCTCCTCAAAACCTGACCATCGCGACAACCGGTGCCAGCGGCGCGATATTTCTTCGCCATCTTCTACTATGCGTCGACCGGGATACGCGATTGCAAACTGTCAACTTCATCGCCTCAGACAGCGCGCTACGTGTCATGGCCGAGGAGCTCGGATTGCGTGGCCGAAACAATCTTGTCGGCCAGCTGCTTGGTCGAGCGTCCCGCAAACTTCATCAGCAATCGAACGCGGACATTGGTGCGAACGTTGCCAGCGGTTCGTATCCCGCTGAAGCTATGATCGTGCTACCGTGCAGCGTGGGCACGTTGGCGCGAATTGCGAATGGCATCGCGTCACATCTGATTGAGCGCGCCGCTGACGTCTGCCTCAAGGAGAAACGCCCGCTCGTACTCTGTGTTCGCGAAACCCCGCTGAGCAAAATTCACATTCGCAACATGTACCGGGCCGCTGATGTCGGCGCGGCCATCTTTCCGCTTATTCCGGCGTATTATTTCCGCCCGGCCACGCTCGACCAGATGGCACACGAATTCGCCTGCCGCGTACTCGCGCACATCGGACTGCCGCAAAAAAACGCCTACCGCTGGAAGGGCTGAATCCGTTCTGGGGGTGAATTTAGTCTAGAAGTGCGAAAGTACGCCCCATAGATTGCGGCCGGACATGTACGGCGGTTCAGCGAAGTTTGGTGGAGGGCTCCAATTATTAGCAATTCAATGGCTAACGGGCAACAAACGCCTCCTCGCCGGAGTCTAATCGCATGTAAGTCTCTGCTGCTCCCTGTAAAGTAAAGCGCTATGCGGCGAGTTGTTAGTGCTTCGAGAAACCTTTGGAGCATTCTTGTGCTCGCCTGTTTCCTAGTGTCCGTTTCCACACTTGCTCAGATTGGCAGTTCTCCTGCCGCGGAAGGCAGCAATGCCCAGTACACGCTTTATGGAACGGTTGTGAATTCGGTTACCGGTGCTCCGATCAGACGGGCTCTGGTCCAAATCTACATGGGCAATCAGCGACTGGCTTTCACCGACAGCAATGGCCAGTTCGAATTCGACAATCTGCCGCCCGGTGAGACCCGGGTGAATGTTCGAAAGCCGGGATTCTTCTCGGAAGAAGAATTGAACGGAGAGCCATCGGTCCCGCCCATGATTGCGATTGGCTCCGACACTCAGTCCCTGAGTCTCAAATTAGTCCCCCAAGGTGTTATCACCGGGCACATTCAAAGTGTTAACGGTGAACCGCTCGAAGGTATTCCTGTCAGGGCAATAACCGCCCGCATTGACGAGGGAAGAAAACACTGGGTCGAGCTGGGCGGGAGCTCCACAAATGAAGATGGCGAATTCCGGCTTGCGAACCTGCATCCCGGCTCGTATTACCTCCAAATCGGACCAAGCAACGGATTCGGCGAGTTGCGCGCAGACGCAGATGGCTATCCCGCTGTGTTTTATCCCGGCGTTCCTGATATGAGTTCGGCTACGCCATTCGCGATCGCCGCAGGACAGCAGGTAACCGCCAACTTATCGTTGCGGCCCGTACAGTTGTTCAAAGTGTCAGGCAGACTTGCCGGTTATACGGGAGGAGGGATCAACATCATGTTTGTCGATCATCTCGGGAACAATTTTTCTTTTCTCAGGCGGGTCAATCCAACAACCGGAGCATTTGAGGGCGAAGTCCCTGCTGGGTCTTACACATTGCAAGCCACGGAATGGACTCGCGACGCGAAACCCAGGAGAGCCGAGATACCGTTAAACGTCAGTTCCGATATGTCTGGAGTCGTCCTCGCACTCGGTACGATGCTTCCGATCCCGATCACCGTGACAACCGAGAACATGAAACACGAAGCGATAGAAGCCCATCCTCCTTTCCAATCCTCGCTCGTGAATGTGCACTTGATTCGAATAGGTGACCAGTTGGGGAACACCGAGACATGGTCCAGCTTTCAGGGTGCCCCGAATCCATCGCTAGTCATTCCGAACGCCGAACCAGGCACCTATTCGGTGGAATTCATGCCAAATTCGCCGTGGTATGTGCAATCGGCACAGTGCGGTGCAACCGACCTGCTTCGGGAGCCGCTGACCATAAGCGCCGGGGCACAGACTCCTCCCATCGAAGTTGTGCTGCGGAATGATGGCGCGACTGTGACGGGGCAGGTCGGGAATGGGCAGACGAATCAATTCGCAACGGTGCTGCTTGTGCCGGATGAGGGCTCCGGAATGCAAATAAAATCTGGCGATACTATCGGTCCGAACCTACAGTTTAGGTTCGCGGACGTGGCGCCAGGTGGATATAGCGTTCTCGCCGTAGATCATGCCCGCGCGCTGGAATACAGAAACCGAGACGTTTTAGGACAATATCTTTCCCGCGCTGCCCACGTGACCCTGGATCCAAACGGCAAGGAAACGGTCCCCGTGGATTTGGTGAATGTGGGAAATTGACGCCATGTTTCGCCTATTCATTTCGCTCGCCGTGCTAGCGCTCGCCGCTTCCGCTTTTGGGCAAATGCCGCCGGGGAATTCACCGAATGAATTTCGCATCAGCGGGGCTGCGGTAAACGCGGTTACGGGGCAGGCGCTTTCGAAGATCGAAATCTCAATCGGGCCAGCGGAAGGTCCGGGGCAGACGCGGAGCATGGTTACAGCCGCGGACGGCCGCTTTAATTTCGATAATCTGGCGCCGCGAAAATACTGGCTCGCGGCGCAAGCCCACGGATTCTCAATGCAACGATTCGATCAGCACGGCGAATTTTCAAGCGCCATTGCCGTCGGGCCAGATAAGAATTCGGAGAATTTGGTGTTTCGCATTTTCCCCGATGCAACCATCGTCGGCACGATCACGGATGATCAGACCGATCCGTTGGTCGGGGCGCAAGTCATGCTCTTTCGCACAGCGGTGCAGAAGGGTGAGAGTTCGACTCGGCTCCGCACCCAGACCATGGCCGATGATCAGGGACGTTATCACTTGGCGCACGTGCCCGAAGGTACCTACTACATTGCGGTTTCTGCGCGGCCTTGGTATGCGGAGAATAATCCGTCCGGGCAGAGGGTTTCATTCAGCGTTGGCGGCAGAGCCAATCAGACGGCACTCTCAAATTCTGACTCGGCGGAAGAGAGTCAATTTGATGTGACGTA
>DATIYR010000118.1:0-7418 GCA_035517535.1 Terriglobales bacterium
ACGCGCACGTTGGCATATTCAATTTCTGAGCAATCACGGTTCTGCTGGCGATTGTAGATGTCCGGTTCGGCAAAATTAATTTCGTGACCCAGGCGATAAAGGTTCTTATAAATCCCGCGATAGTAGGTTGCGGCACCGTTCCAATAACAAGAAGTAATGCTGGATCCGAAGACGTAGATTTTCATTAGTTCTCCAGTTCACGGCAGATCTCTAGAAGCTGCTCGGCGCGGTGGGCGCAGGTGTGGCGCGCGCGGATAGTCTCAAGTCCGTTGGCGGCAAGTTGCGCCCGCGCTTGCTCGTCACCCAGCAACTGTTTCAGTTCGTCAACCATCGCTGCCCCATCTGGAACGCAGATGTAATCCTCACCTGGCCGGAACAGACCTTCGCTGTCCGTCCACGGCGAACACACCAGCGGAGAACCTGATGCCAGCGCTTCGAAAACGCGAATCGTCGGAACTCCACTTAAACCATTCGCATAACAGCGCCGTGGAACGTGAAGACTGATGCGGCTGCGCGCATACATCCGCGGAGCGCGAAGGTTCGGAAGGTATCCGTAGAATTCAATGCCGGCGTTTGCAAGCTTTGCCAGAGCATTCTCTGGATAGCGCACTCCATGGACCGCGAATTTGCAACCATTAAGCGCGGCAGCGGGGGCGATCAGGAATTCCTCCAACTCTTTCGTGCGCTCGTCATCACCCCAGTTTCCGATCCACACGACGTCGGCGTCTTTTGTCGCCGATTGCGGAAAGAAGTGCGATGTGTCGGCGGCTTCGTGAAATGTCCAGACGCGTTTTACGCCAAACGCTTCGGAATAGATTTTGCGGATGGCTTCTCCGAAGGCGAGAACACCGTCAAATTCGGCCAAGGGGAACCGCAGCACCTCGCGTGGATTTGTGTATGCGCGATGATGTGTGTCGTGAAACAGAACACGAAAACCGAACTTCGTTTTTAGAGACAAAATGCTCGCGACTACTTCCGGTGAGTTCCATTCATGAATGAGGACGACATCGGCGTCGTGCAGTTCAGTGGCAAGGAATTGTTCAAAGTCGCGGTCGACGCTGTAGAAACGGACATCGAGCGTGGGAAAACTCTGCCGAAAATCGAGCAGCGCGTGGGTGACGACTTGAGGCCCCTCTGCCGAAAGATTTTGCATGGACCACCCGTTGCGTTCTTCGTAGCAACGGACTTCGTGTCCTGCCTTGACCAACTCACTCGCGAGCCCACGCAAGAAATGCGCATTGCCGTGGTTCCAATCGGAGATCCACGAATGGGCAAAGATGCGGAAGCTCAGCCGTCCCGTCATGCGACCTTAGCCGTCGAGGAAATTTCCTGGTATGCGTGTTCGTACTGTTGAACCATTCGAGAAGCCTCAAATTTCTCGCAGGCAGTTCGAAATGCGCGATCCGCAAATTCTTCTCGAAGTTCCGGGTTTCGAAGTAGTTCCTTAAATTTTTGCGCGAGGTCGGCGGAATCGTTCCTCGCGCAGAAAACACCCGCATCACCCCAAAGCTCGTGAAAAACCGGATTGTCGTTCAGCACTAAGGCGCAGCCCGAGAATGCAGCTTCCAGCGGCGCCAAGCCAAACGGCTCATAACGCGAGGTCCCGGCGTAGATTGCTGCGCGACTGTACAGCTCGCTCAACTCTTTCTGAGATTTCGGGCCGAAGAGCTCGACATTGGGCGGCAGGTTCAAACTACGAACACGCTCTTCCCTGCCCGGCTCGCGCTCCCAGCCGACGACCGAAATTCGCGCCTCCTGCTCACGTTCGAATAGAAGCGAGATGTTTTTCGCCGGGTCCCATACGCGGCCGACACATAGAACAAGGTTTTCTTTTTCATGATTTGCGCGAAAGAGAGCTGGGTCCCTTCCGTTGTAAATAACCAAACCCGCCGCCGGACGCAGATAATACTTCGAGAGCTGCTCGAGCATCCACCGTGAAGGCGCAACCACCAGATCCGCCCCACGTAGGCCGTTGGTCACGAGTTGCCGATAGTTTCGGATCCAGGGAGTGTCTTCCGGCTTCCGCCCATGCACCGCGACCCACCAGCTCACGATGTCGCTGTGAGCAACAACGATCTTTGGAATATTGACTTTGAGGTCGCCGTAGCAGTACTGGCTGAGATGCAGCACATCCGGCCGAACTTCGTTGGTGAGCAGTTCAAGATAGCGTTTCGAATCTTCTATGTCACGCTCAGCAACTTCCATCCACTCCAGCCGATATTCAGTTGGGCGATAATCCAGCCGGGGGAGGGTTTGCATCCATGCGGCCTGGTGGCGTGCCGGCAATTTGCCGAAACTCACCAACGTCACACGATGCCCGGCATGCACCAGCCCGCTGACAAGTTCCTGGGTGTAAGTCCAGACCCCGCCGACGGTGTCGGAGGTGATCAGTACGTGCATTCCAGCTCCTCGATGGGAATTGGCTGCTGGTCCTGAATGTCGCTGAAACCTTTTTCTTTGAATGCAGCAAGATAATGTTCGTGTGCACGCTCCCATGCGTAATCATCCGGAGGGCCGAAGCGCTGAAAATAATCCGGGGTGCCGGGGAATGCGAACATCGGCACTGGTTCGCTGACCCAAACCCCGTTCTTTCGCAGGTTCCCCTGAAATGCGCGCACCTCGCCGCGTTCATCGTGCTCGGTGAGAATTAAATTCGCCTGCACCCAGGGAATTCGCTGGCGCGCGTAAATCAGAAGCTCGGTAATCCGATCGGTTGAGATTCGGCAGTTTTTATTCAGCTCATCGCGCCCGGCATCGGTGATCGACTCAATTCCGCACTCCATCGAAATGCAGTGCGCCGCGCCGAGCAAATCGAGCGATTCTTCATCCCAAAGATCGATTCGCGTCTGCAATCCGATTGAAATTTTTCGTTGCGCAAGCTCCTGCAGAAGCTGACGGACAGCTTTGCCGACGCCAAAGATTTCATCGATCCAGTAAATGTAATCAACGCCACGCCCGATCACGGTGTCGACTTCTTGCAAGACGGCGTCAACGTTTCGCTCACGGAATTTATTTCGAAAGAGTGTCTTATTGCAAAATGTGCAAGCCCAGGGGCAGCCACGCGCGAATTCCAGTTCCGCGCCCCGACCGGAACCGTGAAAAACATGATGCCGATGGGAATGCAGCTCGACCGGATAATTCTCGAACTTCAACGCATCGAGCTTTTTCATGTCGGTCACGCCGAGGCTTGATGAAACATGAACTCCGGCCTCATCACGCCAGCAGCAGCCTTCAACTTGTGACCATGGTTTCGACGCTAGCTGCGGAATTGTTTGGTCCGGCTCGCCGCGCAGCGCCACATCGCAGTTGAGCTTTCGCAGCGTCGCAGCCGGAGTGGCCGAAGGATGAGGCCCAATCGCCACACGGACAGCGTTCGCTCCCAGTTCCGCGAACCATTTCTGCGGAACGCGCAATTCCGGCGGCGGACAACGCCAGAACAAGTAAGACGGCGCAGTCGGGATAACGAGAAAGTCTGGATCGAACTGATCAAGTCGCGCCTTCGCCTCCTCAGTGTTCAGTTGCTGCAACTGCGCGTCGATGAGCAAAGGCTCATGTCCCGCCGCTTTGATCTGATCGAAAGCAAATAACAGCTCGAGCGGATAATGCGGTTCCTGGCAGCCGAAGTAAGTCGAGCCCTCAAATGTCCATGCGGGATTGACCAGGGCAAACTTCACGATGCCGCCTCCGGAAGTTGCGCCAGCGCGGGCGGAGCACTCGCCACGATCGGCGCGGCAACGTGCGCTGTCCGCTGCTCCTTCCACCAGTTCCAAATCATGTGAATGTTCTGCCGGACGCTGATCTTCGGCTTCCAGGCGGTGTGGTTCGTGAGCTTTTCGAAATCCGTCACGTAGTAAAGCTGGTCTCCCGGTCGCGGACGCTGCAGCGTGTACCGAACCGGCTTGCCCGTGACCTGCTCGATCATCTCAATCACTTCCAGCAGCGAAACTGAATTCTTCATTCCACCGCCGATGTTGTAAATCTGACCTGCCGTCTTCTCCACTTGCGCGCGAACCTTTTCGAAAGCGAGCACCAGGTCCTTGACGCAAAGCACGTCGCGTACCTGTCGTCCATCGCCGTAAATCGTGAGCGGCTTGCCTTCGAGAGCCGAGTACAAGAAGTGCGCAACCCAGCCCTGGTCTTCGTTTCCGAACTGCTGCGGGCCGGCAATGCACGACATACGAAATACAACCGTCGGCAGCGCAAACATGCGGCTGTAATCGTGGACGTACTGATCGGCTGTCCCCTTCGAACATCCGTAAGGCGAATACAAGTCCAGCGGCTGTGTCTCGTTCACGCCTTTCTCGTCGAGAGCGCAATAACGTTTGCCGGTGAGGACCAGCTGTTTCGATGCCAGATTTCCGTAGACTTTATTGGTTGAGGTGAAAAGGATGAAGGGCTGGCGTCCGCTCTTTCGCGCTGCTTCAAGGATGTTCAGAGTTCCAAGCGCGTTAATCTCGAAGTCTTCGCGCGGATCGGCGACAGAGCTGGTAACCGCGACCTGGGCTGCGAAATGATAGATCTCACCTGCGTTCTGTGCCGCTTTCTCCACCAGAGCGGCATCGCGAATATCTCCGATGGTAATTTTCAGGCGCTCTGGATCGTTGCACTCTCGCCGAAGCCACTCCAGGTTCTGGTGAACTCCACGACGTGAGAGATTATCGAAAATGTGAATGCGCGCATCTGTGGTCTTCAACAGATGATAGGCCCAATTCGAACCTACAAACCCTGCACCTCCGAAAATAAGCGCAGAACGGAACGACAGCAGCTTCTTCATCTTTTCCTCGTCGCAGACGTGCCCGGAGGAGCCACGACTGTGCTAGGCAAGCGCAAGATCAAGCCACCAGTCCGTGGGCGTTCAGCCGTTCCATGGCTTCCTCCACGTTGTCGCTGGCCTGTTGCGATTCGAGCCAGGCCACCAGCTCCTCCATGCCTTCCTTCAGCCGGGTCTTCGGCTGATATCCAAGGAGCTGTGTGGCAGTGGAAATATCTGCAAAGCAATGCCGGATGTCTCCGGCACGGTACTTTCCGGTAATCTCAAGCGGCAGGTCGAGACCAAGGGCCCGTTCCATTTCGGCGGCGACCTCGCGAATTGTGACCGGCTGTCCCGATCCGACGTTCACAGCGCGTCCGTCAGCGCCGGAGCTTTCCATCGCGAGCAGATTCGCGTGGGCAATGTCATGAACGCTGACGAAATCACGCATCTGCTGGCCGTCTTCAAAAATGATCGGAGACTTGCGGTTCATCAGGCGGGAAGCGAAGATGGCGGCAACTCCCGTGTAAGGATTCGACAGCGACTGCCGCGTCCCGTAAATATTGAAGTAGCGCAAGGCGACTACCGGAATTCCATAAGTGCGCCCGAATAAGAGCGTCATCTCTTCCTGATCTTTTTTCGACAATGCGTAAATCGAAGTGCACTGCAGCGACTTGTCTTCTCGCGTGGGAAGAGGTCTCAGGGTTTCCCCGCAATTGGGGCACCGTGTCTCCCATTGCTTGTCTTTCATCTGCTTGAGAGGCCGTGGCGCGGGCGCAACTTCGCCGCATTCAGGACAGGCGTACTTGCCTTCGCCGTAAATCGACATCGATGAGGCAACTACAACTTTCTCGGGTTGCGAGCGCGTATCGAGAATCGCCTGGAACAAATTCGCCGTGCCCAGATTATTTGTCGCCGTGTAATCAGAAATCTGGTACATGGACTGGCCGACGCCGACTGCGGCAGCGAGATGGAAGATGACGTCCATTCCTTCAATGGCCTTCTCCACCTGGCTCTGGTTGCGCATATCTCCGCGCATGAACTCAGCACCTTTTGGTATGTATGAGAACTGACCATTGTGGTGAACCTGCGAGGTGAGATTGTCGAGAATGCGCACCTGGTGCCCGGCCGCTAACAGGGCATCGGCCGTGTGCGACCCTACAAATCCAGCGCCACCCGTGATAAGAACCCGTTTCGCTTTCAATTCGCTTCCTTTTTCGAAATTTGTCTTGACTCCAGCCCGCAACTACTAGGAGCTGAGGGGTTTGTAATATGCACTACCAAGGCTGCAACTAAGGAACATTCCTAGCGAACTTTGGATGTTTGCCACCCTAGGTGAGATGTCTTCATGGGCAAGTTATCAGCGCGGGATCGAAAGCAGGCTTGCATTGGCCAACCACGCCAGTTCGGGCCGAAATGCTAAATCAACCAAGTTGAGCGTAAGTTTCGCTGGTTAGCGAGCTGATCGCGGCCTCTGGCCTTTGTGCTAGGCGTGGTGCGTAGCGGGCCACCATTCTGCCAGTGAACTCGGCGAAGTCCTCGCAGTCCTTGGGCGGACTCGTGTAATGCGCGAGCACCCCCAGATGTTCGGGCGTAAAGCATAGAGTAAGCGTAGTCGAGAATTCTTCGATGGCTTGCATCTGCCGGTCAAACCAGGCTTCCGCATTAGGGCGGAACGAGTCCGCCCAGCTTAGTCCGGTTCGCAGGTAAGTCACGCCGAGCCGTCGTAACCATTCAACCGAATCATCCAACCGGTGATCTTCAAAGTGAAACCACTGGCAGATTCCCAATCCTGCCGGAAAATGCTCCAGCGCCAGTTTGGGCTCGCCGTTTTCTTTGAGCACGCCCATGTAGTAGTGCCGATAATATGCACTCCCTTCAGCTTCTTTGTGTCGGGTAGTGGCGGTCCAGGTCGCGGGCAAGTCGTAAAGGCTGTACCAATGAATGCGATCCACGATCGGCAACAGCAGTTCCGCGGTGCGCTGAATGCCGAAAACCTGCACTTCTTCCGCGCCAAACGAGGAAACTCCGGCCTCCGAGACCCAAACCGGTTTATTGGTTACGGAACGGATCTCTTCCACTTTGCGCGGCCAGTCGTGAATGCTCCAGTGGTTCCAATCCAGGGGAAAACCGTGGATGGCGACCACGTCGATGTAGTCGAGCACGCCATAGCTGCCAAGCAGCTTCACGAAATTAGGATCCACCGGTGACATTCCGCCCAACGCAATTGTCAGTCCCGGATTGATCTTGCGAACTTCCCGCGCGGCCGCAATGATCATGCGCGCGAACATCTTCCAATCGGGATCGACTTTGAAGTCCCAGTGCGAAAGGTTATTCGGCTCGTTCCACAGCATCACCGCTTCGACCATAAAATCCTTTTTGCGATTCGTGGCGTTGGTGTAAGTAAGCTTTCCTACAGCGTCCCCTCGATCTCGTGGTCCAGAATGTATCGCCCTCGCCGCATGACTGCAGATTGCTTACACACCCAAGTCTCCGGTTCAGGATGCGCTTCAATTTCCAGTCCCGAACTCCGAAGCATGGCCTCTACCGCCGCGCGGTTCGGAATCCACCAGTTGGTGGGATCGTGCGAATAGCTTTTCTCGATGAAATACATGGCCGGGAAATCGTGCTCTTCAAAAATTTGCGCATTCCAGAAGGGATAGTCGTC
>DATIYR010000119.1:0-39120 GCA_035517535.1 Terriglobales bacterium
ACGCGTTCGCGCAGGAGGAAGTGGAGCGATATACCTATCGCATGCCGGGGCAGGCAACCAGCTATTTTTACGGCTTCACCAAACTCGAGAAGCTGCGCAAAGACACCGAAGCCGCGCTGGGGCCGAAGTTCAACCAGAAGCGCTTTCACGATTTCATTCTGGCGCAAGGCCTGCTGCCTCCAGACCTGATGCGGGACGCGGTGATGCAGCACTTCGTTCCGGAAGAGAAGGGCGAGCAGCGGGCGATGAGGTAGGGGCTAACCGCCGGGTGTTTTTCGACAAGACGGAGGTGAGTAGATGATGATCTACTTCAAGGCTCGCGGGCCATTCGAGATTCCGTTTTCCACGACAAAAACCGGTGCAAAACGGGTTGAGAGCAGTTGCCGAGGAAATTTTTGGAGATCCAGTGCAGGAAAGTATAGATCGTCGCGCGGCTGCTACATCTTTGCAGTGAGGACTCCCAGATCCTACGTTCCTGGCTACGTCGGCAAGGCGGACGCACGATTCGAAGGAGAGGTCTTCACAGACGGAAAACTGCAGCGGTACAACTCGGTCCTCGCAAATTATAAGAAAGGCACGCCGACTCTCTTTTTCATTATCGCGCCCACCAACAAGGGAAAGCCGAATAAATCGAAGATTGCTCAGCTCGAGCGGTATTTGATCCGCGAGGCGAAATCGGTCAATCCCAGCCTCATGAACAAAATTGGAATAAAGGCACCCCGGTGGGGAATTAAAGGCGTAATTCGTGGCGGAAAGGGAAAGGCCGCCGGTACGAATGCGGCAAGAGCGATTCGCCAAATGATAGGACTCTCCAAGTAAACAGCTCACCAACTTCTCACCAACTTCTCCCGCTTTTTCGCATATTTTCCTCTTGACAACTTCTTTGTGTAACTGTATGGTTACGCATTATGCGTCACCGATCGGTTACATATTCAGGGCGGGGCGGCGGGCGAGGCGCTTCGCGGGCGGCGGCTACGGCTGATGCCGGATTCGCCAATCGCGATGCGGCGTTCAACGCGCTCGCCGACCCCACGCGGCGGGCGGTGCTCGATCTGTTGCGAGCGGGAACGCGGCCGGCGGGAGAGATTGCGCGTGCCTTTCCCGTTTCGCGGCCGGCGATTTCGAAGCACTTGCGAATTCTGCGCCGGGCCCACCTGGTGGAGGAGCGCAGGGAAGGGCGGCATCGGCTGTATCAGCTGAACCCGGAGCCGCTCAAGGCTGTCGATTCCTGGCTCGACGAGTACCGGCGCTTCTGGACGGCGAGTCTCGAAAACCTGAAGGCATTTGTCGAAGGCGAGTACGAAAAAGAGCTGGCGCAGGCGAAAGCCAGCGGAACCAAAACCAAAGAAAATCCGAAACACGATGACGAGGAGGAATTATGAAGACGGTGCGCGTTGCTGGATTGTCGATTATTCTGCTGACCACACTCAACCTGCTGGCGCAGTCGCCGGCGCAGAAATCGTTTGACCTGATGAAATCGCTCAGCGGTGCGTGGGAAGGGAAGGACCAGATGGGAAATCTGGTTGCAGTCTCCTATCGCATGACCGGCGGTGGGTCGGCGTTGATGAGCGAAATCAATACCTCAAAGCCGGGCCACAGCGAGGACATGATTTCTATGATCCACATGGACGGCGATCGTCTTTTGCTCACGCACTATTGCATGGCGGGTAATCAGCCGCGCATGCAGGCGACGATCTCGGCTGATGGGAAGAGCATCACGTTTGATTTTGTCGATGCGACAAATTTGACTGAGGCTCAGCCGGGACACATGCAGCGGGTGATCTTTACTTTCACGGATGCGAGTCATCACACCGAGGAGTGGCATTTCGCGGCGCCGGGGAAAGAGATGGTGGAGCGGTTCGAGTTGGAGCGGAAGGGGTAGGTGCAGAGTGTGGGCAGGCGTTTTAGCGCTGAGGGATCTGCTTCTGGTGGGGACCAGCAGATTCCTCGTCCTTCCGCTTCGCTCCAGTCCTCGGAATGACAATGAGAAGGGGTCGGAATGACGGCCGACTGGGGGATCGGGAATCTAACACAGCGGTTTTAACCGTGGAGCTAACGATACCAATGGAAGTACCGACCGCGTATCACGAGGCAACATTCGAGGAAATTATTTCAATTCTTAGTGAGGAGAGCACAATGCCGAATCCATTCTGTCATGTTGAACTCAACACAACTGACGTGAAAAAAGCGAAAGATTTCTACGGCAAGTTGTTCGACTGGAAGTTGGAGGATATGGATTCTCCGGGCGGCGGGTATACGTTGATCAAAGTCGGCGAGGGCACGGGCGGCGGAATGATGAAGAACCCGATTCCTGAAGCGCCGTCATTCTGGCTGGCATACGTGCTGGTGGACGACATTAACGCTGCGACGAAGAAAGCGAAATCTCTTGGCGCGAACGTGATGAAAGACGTCACCGAGATTCCGGGGGTCGGATCGTTCAGTGTATTGGCAGATCCGACTGGCGCGCATCTGGCGCTTTGGGAGCAGAAGAAATAAACCTCTCTGTGCGATTTTTCTGGGTCGAACTCAGTGTTCTCTGTGGTTCAGGCTTGAAAAACCTTTACCACAGCGGACACTGAGAACACAAAGGAAAGCCACAGAGGAATACCAGGAGATAGGCAACTATGGCAACGCTTAGCATTACCCCGACTTCGCAAATCAGTTCTGACAAGAACGTAGTCACATCGGAAGTCTTCATCGCCGCGCCGCGGGAACGGATATTCGCGGCGCTGACTGATCCCAAGCAGGCGGTGCAGTGGTGGGGACAAAATGATCGTTACCACTTGACCGAGTTCAACCTCGATCCGCGCGTCGGCGGCGAGTGGTCTACGTCGGGCGTGGGGTTGAGAATGGGAGAGATCAACATCCATGGAGAAGTACTCGAACTCGATCCTCCACGGCGGCTCTCCTATACCTGGATTTCCAGCTGGATGCCTAAGAGGACAACCGTTCTGTGGGAGCTTGAGACACAGAACGGCGGAACACTTGTGAAGCTTACGCATACTGGCTTTGCCGGCGATGCTGAAGCGGCCAACGCTCACAGCACTGGCTGGAACCTGGTGCTCGGCTGGCTGCAGGGTTATGCTGAGCGAGGCGAAACCGTCAGCAGCAGAAAATAAATGGCAACGGCGAATCTCACTCCCGATAATGACGCGATCGTGGCGGAGGTTTTTATTGCCGCTCCGCCCGCTCGCGTCTTCGAGGCGATCGCCGACCCGAAGCAATTGACGCAGTGGTGGGGAAAGAAGGGCGTGTTTCGAGTTGTCGAGAGCAAGTATGATCTGCGGCCCGGCGGGAAATGGTCGTACGAGGGATTGGGACCGAACGAGGGTCCTTTCCATATGGAGGGCGAGTATCTGGAGGTCGATCCGCCTCGGCTGCTGGTGCAAACTCGCAGGGCTGACTGGGTGGGAGACTTCGAGACGATTGTCCGTTGGGAGCTCGAGCCGCGTGAAGTTCACGGGCTGCACGGCAGCGGAACGCATAAAGTTGGAACCGGCACGCTGGTTCGAGTTCGGCATTCAGGATTTGCTGGTCATCGCGAACAAGCGCGGGCGCATCACCAAGGCTGGAGTGCGGGACTGGATTGGCTAAAGGCTTTCGTCGAAAAAGGCGAAATTTGGCAAATGAGGGATTGAATGGCAACAGCACAAGTGCTTCCTGATAACGATGTGGTGGTGGCGGAAGTTTTTGTGGCGGCTCCTCCCGCGCGCGTATTTGAGGCTATTAGTGATCCAAAGCAGACCGCGCAATGGTGGGGACAGAAGGGTTTGTACCACTTGACCGAAACAAAGGCTGACGTCCGCGTGGGTGGCAAATGGTTGAGCGCAGGAATTGGCCGCGACGGCAAGCCTTTCAGCGTTGAAGGCGAGTATCTCGAGGTCGATCCGCCACGATTACTCGTTCACACATGGATACCCAGTTACCAGGATGTTGGAAAGACAATTGTGCGCTGGGAGCTGGAGCCGAGGGATGTTCATGGCTTGCAGCACAGTGGCCCGAGCCGCGTGGGAACAGGAACCCTGGTAAGAGTTCGTCATTCCGGTTTCGCGGGCAATGTTGAATCGGCGAAAGGCCACGGCGACGGCTGGAAGCGCGTGCTCGGCTGGATGCGGGCGTTTGTGGAAAAGGGTGAAACCGTGGAGACAAGGGCTGAATAGGTGTTTTGGTCAGCAATGCAGACTTCACAAATGGTCGTTCAAGGACCGCCGAACGGTGGTCCTTTTTTTCGCGTGGCCTTGTACCAATCGGTTCAGCAGCAATGTGCATTGTCGGATAAACTGCAACTAACGCTCTGCTCGGGGTGTAGCTTTGTCCTTCCGCAATGCACTTTGCGCTCTCGCCGTCTTCACAGTTGTTAGCTGCTGCGCATGGTCTCAGGAACCGCCGGCAGCCGTGCCCGGCTCTGGGTCAGAGATAGCCGAATCTGCCGTGGGAACCGGTCCCACACGCGCCCGCGAATCCTTAAGCGAGCAAGCTTTCGATCACTTTTACAACATGGAGTATGACCGTTCGATTGAGGAGTTTACGTTACTCTATCAGCGCCATCCGGAGGACCCTACCGCAATCAACCATCTGCTGAATGCGGTTTTGTTCCACGAACTTTACCGTATTGGCGCGCTGAGCGCCGGAGAGTATGCGGATGACTCATTTCTGAGCGCTCGCCATTTGCCTGCCGATCCGCATACCTGCGATCAGATCAAGTCGCTTGTGCAAAAGGCGCTGGGTATCGAGAACCAGCGCATTCAGGCGAACCCAAACGATGTGGGAGCTCTTTACGCGCGCGGCGTAACCAAGGCAGAGTTTGCCACCTATACCGCCATGATCGAGCACGCGTGGATTTCGGCGCTGCGAAATGCGGTCGGTGCGAGACACGACCACGAAAAAGTACTGGAGTTGGATCCAGCTGATTCCGATGCCAAGCTGATTGTCGGCGCGCACAATTACGTGGTGGGGAACTTGCCTTGGGCGATCAAAACTGCCTCGAGCATGGTCGGGCTGGGCGGCAACAAGGAAAAGGGACTCGAATACCTGCACGAGGCTGCGGCAGCGAATGGCGAGACCAGCATCGATGCAAAGATCGTGCTGATTGTCTTCCTGCGTCGCGAGAAGCGGTACGACGAGTCGCTCGACATTCTGCGATCCCTGCAGCCGAAATATCCGCACAATGTTCTGTTCGCTATGGAGGAGGGAAACCTGCTCTATGCAAAAGGGCAGGTGCGCGATGCGGAAGAGGTCTTCCGGCGAGTGTGGCAGGACGGCCGCAGAGGCCGTTATAACGGGCTCCATTATGAAATTGCTGCGAACGCGCTCGGCGATTTGCTACGCAATCAGAAAAACTATGCGGAAGCTGCGGCCGCATACGAAGAGGTCGGCGAGGTCCAGAAACCTGATCCGGAAATTGCCCAGAAGGCTGCCCTCGGAGCTGGCGAGATGTACGATCTACTGCAGAAGCGTGACCTTGCCTTGAAGAAATATGAGGCCGTGCTGGCGCTGGATGCGCATACCACTCAGGCCGATATCGCACGGAAGCGGATGAAAGAGCCGTATAAGGGCTCCTGACACGGGCGTTCTGCAGAGTTTCCGAATTCGAATTTCGGAACAATTCAGTCCGGGCTCGCGTATGCTTAAATGTGCGGGGTGAACTATGTACTGCAACTACTGCGGAAAATCCATTCAGGATGATGCGAATGTTTGCGCGTATTGCGGGACGCGCGTCGGCGGCGTGATTGCTCGCAAGCGGCTGGTGCGCCCGCGCGAAGGGCGAAAGATTGCCGGCGTCTGCCTGGGCGTGGCGGAGTACTTCGATTTGGATCCGACGCTTGTTCGCGTCGTGTGGCTTATTACGGCACTTGTCCCAGCCGGCATTGGTCTTCTGGGATATGTCATTGCGTGGATAGTAATGCCGGAGGAGCCATATCTGCTTACCACGAAAGTTCCGGCTGGCCAGCAGGTGACGAACTCCTAGCGGACGGGTTTCATGCGGCGTCGCGTCGCAATATTCGTTAAGGATTTCCTGTCGACCTTCGGGGGAATGTTTTCTAGGCGAGCTCCCGTTCGCTGATGGCGACGGGATCGGCGCGGCAATAGCCGACATTTTGAGCCTGGCGCTTCTTGGGGCTTTCTTAACAACTTTCGTATTACTTGTGTGCGGATTCTTTAGTGTGACATACGATCTTATGTTTGATCCGAATTCGAGTAATGTGGCCTCGAGACTTGCGACCCTATCGATAAGCCCGGACAAGCAGGTCTAATCACGGCTGTCGCGGTGGTACAGCCATTCTGCTGAACTGAATCTTTCCTATAATCTCGTCATGCAAAAGGTCGTCAGCGACGATGCGGAAATTTTCTACGAGGTCGCCGGGGATGGGCCGCCGGTTGTCCTGTTACACCCGTTTCCTCTTCATCATGAATTCTGGCTGCCGGTCGCAAAAACTCTTGCGCCGCGGTATCGGCTGATCATGCCCGACCTGCGCGGGCACGGCGAATCGGCAGTCGGCAATGGGCCGGCAACGATGCAGAAGCACGCGTCCGATCTTGCTCGCGTAATGACTGATGCCGGTGTGGAACGCGCGCCGCTGGTCGGAGTTTCGATTGGCGGATACACGATTTTTGAATTCTGGCGGCGCTTTCGCGATCGGGTGAGCGCGCTGGTGTTGTGCAATACAAAAGCCGCGGCAGACACGCCGGAAGCGCGGAATGGGCGTCTTGAAACGGCGAATGATGTCCTGCAGCGCGGTACCGAGCGATTTTTCGAAGGCATGCTGCAGAAGTGTTTGGCCGAGGCGACGCGACGTTCGCGTCCCGACCTGGCGGAAGGCGCGCTACGCATGATGCGGAAAATGTCGGCGGAAGATGTTGCCGGCGTTCAACGCGGAATGGCGGAACGCCCGGATTCCACGTCAACGTTGAAGACCATCAATGTTCCGACCTTGATCGTTACCGGGGACGAGGACAAGATGACCGGCGTTCCCGAGGCCGAGCTGCTGAAGCAGAACATCTCGGGGAGCGAGATGAAAGTGGTCGCTAAAGCAGGGCATTATTCGCCGTGGGAGCAGCCAGAGGAAGTAGGGAGATTGCTGCGCGAATTCTTTGATCCTCTTCGAAGCTAAGCTCATTCGAAGTTAGCCCAAAAGAACAACGCCTCGGATGCTCCGAGGCGTCGCAACATGCTTACCCGTCAATTTGGACTATAAGTCATTCCAGCGGAAAAGAAAAGATTACCTTTGGGGAAAGACCCGTCCGCCTTCCCCAAGATACTGGCTTGGACCGGACGGGATTCGAACCCGCATCGCATTACTTGACGGGTAAGCATGTTACCAGTTACACCACCGGCCCGACCCGCATTCTATTCGTACGTAGATCCTTTCTAACCAGCCGAGTTAAGAAAAGGTGAGCCCCGGTTCCATTTTGGGAGGGATCGATTCCGAGGGATGTGCTATGACCAGTTCATCCCGCCATTGGGCTTTCACCCTTACAACGCAAATAGTCCAATGACAAGCCTGCTTTAGGGCGCACCGGAACGCCCTCGTTGGAGGTTTTTCGCTGTATGCGGTTGAAAACTCACAAAGGGTTACCTCGGTAACGTGGGTGCTGGCGTGGACAGGCAATCGCCGCGGGTCTGGAGGTTACCATGGGCGCTCGTCAACCGTGAAACACTTGTCCCACTGCACAAAGGACAATCACTATTGCATCCGCTATATTGAAATGACCAATGCCTGAAAAGAAATCTGTGGTCATCCGTCCCGCGAGGGGTCTCGTGGGTTCCATGAACCTACCCGGAGACAAGTCGATCTCGCACCGTTATGCCATGCTCGGGGCAATTGCCGAAGGCATGACCAAACTGGAGAACTTCTCTACTGGCGCCGATTGCGCCAGCACCTTGGCATGTCTGCAAAAGCTGGGAGTGAAATGCGAGCGCATCGGCAATGCGGTAGCAATTTATGGGAACGGCCCCAAACTGAAAGCCGCGAGTGGCCCGCTCGATTGCGGCAACTCCGGCTCGACGATTCGGATGTTGAGCGGCATACTTTCGGGGCAGAAGTTCGGGAGCGAGCTGATCGGAGATAAGTCGCTTTCCCGCCGTCCGATGGCGCGCATCATCAAGCCGCTTGAAATGATGGGAGCAAAGATTACTTCCGCCGAAGGGAACCGGCCTCCGCTCAAAATTACGGGAGCAAAACTGAAGGCGATCAATTACGAGATGCCGGTCGCGAGCGCACAAGTGAAGAGTGCGTTGCTTTTTGCAGGACTATTCGCCGACGGCACAACACGCATTAAAGAACCGATTCAAACCCGGGACCATGGCGAGCAGGCGCTCATGGCTTTTGGCGCGCATCTCGAACGGCGAATGAAAGAGGTCAGCATCGCTGGAGGTCAGAAGCTGCACGCAATTCAGGCCACGATTCCCGGCGACATTTCGAGCGCGGCGTTTTTCCTGTGCGCGGCGGGCTTGTTTCAGGATTCGCACGTGACGATTTTTGGCCTGGGCATGAATCCAACGCGGGCGCGCCTGCTGGATTTTCTGGTCGGCCTGGGATTGCAGCTCGAGCTCAGCGATCTTAGAGAGGAGAACGGGGAGCTGGTCGGCATGGTGCAAGTTCGCGGTGGATCGCTCAGAGGCGCGCGTATCACTGCCGAAGATACGGCGGCGCTGATTGATGAAATTCCGATTCTGGCGGCTATTGCGCCTTACACTGCGGATGGAATCGAGATTCGGGATGCGGGCGAGCTGCGGGTAAAAGAGTCAGATCGCATTGCCAGCGTGGCGAAAAACTTGCGCGAGATGGGCGCGAAGGTGGAAGAGTACGACGATGGATTGCGCATCCCCGGGGGACAGAAGTTGCACGGGGCTTCAATAGATTCGTTTGGCGATCACCGCATTGCGATGGCGTTCGCAATCGCAGCGTTGCGCGCGAAAGGCGACACGGAGATCAAGGGAGCAGATGCCGCGGTGATCTCTTATCCGGAATTCTTTAACGTGCTGGAAAGTTTAGTGCAGCGGTGAGAACGCCTTTTTCCGGCGCGAAATCAAAAACCCCGCCCTATTGATCCAAAAGACGGAACCACAAGGACGGGGCACGTTCGTTCGAGGGAACTACTTAATCTGTTCGGTCTTGTTGTCGTACTTTACCTGCCCGTTATTCTGATTCACCTGGTCGACATCCTGATTGGTAATTGTGCGTGCCGGTGGCTTTGCGCTGCGCGCTGCCGTGGACGCCGCAACGGGGCTGGCGGTTTCTTCCTCAGAGGCAAAGTAGGTCCAGGCGTGTGACGGGCCGGCTGACTCCTCGCGCTCATATCGCCGGTCCATTCTTGCCATGTTCTGCGCTTGGGCGACGGGCACCGGCAGTTGAACCGCAGGAGAGGAGATCAGGGGCGTGGTTCCTCCCGCATACCATACCGGCTGGGTGTATGTGCCGCCGACATTTCCGTTCACGTTTTCGAGAGAGAGCGTCGAATTGGTCGCTCCCGCATGCAAACCCCACGTGGCGTTACTGGCGCCAACTGGGTCGGGCGAAACGGTTTCAAGCGAAACCTGGGGCGTAGTCACCATCGGAATGTAGGGACCGCCAGCAACGTAGCCATAGCCGCCGGAGCGCCCTGGACCCATGGCTTGGGCTATCGCGAGAGACGAGAATAGAACCGCAGCACAGCAAACCGAGAAGATACGCATACCACCTCCTGAGGCGAACCTAACTAGCTGGCTAGCAGGTGAGATGCCAATTGCCGAACTTGGAGAGCTTCTCCGCGAGATTTACCTGTTTTGCCGGGAGAATTCGGATGCGACGTGTTTCAAAACAAGCAGAAAGCGCAAATGGTTGCGCAAAAGCCGCACTGGACGTGCGGTTCGGCGTAGGGCTAGCTGCCTACGTAGCGCGCGTAGAAGCTGCGGGCCAGCCGGGCGTCGGTTGTGCCTTTGATGATTGCGCGGCCGTCGGGGAAGAGGGTCATCTCGTATGGTTCTTTCCGGAATCGAAGAACGAAGTCATTCCGGTGCACACTGCCGTGGGGTTCGAGGCGTTTGCTTAAAATGCCCAGGTCGAACGGTCCGGAGCTGTTGCGAATCTGCACCGCATTTCTGCCACAAAGGGTCACGTATGATCGCGCGCTCCAGGCCAGGTGAACGAAATCGCGTTGCCCGCAGGTGCGGCAGCCGGGGCGGGGTTTATCGGCGGAAATCTCTGCGCGCTGATTCTGCCAGACGTCGTAAGAAACCAGAGTCCGCCTGAGTTGCCGATTCGCGCCGATCAGGAGCTTAATAGCTTCGGTTGCCGCAATCGAAGCGGCAAGATTCACCGCCGAATTCAAGATTCCAGCGGTGTCGCAGGTCTCGACCATTCCGCCCGGAGCTTCTGGGAAAATGCACGCCAGGCAGGCGGTCTCACTGGGCAAAATGTTCATCGTTGCCGCATAACTTCCGACTGCCGCTACGTAGATCCAGGGCAGGGAAGTTTTCACGGCGTAATCGTTAATTAAATAGCGGGTCTCAAAATTATCGGTCCCGTCCAGAATGAGCTGAACGCCGGACAGAAGCTCAGTCGTATTTTCCGGAGTCAGATCGCTGACGTGGGGCTCGGCGACGATCTGCGAATTGAATTTCGCGATGCTTCGGCAGGCGGCAATGGCCTTGGGAACGGATTCTGCAGCATCGTGCTCATCAAAGAGCGTCTGGCGTTGAAGATTACTCGGTTCGACATAGTCGCGGTCAATGATCCGCAACCTACCCACACCGGCGCGGGCGAGCAGAGCCGCTACAGCCGACCCGGTCGCACCGCAACCTACGATCGCCACCTGCGACTGAATCAGGCGCTCTTGTCCCTCCAACCCGATACCGGGAAATAGCACCTGCCGCGAGTATCTTTCTTTAACCTCGGGTTTCATGAGAGGAGAGCCTTCCCAGCCTGAATGCGCCGCCGTCTTTTGCGAACCACCGCGTCCACTCTAGTCAGTTCCCGCGCGACATTTATTATAAGAGTCAATGGCATGAGAGCTGCGCGATCGGCAGCGCCACGCACATCACGCCCGAGTACTTTCGTAAAACTCAACGCAGGAGCACGTTTGCTCAAAAGGGGTCTAAGCGGTGCCTTGACTGTGCTTGTGTTGAGCTGCGCACTTTTGACTACGAAGGTGTGGGCGCGACCGCAAGTGAACCCCACGCTCGAGCAGACGCAAGCGGAAGAAAACGTAAGTCTCCCGTTAGTGGAGTCTCCGTGCTACGGCGCGACCATCGAGAGCATTGATTTCCCCAACCTGAACCAGAAGGACCGGCAAATGTTGCGTAACATTCTCCCGGTGCACGCGGGAGAACGGCTTGACCGTGATCAACTTCAGCAAAGCATGCGAATGTTATTCGCGACCGGGCGCTTTGCCAATCTGACGGTGGATTGCGCACGCACGGCGAATGGTCAGATTGCACTCAGCTTCGCCAACACGCCCAACTTCTTCATTGGGCTGGTGAGTGCTGAAGGTGCTCCCGGCCACCCGACACAATCGCAAATCGTGAATGCCACCAAATTGCAATTGGGCGAGTTGTATACGCCTGAGAAACTTGATCGCGCGGTCGCGAATGTCAAAAGCCTGCTCGAGCAGAATGAGTATTACCGGGGCACTGTCAGCTATTCCGAACGAGAAATCCAGCTGACACAGCAGATCGAAATTACGTTTCACGTTCACGCCGGTGATCCGGCGCATGTGGGCAGCGTCACGATACAGGGCGGCGGCTTGTTTTCGGCTGAGCAACTCCAAGACATTGGGCATCTGCATCCGGGTGAACTCGATTCCGCCCAGAAAATTTCAGACGCGCTGGATCGTATTCGGAAGCGTTATCAGAAGCGCAATCGCTGGCTGGCACAGATTTCTGTGGCCTCGAAGGAATATAGCCGCCCGCGAAACATTGTGAATTACACTCTGGCCATCGACGAAGGACCGCGGGTTGAAATCCGCACGGACGGTTTTCACATTCGCAACGCAGTGCTGCGGAGAAGCATTCCGGTCTATGAAGAGCACGCTCTTGACGACGACTTACTGAACGAAGGCCGGCGCAACCTGCTGACCTACATGCAATCGCTCGGATACTTCGACGCCAAAGTCGATCTCGAGCGCGCGAATGAACCCGAGACGAACCTGTTGCGCGTCACTTATCGGATTTCTTCCGGCGAACGCCATAAAGTGGCGAAAGTCGCAATCACGGGTAATAAATACTTCCGGCTGCAGGATCTGCGGGCACTGCTCCACGTGCAGGCTGCTACCGTCTCGCTCACGCACGGGCGATATAGCGAAGCGCTGCTCCGCAATGATGCCCGCGATATTGAGAACATGTACCGCGCCAACGGCTTTGAGCAGATAAAAGTCGAGACGGAGGTCGAGGACAACTATAAGGATCGAAAAAACCAGCTGGCGATTTTATTTCACATCGACGAAGGCCCGCAGACGAGAGTGGGGACGTTTGAGATTGTCGGTAGCACGCAACTTGACAATCCAGTTTTTCAAAACCTGTACACCGGGCCGGGACAGCCGTTTTCAGATTCGCGAATTGCCGACGATCGCGACATTGTTCTGAATTACTACTACGACAGTGGTTTTCCCAATGCAACGTTTGAGGCTACGGCGACACCGGCGCCGGACCATCGAATGAATGTCGTCTTCACCATTCACGAAGGCGAGCGCGTTTTTGTGGACCGCGTGTTGGTTTCCGGAAGGGAGTACACGCGGCCTTACGTAATAAACCACGAGCTGCAAATGAAAGCCGGTGATCCGCTCAGTCAGGGAGATTTGTTGCGCACCCAGCAGAAGCTTTACGATCTCGGAATTTTCAGTCAGGTCGACACCGCCGTGCAGAATCCCGAGGGAGTCGAGCCACAAAAAAATGTACTGGTGCAGGTACAGGAGGCGAAACGCTACACATTTAATTATGGCGCGGGATTCGAATTTCAGACCGGGCAGCCGACCATTAATGGCAAGCAGCCGCTGGGTACGACGGGGGTCAGCCCACTCGCTTCCCTGGACGTGAGCCGGCTTAATTTTCGCGGTCGCGATCACACCATCACTTTCGAATCGCGAGTCGGCGAGCTGCAACAGCGCGGGCTAATCAGTTACGACGCGCCACGCTGGTTCAACGATCCAAATTGGAAATTAACCCTTACCGGGTTTTTCGATCACACGCTCGACGTAACCACATTCACATCGCAGCGGCTTGAGGGATCGGTTCAAGCCGAACAAATCATGAGTCAAAAGTTAGATGGTACGCCAATAAGCGTGATGAACTATCGCTTTAATTACCGCCTGGTAAAGGCCACAGATATTGAAGTTAGCCCAGCTGAAATTCCTCTGCTTTCGCTGCCGGTCCGCGTGGGCGAGCCGGGTTTTGGCTACATCCGTGATCACCGCGATAACGATCTTCAAACCACTCGCGGGAGTTATAACACCGTGGATGCTGGAGTGGCCTCCAGCTATTTCGGGTCGCAGGCGGACTTCAGCAGAATTCTGGTGCAGAATTCAACCTACTATCCCTTTGGCCGGGCGAATGGCAGGCAATTTGTGTTCGCGCGCACTACGCAAGTAGGCCTGCAGAATGCATTTGGGAACACCATTATTACGCAACCGGGCGAGACCACGCCCGCAAATCTCAATCCCATTCCACTCGCGGAACGCTTTTTCATGGGCGGCGGCAACTCGCATCGCGGTTTTGGGTTGAATCAGGCGGGCCCGCGCGACCCGATCACAGGATTCCCCACTGGGGGCTCGGCTTTGTTCCTGAACAGTTTTGAGCTGCGCTTTCCGCCTCCGACGCTGCCCTTTGTGCAAAACAATTTGAGTTTTGTGCTTTTTCACGACATGGGAAACGTCTTCACCGATGGACAGCACATGGTCGATAGCCTGCTCCGCTGGCACCAGAACAAGAGTCTGTGCAGCCAATCCCTCAACTCTGTGTTTGAAACCGGCGCCACCCCAACTAACGCAGCGCTCTGCAATTACAACTACATTAACCATGCGATTGGTTTAGGTATCCTTTACAGAACCCCGGTCGGCCCGGTTCGCTTGGACTTCGGATACGATTTGAACCCGACGGTATTCCCCGGCGTCATCCAGGTTTCGAACAATCCGGTGACGTATCATTTTGTAGGAATCAAACAGGAGAGTCCCTACAACGTTTACTTTAGTATCGGGCAGTCATTCTGATGATGATTCGATGGTCATTAACGGTGCTGCTGATTTTCATCGCATTTGCCGTATGCGCCGGTGAGGTGCTCGATCGCACAGTTGCGACCGTGAATGGCCACGTGATCTTGCTTAGCGATTGGCAGGACGAATTGCGTTTTGAATGCCTGAGTTCGGGGCGGAAGCTGGGCGATATCACCGCAGAAGAGAAGGAAGCGGCGCTCGATCGATTAATCGATCAACAACTGTTGCGCGAGCAGATGCGCACTACAGACCTGAAAGCGGCCACGCCGCAGCAAATCGAAAAGCAGGTGCAAGGGCTTAAGGACAGTGTCCTTCGGGATAATGCCAGTCAATCGTGGGAAAAAATATTATCCACTTATCAGCTCAGCCCGAAGTTTATCGAGGGACGCGTGGCGACCGAGCTGGAGCAATTGCAGTTCATCGACGCGCGTTTTCGGCCCTCGATTCAGGTGTCGGCCGCAGAAATCGAACAATATTACAAGGAAGAATTGGTCCCGAAACTGCCTCCGTCGGACCCGGTTGAATTGAGCGATGTGACTCCGAAAATCCGCGAGATTCTGGTCCAGAAGAAAATGGACCAGATGCTGAGCTCGTGGCTTGAGACCCTGCACTCACAGGCGCAAATTCGAATCTTACCGGCGGTCCCTGATTCCGAACGCAATTCATCACAGGTCGAAACCCAATGAAGTGGCCTCGGGTGCCCTGGGGTAAGCTGGGAAAGTCCTTTCTGCTTGGCTTCCTTCTTGTGTTGCTGTTTTTTTCGGTTGGCCTATGGTATCTGACGACAAATTCATTTCAGCAGATGGCGCGGGGCAGATTGATTGCGGAGATGGAACGAGCCACCGGCGGGCGAGTTGAAATTCAAAGTTTTCATACTGTTCCACTGCGTCTGCAGGTTGAAATTAGCGGCCTTACGATTCACGGGAAGGAAGCGGCTGGAGAACAGCCCTATGCGCATGTCGATCGCATGTCGGCGGTGGTCAGCCTGCCTTCTGCTCTTGGCGCGAAACTTGGCTTTCATTCCTTGATTCTGCAGCACCCGATCATTCACATCATCTTCTATCCCGATGGGAGCACGAACCAGCCAACGCCGGCGCGCCAGAGTTCATCCTCCGATTTGGAGCGTCTTTTTTCTTTATCGGCGCGACACCTCGAAATACGGCAAGGTGAACTCTTATGGCAAGACCAGCGCATTCCTTTGGATTTCAGCTCGAATGATGTTTCTGCCGATATGAATTATTCGTTTCTGCACCTTCGTTATTTGGGCAGCGTCGCCATTGGAAATGCCGAAACTCAGTTTGACGACTGGCGGACCGTGGCGTGGGCGGCGCGGTCGGATTTCAGTCTTGATCGAAACGGACTTCAAATCCAGTCTTTGAACGCAACCGCCGGGAACTCTCGCCTTGACGCCCGCGATCTACATTTTAATTTCCCTAGTCTGACTGCGCAGGGACGATACGACCTGAATCTCGACCTGGGGCAGATTGCTTCTATTACTCGCAATCCGGAGATCAAAGCGGGGACTTTGCAGCTTGTGGGAACGGGGCAGTGGTCTCAGAAAACGTTCGCTTCCGTGGGCAGCTTCCGCGTGACGAGTCTTGGATTCTCAGAAAAAGCCTTTTCGGGCCGTGACCTTTCGGCAGAAGGCCAGTTTTCAATCGATCCGCAGGCAATCTCGCTGGCGAAGGTGCAAGGGCAATTCTTGAATGGAATTTACGCCGGTGAGGCTGAGCTTGTGAATTGGCAGGCGCCGCCAAAGTCACCGAGGGGCAGGGAGCAACAGGGAACCATACGGCTTAAAACTAAGAATCTTGCATTGTCCGAGTTACTGGCCGGCCTCGGCACCGGGTTCCGCCCGGAAAACAAACTCAAATTTGCCGGCAATGTGTCGGGCACTGTGGACGTTCGTTGGACGCAATCCATTGGCTACGCACAGGCGAAGGTGAGTGCGGATGTAGCCGCTCCCGCGCGGAAACAGAGTGGGGAAATCCCCATGACTGGAAGTGCAAACGCTGCGTACGATTTCCGGTCGGGCAATTTGCAAATCGACCAATTCTCAGCCTCCACTTACGCGACACAGATTCGCGCATCAGGGTCGCTATCGAATGTGGTGAAACTTTCATTTTCGTCTACCGATCTGAATGAATGGCGTCCTGTGATCTCGCAATTGTTCCCCGAGGGGATGCCTGTGGTCGTAAATGGACGCGCGGCATTCAATGGCACTGCCAGTGGGAAATCCTCGGCGCTAAAACTGGCCGGGAACCTGCAGCTTCAGAACTTCGATGTAGCGGTCCGCTCCAGCTCGAAGGCGCCCACCACGCCGGTGCATTGGGATGCACTCAACGCAGAAGTCCAAGCGTCCCCGAGTGGAGTCGCTTTCCACAATGCCGTTCTGCGCAGGGAAGAAGAGAAAGTCATACTGAACGGCAGCGTCGGCTTGAGTGCCTGGAATGTGGCCTCCACAAGTCCTTTGCATTTGCACATTGATATGCTTGACGCGAATGCAGATGAGATCGCCAACATCGCAGGATACGATCACGAAATCTCCGGAAAACTCTCGGGCCAGTTTCAGATTTCGGGCACCCCCCAAAATCCGCAAGGACAGGCTAGTTTCAGCCTGGTGAATGCGCGCATTCGCGGGCAAGTGTTCGACTCGGTTGACGCTTCGGTTGCGCTCAGCGGAACTCAAGTGACCATTAAGGATCTGCGTCTGGCCCGCGGCGAAGCGCGAATCGAGGGCGGCGGGACGTATGATCTCGCTTCGAAATCCTTTCAGTTGAATGGGCACGGCACAAATTTTGACTTCGCCGAAGTTGTTCCAGTAGAGAACTCGCAAATAAAAATTTCGGGCAAGCTCGACTTCGCGGCAAAGGCTTCGGGCACGGTTGCCCAGCCCGAAGTCGCCGCTGACCTCAGGCTTCGGAATTTGGTTTTGAACGATCAACCGGAGGGTGATTTCTCATTGAATGCAGTTTCGCGTGGGGCAGACGTGACGGTTACCGGACGTTCAGAGTTTAGAGACGCCGAACTGCAGATCAACGGGAATGTCCATTTGCGCAATCAGTGGCCCACTCACATTGATTTTCATTTCTCTCACCTGAACGCCGATCCGTTCATCGAGAGCTATCTGCACAACAAGACCGTCCAACACTCCACTATTGCGGGCGATCTTACTCTCGATGGGCCACTGCGCAGTTCGCAACAACTGAACCTGGTGGGAAACTTGAGCGACCTCTACGCCGAGGCAGGCAAGACCAGCTTTCGCAACGACGGCCCGATTCGCTTCACGCTGTCTGACCGCGAATTCAAGGTGGACAATTTTCGTGTGCTGGGCGAGAACACCGATTTTACCGGGGGCGGCCGGATGCAGCTCGCCGGCGAGCGCGCCGTGGATTTTCAGGGCAAAGGAAAGGTCGATCTCAAGCTCATAGAAACCTACGATCCTGATATCACCAGCTCGGGTAACATCGTTGGAGAAGGTCGGATTACGGGGACTTTGGACGCGCCGTTGGTCAAAGGCACACTGCAGATTGAGAACGGCGCAATTTCCGACATCAATGTTCCGAGCGCGCTAAGCGAAATCAATGGCGCCCTGCTTTTTACCCAAAATCAAGTAACGATTGAGAGTTTGAACGCGCACGTGGGTGGTGGAACGGTAGGCTTTACCGGTCGTGCGGAGCTTTCAGGCAAGCGCCTCAATTTCGATTTGAAAGCCAATGCGGATGCCGTGCGTTTGCGATACCCGCCGGGAGTGAGCTCAACGGCGAATGCCCAGCTGACCTGGAGCGGCAGTTCTGCCGGATCAACCCTTGCCGGAGACATCACGATTACCAAGCTGGCGTTCACCCCGGGATTTGATTTCGGCGCTTACCTGGAGCGTACCGCGCAGGTTTCAAGTCTTCCGCAGACCGACCCTGTGCTGAACAGAATTCGAATGGACCTGCACGTGGTAACCAACCCCGAATTGCAGATGCAGACCAGCGTTATTCGCCTGCAAGGCGCGGCCGACTTGCGGGTGCGCGGCAGTGCTGCGAAACCCATCCTCCTGGGCCGGGCGGATGTGTTTGAAGGTCAGGCGTATTTCAACGGAACCAAATATAGGCTCGAACGTGGCGGGGTTACGTTCAGCAATCCGGCAGTCACCACGCCGTTTTTGGATCTCGAGGCGGTCACGCGAGTTCGCGATTACGACATCACGCTCTCACTCAGCGGAGATGTCAGCAAGCCCAACGGATTGAAGGTGAACTACCGTTCTGACCCGCCGTTGCCCTCGGCCGATATCATCGCGCTGCTTGCTTTCGGCCAAACCACCGAGGAATCGGCACAGCTTCAGCAAAGCAGTCAATCCGCATTCAGCCAACAGGCTTCGAGTGCCATGCTGGCTGCAGCATTGAACGCAACTCTAAATAACCGCGCGCAGCATTTGTTCGGTAATAGCCGAATTAAAATTGATCCGCAAGGACTGGAATCGGAAACCTCGACCGTGACCCAGAGTGGGCCGGCGGTGACCATTGAGCAGCAAGTGAAAGACAATCTCACGCTTTCCTATACCACCGACGTGTCGCAGACTTCGCAGCAAGTCATTCGTGCGGAATACAACGTCTCAAAAAATGTGTCGATCGTCGCCATTCGCGACCAGAACGGCGTGGTCAGCTTCGACGTGAAAATCCGCCGGCGGAGGCGCTAGCCAATATTGCTCTTCAGAGCACATAATCCATCCAAGGGCGTGATGCCAATCTTCAGCAACACTGAACAAGACTCCTCTGCGCAAGAACGGCGCGAGATGGTGGAATCGCAGCTGCGAAGACGCGGCATTCACGATCAACGAGTACTTGATGCGATGGCGCAAGTTCCGCGCCACGAGTTTGTTCCGGATGAGTACAAGTCCCTCGCCTACGCCGACCACCCGATCCCGATTGCAGAAGGCCAGACTATCTCGCAGCCGTTCATCGTGGCGGTTTCGTTGCAAGTGCTTGCCTTGAGTGGAGGGGAATTGGTGCTCGAGGTCGGCACTGGGTCGGGGTATCAAACTGCTCTGTTGGCTGTGCTTGCGCGGGTGGTTTATTCAGTCGAGCGCCATGCCGTGCTGGCGCAAACTGCGGAAGCAACTCTGGGGAGGCTGGGATTTAATAACGTGAGAATTCTTGTCGTGGACGGAAGCCATGGTCTGCGCGAGTTTTCGCCTTACGACGCCATCATGGTTTCCGCAGCTGCTCCCAGCATTCCCCGGAGCCTGCTCGACCAACTCGCCGAAGATGGACGAATGGTGATTCCGGTTGGACCTCCGCAGGCACAGGAGTTACAGCACGTCCACAAGGAGCATGGCAAGATAATTGTAGAAGTCATCGAGGGCTGCCGCTTT
Organism: Terriglobales bacterium; assembly: GCA_035517535.1. GTDB lineage: Bacteria > Acidobacteriota > Terriglobia > Terriglobales > Acidobacteriaceae > Gp1-AA145. The sequence goes on from DATIYR010000119.1 coordinate 19,547, forward strand.
GTTCCGCTGATCGGAGCGGAAGGTTATTAATTCTTTTAGAATGGCATGTGCCCCTTCTGAAGAACCTGCACGTCACGCTGGAAATGATCAAATGGGAGCACTCGGTTTTTGCGCTGCCATTTGCGCTTTGCGGAGCCATGCTGGCGGCGCGCGGCGTTCCTAGTACGCATCAGCTCATTTGGATTGTCGTCGCCATGGTTGCAGCGCGTTCGGCGGCAATGTCATTTAATCGCCTGGTGGACACTTCGATTGATGCTGCGAATCCGCGGACGCGCACGCGTGCTCTGCCTGCCGGAACGCTGACGCAAAATTTCGTCAAGAAGTTTGTGATCGTCGCATCAGCGGTTTTTATTTTCTCGGCGTGGGAATTGAACCGACTCGCGTTTCTGCTTTCTCCGCTGGCGCTGGCGATTTTATTGCTTTATTCCTACACCAAACGGTGGACCCGATGGTCGCACCTGGTGCTGGGCTTTGCGCTGGGCATTGCGCCCGCGGCGGCATGGATTGCTGTCCGGGGATCGCTCGATCCGCGCATCCTTTTGCTTACAGCAGCCGTCACATTTTGGGTCGCGGGTTTTGACGTACTCTACGCTTGCCAGGATTACGACTTCGACCAGCAGGCCGGCTTGCATTCCATTCCTCGCTACTGCGGCGTTGGAAGCGCGCTTTGGATCGCACGGATGTTTCACCTTTCGATGTTGTTCCTGCTGGCTGCGCTGATTTGGGTCTTCCACCTCGGCGCGCTTGCAATTGCGGGAGTCATAGCAGTTCTTCTCCTCCTCGCCTATGAGCATTCGCTGGTCTCAAAGGACGACTTGAGCAAACTGAACGCCGCGTTTTTTACCATGAACGGAATTATCTCGGTGATTTTTTTTGTTTTCGTCGCGCTCGACCTTCTGACGCGGCATTCGGTTACAATGTAGCGCTGCGTCAAAGGTCAATATGAGCAAAATCGTTCTTCTTTCTCTCTGCAGTTCAGTTGTTCTGTGCGTTTCGGTTCTTGCGCAATTTCCGCCTCCACCGCTCCATTCGCCCGAAGTTCAGTCGGATGATCAAGTCACATTTCGTTTTCGTGATCCCAACGCGCAAAAGGTAGAGGTGGCGATTGAAGGCGAGCGCACGCCAAGGCCGATGCAAAAAGATGATCAGGGCGTCTGGAGCCTGACTGTCGGCCCCATGCAGCCGGACATCTATGGTTACTCGTTCATCGCCGACGGGGTTGGGCTGATCGATCCTTCAAACCCACTGATGAAGCCGAATCTGCTGAACACGCAGAGCGCGGTGCATGTGCCGGGCCCATCGTCGCTGCCGTGGGAACTGAACCAGGTGCCGCATGGGGTGATTCATCATCATTTCTATCACTCAAAGATCGCGGACCTCGAGAGCGACTTTTACGTCTACACTCCACCTGACTACAAAAATTCCAAGAAGAAATATCCGGTTTTGTATCTGTTGCACGGCTTCAGCGACGCCGCCAGTGGTTGGACCGCGGTCGGACGGGCCAATGTGATCTTCGATAACTTGATCGCTGAGGGCAAAGTTAAGCCGATGATTGTTGTGATGCCGCTCGGCTACGGCGATTACGACGTGATTCGGCGAGGTTGGGGATCGTGGTCCGACAAGGATTTGGCGCATCGCAATCTTTCCCGATTTACGGATGTGCTGCTCAACGAAGTAATGCCGCAAGCGGAGGCGATGTATCGGATAAAAAAAGACCGTAAGTCGCGCGCCATTGCCGGGCTGTCAATGGGTGGCGCCGAGTCGCTGCTGACAGGTCTAAATCATCTCGACCAGTTTGCCTGGGTCGGGGCGTTCAGCTCGGGAGGCATTGATCTCGCGGATTTCGCTACGGAATTCCCGGGAGTTGATGCCAGCGCGAATCAAAAGCTTAAACTGCTCTGGATTGCCTGCGGCACGGACGACGGTCTGATCAAGGTGAACCGCGCATTAAAATCTTGGCTGAAGGACAAGGGAGTGAACTTCACGGATATCGAAACTCCCGGCATGCACACGTGGATGGTCTGGCGGCGAAATCTGGCAGCGTTTACGCCGTTATTGTTTCGGTAGCTATTCCGGCGCGGATCGTATCAACGAGCTTCTCGACTGTTGTTAGAAGTTGTGGCGAAACAGTGGAACCGAAGTTAAAATTGCGTCCTTCAATTCCGAAGATCTGTAGACGCTTGGGAACGTAGTTTAGAGTGCGTGAGAGCGAAATCGCTTCCGCGACGCCCAACCCATGGCTCGATGGCTGAGAGCAAGCCGGTAGTTGCAATTCCGCTCCGTCCCAAATATGCAGGGTGCCGGGGCGAGCTCCAGTGACGACCGTATCGATAACGATTACTTCATCTGCGCCACGCCAGGCTTCAATCAAGTCCAACGCTTCGCCGCTCTGAACCTCCACCTGAATACCGAAAGAGCGCAAACGCTCGGCAACTAGCAGGCCGGCGCCGTCATCACTTCGATTCCGGTTTCCGCAGGCGATAATTCGCATAACTCACCTGGCTTCGCGATTGATCCTCAATTTCAGAAAATGGGTGGCGCAGGAAATGCACGGGTCGTAGTTGCGAATGGCCTGCTCGCATTTCCACGTGGCCTCTTCAAGTGGCCAGGCAACCAGATGCGCGGCGTACTCGCGGAGATCATCTTCGATTCGCTTCTGGTTTTGCGAAGTGGGTGGCACGATTTTCGCCGTGAGCACCATCCCTTCTTCATCCAACGCGTAACGGTGATAGAGAACGCCGCGAGGGGCCTCGGTAATTGCCTGACCAACAGCTGACCGAGGAACTGCTTGTACCCGCGGTTCAGGCGGAGGCTCGTACTCAGTGATGATGCGGAGCGCCTCAGCGCACGCAAAAACCAACTCGATTGCCCGAACAGCAATGCTGCGGAATGGGTTCTTCACTGGCGGATGAAGTCCAATTTCAAGTGCAACCTGCTTCGCCACTGGGTGGAGCTGATCGAAGTTCAAGTTGAAACGCGCGAGTGGACCAACTAAATATGATCCCCGTCCCCGAATGACGGAATGCAGCGCGTTGGAATACTTTACATGCTGCTCGACGAAGTGGTCTTCGTACTCGGCAACATCAATGTCGAGGCCACGATTCGAGACCAGCCGTCCTTCGTTGAGCGCGTATTCGCCGGGATGGCGCAAGGCGACGAATTCGTAGTCCTGTTCGAAATCAGGAAAATCAAATCCGGCGGTCCAACGTGCAGTGTCTATGGAAGCTTCGAGCGCCCAGTGAAGATCTTCTGCGAGTTCGCTCAATTGAGCTTTGGTTGGGGTTTTGTAAAAGCCTCCGACGCATGCCGAGACAGGATGGATTTCGCGCCCTCCGAGCACGGTCATGATGTGGTTGCCGATCTTTTTCAGACGCAGCGCCTTCTCGACCAGTTCACGATGGTCGTGTGCCATTCCGATTACGTCCTGATAGCCGAGGAAATCCGGCGCGTGCAGCATGTATACATGCAAGGCATGGCTCTCGACCCACTCGCCGCAATAGAACAAGCGGCGCAACAGCCGAACGGCTGGATCGATCTTGATTCCGAATGCCCGCTCGATAGCGTGAACCGCACTCATCTGATATGCGACCGGGCAGATTCCGCAGATACGGGCAGTGATATCGGGTACTTCGGAATAGTGCCGGCCGCGAAGGAAAGCTTCGAAGAAGCGCGGCGGTTCGTAGATTTTCAACTTCACATCTGCTACGCGTTCGCCGATCAACTTGATGTCGAGTGCACCTTCGCCCTCGACGCGGGCGAGGGTGTCAACGCGAATGGTTCTGGTGCGCGTGTTCATTTGTGGTCACACTCCTCGCTGGCTTTCCGGAACTGCCACGACCACGCGTTGAACCCACGAAAGGCGCGCGCGATTTGGCTGTCGGCCTGGCCGAGCGCGCGAAGCTGCGTCGTCAGTGAGTTGGTGTTGGCGCTTTCCATGGGGCCGTAGCAGCCGTAGCAGCCGCGATCAAAGCTGGGACAAACTGCTCCGCAACCGGCTTGCGTGACCGGGCCCAGACACGCAAGCCCGCGAGCTACAGCTACGCATACATTGCCTTTTCGCTTGCACTCAATGCAGGTGCTGTAGAGCGGGATGTTTGGTTTACGGCCAATGAGCGTGGCGCTGACCAGCTCGATCAATTGCCGCTTGTTGATGGGACAGCCGCGCAATTCGAAATCCACGGGGACGTGCTCGGCGACCGGGGTGGACAACTTTAAAGTGCTGACGAACTGCGGGGTCGCATAGACCACGCGAATGAATTCGTCCACGTCTTTCCAATTGCGTAGAGCCTGAATTCCGCCGGCGGTCGCGCAGGCACCGATGGTGATCAGGGTCTTGCAATGCCGCCGCACTTCCTGGATTCGTTCGGCATCGTGGTGCGTGGTGATTGAGCCTTCAACCAGCCCGATGTCGTAGGGGCCTTTCAGCATGGTGCGCGAAGCCTCGGGGAAGTAGGCGATCTCAACCGCGCCAATGACCGGCAGCAATTCGTCTTCGGCATCGAGCAGGCTCAACTGGCAACCATCGCAGGAGGCGAACTTGAATACTGCGATCTTCGGCTTCACCGCTCGCTCGCCTTTTGTCTTAGAACTCATATTTCTCCAGCAGCGGCCGCATTTGCTCGTAAGTGAAAACCGGTCCGTCTTTGCAAATGAAGTGAGGCCCATACTGACAGTGGCCGCACAATCCGACGCCGCACTTCATGTTGCGTTCCATCGAAAGATAGATATTGTTCGAGCCGACACCATGATTCTCCAGCTCGCGAGTGACAAACCGCATCATGATTTCGGGGCCGCAGACCATGGCAATTGATCGAGCGCCTTGCAGGCGTGCATACTTGAACAACGTGGTTACTACTCCAACGTGGCCACGCCAACTCAAGCCGCCGTAATCGACTGTGACCAATATTTGTGTATCGGGCTGACGCGCCCAGGCTGCGAGTTCCTTCCTATACAGCAGTTCACGCGGGCTTCTTGCGCCGTATAACAAAACCAGGCGTCCATATTGCGCGCGATTTCTTAGCACCTCATAAATCACAGGGCGCAACGGAGCCAAACCAATACCACCAGCGATGATCACGACATCTTTGCCCTTAGCGGGGCCTATTGGCCAACCATTGCCGAACGGGCCGCGTATCCCGATAGCAGATCCGGGCGCAGTGCTCACCAGCGCGTGCGTTGCCTGCCCGACGGAGCGTACGGTGTAGGTCAGCTCACTTGATTTCGCGGGATCGCCGCTGATCGAGATCGGCAATTCGCCAACCCCGAATACCCACAGCATGCTGAACTGACCGGGCTGAAAAGCCGGCTGAATGAGATCGTTCGGTTGCTGCTCCGTACTCGCGGCATTCTCGGACTCGAGTGAGAGCGTAAATGTGTCGGGTGTTTCCTTCTCCACGCTCCGAACGATGAAGGGCTGCGGAAGCATGGGATCAACAACAATGTTCGGCGCAATATCGCTATCTAGCTGCATAAACATCCAGCAACTGCAAGCGCGTGGCCTCCAGGCGTTCGGTTAGGATTTCCGCAACACGTTTCAATAACTCGTAACCGAGATCATGATTTTGTTCGCATTTCGTGCGCAGGCATTTGCCATCGAGTGCGATGGCACGCGTATCTTCAAGAGTGCGTGCATGGAACCGTCTTTTGTAAGGAGGAACCAGCCAGGACCATCCCAGAATGTCGCCCTCGCGGAGGGTCTCAACCATGATGGGTTTGTGCTGCGGCGCGAACATCTCCAAAGCCACTTTGCCGGCGCGGATCAAATAGAACTCGTTAGCCTCCGCTCCTTCTTTGAAGATGTATTCTCCTGAATGAAAGCGCACATTCGAGGCGCACCCAACCACCAGGCTGGTGTATTGTGGCTCGAGGCTCGCAAAGAATGGGTGCTCAGTGATAATTCGTTCGAGCGTTTCCATGTTTCATCCCTCCTGAAGTGCGCGAATTTCTTCCGTGATGTCGATCCCTGCAGGGCACCAGGTGATGCAGCGGCCGCAGCCAACGCATCCAGGTGTGCCGAACTGATCGATCCAGGAAGCAAACTTGTGCGTCAGCCACTGGCGATAGCGAGCTTTGCCAGAAGCGCGAATGCTGCCGCCGTGAATGTAAGAAAAATTCAGAGTGAAGCAGGAATCCCAACGCCGCCAGCGCTCAGCGTGTTTTCCGGCGACGTCTGAGGTGTCTTCAACCGTGGTGCAGAAACATGTCGGACATACCAATGTGCAGTTCGCGCAACTCAGGCAGCGTGCGGCCACTTTTTCCCAATGCGGATGCTCGAAGTTCCGATAAAGAAGTTCTCGAAGTCCATCAGCCTCAATTTTTCTCACCTGTTGATGGGCTGCGTTTTCGATAGCAGCTGTTGCAATGCGAACATCAGTTTCAGATGCAGGCGTGATTTCAAGTTCGGAAGCGATTTCAGCTCCTCGCCGGCTCCCGATCTGCACGATGAAACGGTGTTGCCCAGAGCCTACGATTTCCGTCAGGCACAAATCGAAACCACTATGTGCCGCCGGACCAGTACCCATCGACGCACAAAAACACGTGCTCACGGATCGGGTGCACTGCACGGCAACGATGAATGCGCCCTGCCGCCGTGCTCCGTAGATCGGGTCTCGGTACTTGTCTTCGAGCAGTATGCGGTCTTGTATTGCGATCGCGGTCAGATCGCAGGCGCGAACTCCGAGAAATGCCAACGGGGACTTGGGTCCGGCGTGGCTGTTGAGAATGCGGAAGGCGCCGTTCTGCCGCTCGGCTGAGCAAAGCTGTAAATCTGGCGGATGCAGGTATCGTTTCCAGCTGTGCGGACCTACTCCGTAAGCGAAGAAGGCTTCATCGCTTCGCCGGGTCAGCCGGTAATGCGCAGGCTGCTGCTCATCTGTCCAGCCACGAGGAATTTGATCCGCCGACGTGATGGTATCGAGCACGATTGCGCCGTCGCGAACCATTGGCCCTATTACTTGGTAACCATGGCACAGCAGCGCAGCTATCAGCGAATCGAGTTTGCTGGCTGCCAAAATTCCGGGCTGTGCACCGGGCCCACAGAGGTTGTCAGACTCCATTTCCGGAGACGCTGCCATTGCGTTCACCTAATTCCAATTTATCTTTTACCTGAACGAGCAAATGTGACGAGGATCACGAAGGACGGTGATTGACGGATGCGCGTACCCAAACACTTAAAACGGCTTACCCAAGACGAGCACTTGTGGGATGGATCAGAACCCGCAGTGGCGTGACCGCGATCACAAGAAGTTGTGCCGCAAGTCATAGGTTCAGTTGGGGCCAGCTTCGATAATGCAATCAGAGGCGGTGATGCCAAGTAAGGTCCAGCTTCTCTGGCCTACGGAAGCGCACGCCGATGCGCACAAGGTGAGCGCATCGAGACGTCCTGGCTTCCATCAAATTGCAGGAAATTCTCAGAATTCAAAGCTCATTGAGCAGCGGACTGCCTGGCATGGGGGAGCGCGCGCGAGTTTCGCGCACAACAAAGTGGTCCGGGCGAGGTGAACCATGGCGGCCGAAGCACGCGGCAAGATCACAATCAATCCAGAAGAGTGCAAAGGTTGCGGGCTGTGCATTGAGTCCTGCCCGCCCAAGTGCATCGAGTTCGTGCCGGAGCTGAGCCATTACGGGGTACATCCGGCGCGCTACACCGGCAAGGACTGCACTGGTTGCGGAATTTGTTTTTATTGCTGTCCGGAGCCGGGTGCGATCGTTGTGTACCGGCGTTTGGTCCCACCGAAGCCGGTAGTCGCAGGAGGCGAACATGCGGCAACTGTGTAAAGGAAATGTGGCATTGGTCAAGGGAGCGATTCTGGCCGGCTGCCGTGCGTTTTATGGATATCCGATTACACCGGCCAGCGAGATTGCCGAGAGCGCGGCGCTATATCTGCCGCAGGTTGGCGGGACATTTCTACAAGCCGAGAGTGAAGTGGCCGCAATCAACATGGTTTATGGCGCCGCGGCGGCTGGGGTTCGCGTGATGACGGCATCTTCCGGCCCGGGCATCAGCTTGATGCAGGAAGGGATTTCTTATCTTGCCGGCGCGGAATTGCCCTGCGTGATTGTCGATGTGATGCGCGGCGGACCAGGGCTTGGCAACATTGCGCCCGAGCAAAGCGATTATTTCGCGATGGTGAAGGGCGGAGGCCACGGCAATTACCGCAACCTCGTGCTCGCGCCCGCGTCGGTTCAAGAGATGGCAGACCTGACGATGACTGCCTTCGAGCTCGCTGACAAGTACCGCAACCCGGTTGTGGTGCTGGCGGATGGTTTTGTCGGGCAGATGATGGAACCGCTTGACATCGAAGACCGCGAGATCGTGCCTGCGGAAAAACCGTGGGCAGTCAAAGGCACGGCAGAGACACGCGCCAATCTGATCAGTTCCATTTATCTCGAATCGGAAGAACTGGAAGGACACGAGCGAAGACTGGAAGCGAAATACATTCGCGCGCAGCAGGCCGAAACCAGATTCGAAACGTATCGCACGGAAGATGCTGAAGTGTTGCTCGTCGGCTTTGGAATTGTTTCGCGAGTGCTGCTCTCGACAGTGGACGCACTACGTAGAGAGGGAGTGAAAGCCGGCATGTTTCGGCCAATCAGCTTGTGGCCGTTTCCTTCGGAAGCATTGACCAAGGCTGCGACGAACGCGCGCAATGTGCTCGTCGTGGAATTGAGCAACGGTCAGATGATCGAAGACGTGCGCCTGACATTGAAAAACAAGGTGCCGGTTGATTTTTACGGTCGTGTAGGCGGCTGCGTACCCTCGGTCGCGGAACTGTGCGAGAAAGTTGCGGATCTCAATCCCACAGTCGAGAACCGAACGCTTTTTGGAAAGAATGGGATCTCGCGAAAAGGAAAACGCAGCGAAGAAAAATCGGTGGACCCATTTTCTATGGTGACGGTCTAGCAGAAACGGACAACGACAATGGCGAACACAATTGAATCCGGAATCGAGTTAGCTCCGACGAATGGCTACGAGATAGCCCATTCCAGGTCGCCGGTGTTCTATGACTTGTACGAGCGCAAGTCGGAACTGCAGCAGCAGACACACTACTGTCCCGGCTGCGGCCACGGAATCGTGCACAAGTTGATCGCCGAGGCCATCCAGGATTTGGGCGTTCAGGACAACACGATTCTGGTAAGCCCGGTGGGCTGCTCGGTTTTTGCTTACTACTACTTCGACGTTGGCAACGTGCAGGCGGCGCACGGTCGCGCCTCGGCCGCAGCCACGGCTATCAAGCGCGCGTATTCCGACAAGATGGTGATCTCGTATCAGGGAGATGGCGACCTCGCTGCCATCGGCACGGCCGAGATCGTGCACGCGGCAAACCGCGGCGAAAAGATTACGGTTTTCTTTATCAATAACGCCATATATGGCATGACTGGCGGGCAAATGGCGCCGACGACTCTGGTTGGACAAAAGAGTACGACCTCTCCTTGGGGTCGTCGCCCTGGAACTGAAGGATTCCCGCTGCACATGGCAGAGTTGCTGGCAACGCTGGAAGCGCCGGCCTACATCGAGCGCGTAGCGCTCTGCGATAACAAGAACATCATGCGGGCGCGGCGGGCGATTAGAAAGGCGCTCGAGATCCAGCATGCGGGCACAGGATTTTCCTTCGTCGAGATTCTTTCGCCATGCCCGACTGTGTGGGGAAAAGATCCCGTCGAGGCGCAGAAGTGGGTCGCAGATGCCATGGTTCAAACTTTTCCGCTTGGCGTGTTCCGCGACCGCAAACCGGAGATGCCCGTTGCCGATCGACCGCCACAACGCTCGATTGCTGATGTGCTTGAAATAAGCGAAGGCAGCGATAAAACTTCGCAATCCGATAAATCGAAGCTGCCGCATGCGCACAATTTTGCAAACCTAGAGCTAAAAATCGCGGGCTTTGGCGGACAGGGCGTGCTTCTGCTGGGTCAACTCCTCACGGAAATTGGGATGCGCGAGGGGCTAGAAGTCAGCTGGCTTCCTTCCTATGGGCCGGAGATGCGCTCCGGCAGCGCTCATTGCCACGTTTGCCTGTCGCAGAGTCGTATCGGCTCACCACTGGTTTCCAATCCTGACGTGCTGATTGCTATGAATGAGTTTTCGCTACGCAAATTTGCCCCGGAAGTGAAGAGCAGCGGAACAATTTTCTACAACGGACTCAGCTTGCCCGACGATTTCGAAGCCGGCGAGGCGCAAATCATCTGCATTCCGGCGGCGAAGATTGCCGACATCATCGGCTCCGCCAAAGCCGCCAACGTCGTCATGCTGGGGGCTCTGCTCGAAGAGACCCAGTGGCTGGCTCCGGATACTGCACAGACGGTTCTCGAAGATAAAGTCAAAAAACTTGAACTGCTTGAATTGGACCGCAAAGCCCTGAACGCGGGCCGTGACTTCAACGAACACCACGTCAACGTGGGTGCGATCAGCCAGCCTGACGGCTTTGCCTAAAGGAGGTTGGCCATGTCAACCGCTTGGGTATCTCGATATTCGCAACGCAGTAAGCATGCGCAGAGTTCGGCGATTCGCGAACTGCTGAAAATGACACAGAAACCGGGCGTGATTTCGTTTGCAGGCGGCCTGCCTTCGCCTGACGCGTTCCCGGTTCAGCGCTTTGAACAGGCTTGTCACAAGGTTTTGACCGAAGAAGCTTCGCAGGCGCTGCAATATGGAACAACCGAAGGCTACGAGCCGCTGCGCGATTTGATTGTCCGCAACCTGCGGCGTTATGGCATTCACGCCAAGCTGGAAAACGTAATGATTACGACCGGTTCGCAGCAGGCGCTTGATCTCATCGGAAAGCTGTTTATCAATCGCGGTGATCGCGTGCTGCTGGAAGCGCCAACATATTTGGGAGCTCTGCAGGCGTTCAATTCCTACGGCGCGGAGTACGTTTCGGTTCCGGTTGATGACGACGGCCTGCAAACTGAAATGCTCGAGAAGCCTCTTCGCTCAGGTCCTAAGTTCATGTATGTGTTGCCCAATTTCCAGAATCCCGCGGGGACAACACTCTCCGAAGGACGCCGGCACCAGCTCGTACTGCTCGCCGATAAATTTGGCATTCCGGTCGTCGAAGACGATCCCTACGGCCAGTTGCGTTATGAAGGCGAGCACATTCCGCCGCTGGTGGTCATCGATCGCGAGAACCTTCGCGGCGACGATGGTTTTTCCATCGGCAATGTTATTTATCTGAGCACGTTTTCGAAGACCCTGGCTCCGGGGCTTCGCCTCGGGTGGATCGTTGCGCCTCCGGAGATCATTAGTAAGCTGGTGCAGCTGAAGCAGGCAACCGACCTGCACACTTCCACATTCAATCAATTTGTGGCTTATGAAGTTGCCCGCGACGGGTTCCTCGATCAGCACGTCAAGTTCATCCGCGAACTCTACCGCGAGCGCCGCGACGTGATGCTCGATGCTCTCAAGGAATTCTTCCCATCCGAGGTGACCTGGACGCGACCGCATGGGGGATTGTTCCTCTGGGTCACGATGCCAGAGGCGATGAACAGCCACAAGGTCCTCGAAACGGCGCTCAGTCACAACGTGGCATTCGTCCCCGGAGATTCCTTCTACGCGCATCCGACAGGTGAGGATTGCCACATGCGTCTGAATTTCTCGAACGCTACCCCGGAGCAAATCAGAGAAGGAATACAGCGGTTAGCGTTCGCAATCGAAAAACATCTACTCATGAGTTATGCCTGAAGGAGGTAGGTTATGGTGCTCTCAAGCTTGAGGGAGTATTTGGACAAACACAGCGTGAAGTACATCGTGATCTCACACTCAGTCGCTTATACGGCGCAAGGAATCGCAGCATTGACGCACATACCCGGAAAGGAACTGGCAAAGACCGTCATTGTAAAGATCGACGGCAAACCTGCTATGGCGGTGGTTCCGGCGTCATTCCATGTTGATCTCCGCCTGATGAAAAAGGTGACAGGCGCGAAGACAGTGGAAGTTGCCTCGGAGCAGGAATTCAAGGGTCTGTTTCCGGAATGTGAAACCGGTGCGATGCCGCCATTCGGAAACATATATGGATTAGACGTATTCGCCGATGAGGCGCTCGCGAAAGACAAGGAAATCGCTTTCAACGCGTGCTCACATCGCGAGTTGATTCGGCTGGCATGGGAGGATTTTGCAAAGCTGGTGAAGCCGCAAATGGTGCAGCTTACAAAGTCGAAGGCGGCCGAAGCGGCGTGAGTAGTTGCGAGTCTACTGAACTTCAGCAGCGTGATGGGGATTTGTTTACCGGAAATAGCAAATTCTGTTTGCCCTGCCGCTAATCGCCTATTCCAAGACAAGAATATTTTTCTTCGTGCACATCTCTTTCAGGATGGGTGGCCAAACCGTAACGCTGACTTCCCCGAGGTGAGCTTTCCGCAGGAGCAGCATCAGCGTGCGGGACTGCCCGATGCCGCCTCCGATTGAGAGCGGTAGTTGCCCGTTCATGATTTCCTGATGATATGGGAACCTCAGGTTATCGGTCAGGTGCGACATTTCCAGTTGGCGCATCAGAGTTGCGGCATTCACACGAATTCCCATTGAACTCAATTCGTGGCGGCGCCCGGTCATGTGATTCCAGACCAGGATGTCGCCGTTCAGGCCATGCGTATTCCGGCCAGTCTCTGATCCGGTATCCGTGATCCAGTCATCGTAATCGGCGGCGCGCATTTCATGCGGGTAGCCGTCCTTCAACGGCCAGCCAATCCCGATGATGAAAATCGCGGGATATTTCTGCAGAACCTGGGTTTCGCGTTGCTTCCGAGGCAGATCGGGATACATCTCAAGAATTTCTTCGGCATGCAGAAAAGTCAGGTGCTCGGGCAAATCTGGATAACGAGGATCTTTGAGTTGCGGGAACATGCTCTGCGCAAACCCTTCGGCCCCGACTAATACTTTCCATATTCTGTTCACGATCATTTTCAGAAAAGCCAGATTGCGCTGGTCGGGCGTAATCACCCGCTCCCAGTCCCACTGATCGACGTATGCCGAGTGATCGTGATCGAGGAAATAATCTTTCCGCACAGCGCGCATATCGGTGCAGATGCCCTCGCCCGGTCGGCAATCGAATTGTTTCAGGGCGAGCCTTTTCCACTTGGTTGCGGCTTGCACCACCTGGGCATCGACCGGATGTAAGTCGCGATCATTCGAGATGTGGAACTGAACGGGAGTGCGCGAGCCATCACGGTCGAGCATGTCATTGACCCCGCTCGCGCTATCAACGATGAGCGGGACTTCGACCATCATGAGGTTCAATTCGCGGCACAAATTGTCTTCGATGTAGCGCCTGATGTGAAAAATCGCCTGCTGCGTTTCTCTGGGGGTGAGTAGAGATTCGTAACCTGCGGGCAGAATTTTCTCAAGCTCACGGTAGTCGCCAATGCCGGGACCGGCGAGATCGGCAGTCTTATCTTGGACCTTGTCCTGGATCTTGTCTTGGATGAGGATACTCATAAAACCTCCATAGAGGTCACAAGCCATTCTCGTTTGACGATGCCTGAACGTCTGTGATTTGGGTCACCAGCTCGGAAATTGCGACTCTATTGCGGCAAAACTTCGACGGCACTGACGGTCGCGTACTGACTGAGCGGAACAAAGTCGAGCAAGATCTTCCCTTGGGCATTTGGCTCGACACCAATAATGTGGCGGACGAGTGGGCGGTTGGGCCCAACTTCCTGGAGAATATTCAAATTGCTCACGATCGCCTTGCCGTTGCAGTAAACGCTGAACACGCCGAGATCGCGCTGCTCGGAGACGCTGCTCGAATCTTCAAGCAGTTTTCTGGAATCACGCTCGATGAAATACAAGCTAACAACGTACTTTCCGGGCGGAACGGGAATCGCGTAAGAAAAATTGCCCCAACGTTCTGTCTCGTAAAATTCGGGGTCATCCGTGGACTCTGCCGGTTCTTCGCTCGAAGCGAGCTGTCCACCTTTGAAGTAAATGTCGGAGCTCCACCACTGACTGTCATTTGAGTAATAGGGAGTATCTCGCGCAACGATCCGCACCGGGCGGATGTGGCCGCGAGAGCCGGGCAAGATCTCAATCGCGGACAGCATAGCTCGCCCACCTTTCACTGACGAGAAGGCGAGATGAAGGAGTCCATCTTGCGCCGGCGCGAGATCGGTGAAGACCTTGACGTCGGCGGTCCTGCCTCCGTCAGCATCGGCAATCACATCGAAATCGGAGAGTAGCGGCTTGCCGTTCGCGGCCACCGACATCACGCGGCTGCCTTCGCCGCCTCCGCCGGGATCTTCAGGGCCGTAGAAGGTTTCGGCAAAGTGCAAGTGCAGTTCGTAAACGCCGGGCTTCAGAGGAATGTCATATTTGAAGTCTCCTTGCCGTGAGCTCCGATAAACCGTGGGATCGAGCGTGCGCCAAATATGTTGTACCGGGCTACGGACCGAAGTGCCCGCGGTGAAATATTGATCTGCGCTCCACGATTTTCCCGAACGGTCCACATAGCTGCGACTCGATCCTGCGAGGATGCGGATCTCGTCGCCGACAGGAAGACCGACCAGGGGCACAGTGGCAGTTGAAGGTTGTGGAGGGGCCGGAATCGCGGGACGATTCTGCGGCTGGCGCAAGACAATGACGCCCAGGATCGCAAGCAATACCACCACGACCGAGGGCCAGATTCTGGACAAGAGCAACTCGGCCGATGGCAATAATCGTCTTTCATGCGAATGCGGAGAGGGCTCCGTTACCGAAACCGGCGGCGCCTGTGTAACGGTTTCAGGCGGCGGTTCTGTGTGCTCCTCGAAAATCGGAACGTATTGTCCAACTGGAATGGTGATGTGGATGCGATGCGATGCGCCTTCGGTCGCATAATATTCCGCTAACCGCTTCCGCAAACGGTTGGCCTGCACGCGAACGATTGAATCGGCGTCCTGATCGAACGACTCGGGCCGCCCGAAGACCTCGACGGCAACTGAGTACTCTTTGATTTGATTGCTCTCGCCGGAGAAGGCCTTCTCGCAGAGATACGAAAGCAAATGCGCCAGGCTAGGAGAACGGGAAAAAAGTTCTGACTTCAGGAGGATCTGCAGCTCTTCATGAGCTGCATCGGATTGAAGCAACTCTGGCGTGACCGCAGGCATGACGCCTCCCTCGGCCACTCCGGCAATCCTTTGTAGCTCTATTGTGGAACGATCGGCCGTGTAACGCAAGAGGTAACGGTTGCGTAGAGTGACCTCCTTTTTCTGTAACCGGCAGCAACCGTTGAAGTCACGGATGTTAGCCTCTGTAACCTTGTTTCGTGCGCCGCTTGGGTGCATAAGTGGGTCAGGTGCGGAGGGGCACATGACACGCAGGCTCGAAAGCGAAGCGGATCGGAATGAGTGCTCCTCCGAAGCAAGGAGGCTGATTATGCGACATCTTATTTTCAAAGTGCTGGTTGTGGCGGTGGCGTTCGGGCTCGGCGAACATGCACTGAGCGTTGAGCCGGTTCAAAAACCATCCACGGAGTCAATGACGGTTGCGCAGTTGGAAGCTGCCGGCGACCTGGCGCGCAGCCAGAAAGATTACGCGGAGGCGATCAAGTTTTTTGACGCGGCGCTGCGTAAGGAACCGAAGAACGCAGTTCTGTACAACAAATTGGGCTTGGCAGAACTTAAGACTGACGACCTGACTGCAGCAAGAATTGACTTTCAGAAGGCCGCAAAACACAACTCTAAGTATTCCGACGCGATCAACAACCTGGGAGCCATTTCGTATTTGCAGAAGAACTATGGAGCGGCTGCCAAGCAATTCAAGAAAGCAGTAGCGCTGAACGAGACCCGCGCAGTATTTCACGTGAATCTCGGTGCAGCCTGGTTCGGCCAGAAGAAGCTGGAGCGCGCCATCGCGGAATACGCCCGAGCCCTGGAGCTTGATCCGGATGCTCTGACAAATTCTGCCAATGCTGGAATTGCGGCGCAGATCGCGAGTCCCGAGGAAAGAGCGAAGTATCAGTACATGCTGGCGAAAATTTATGCGAAACGCGGCAATACCGAGGAATGCCTGCGTTGCCTGAAGATCGCCAAAGAGCAAGGGTACAAAGACATGCAGAACGTCTACAAGGACGAGGAATTCACCAATGTGCGGAAGGATTCGCGGCTGACAGAAATTGTGCCGCCACCGGCAAAGTGATCGGCGGTGATTGTGATGAGGGGCTTCCCTGTGAAGCCCCTTTTCTTTGTGCTCTATGCGGTGTTGTGATCCTCGATATAAGCGGCTGTGCCTCGTGTCACAGACAGCAGGCTATCCCGGCCAGAAGCTAACAAATAGGTAAGGGTGTGCGAGACAGGTTCGCGTGGGAGGATGGTATGAAACGATCAACCGTTGTCTTCCTCATGGTTGCGATGCTTTTCGCGGTGTTGGGGGCACGAGTTGCAGCGCAGGAAAAGTCCACCGTCACGGTTCAAGGAAATCAGTTGAACAATGGTGTGGTGATTATGGATGTTGTGCTCAACGGGAAAGCTTATCGCCTCAGTTGCAATCAAGCCATGCCGCAATGCACAAAGCTGAAGAGCGGGGAATATCAGATGGTGCAGCTTCCGAAAAATTACGGCATGTATGAATGCCAGGATGTGGATATCTATGCCGAGACGGCGGCCAATCAGGACGAAAACAATAAGCTTGGCGAATATTGCCTGGATGCGAAGTGAAGCACGCTGACACGCACTGTCCCAGAACCGCACATTGCACACGTGTATGAATAGCGCAGCAGGTGTTGAGGCAATAAGGACAAAAGCACCCAGCAGAATGCGGCGAGTGCTGCAGGCGATTGCCTCGATGGCTCTCTGGATCGCGGCCACCTTCGCGGGTGCCGGTCGACTTAACTGGACGCGAGGCTGGATCTGTGTTGCCCTTTATGCGGTAACTATGTCTGCACTCGCCATAATCGTTGGCCGGAAGAATCCGGGTTTGCTGCAGGAGCGCATGAACTGGCGGCGCAAAGACACCAAACCTTTCGATAAAATTTTTCTTTTGCTGCTTTTCTTCCTCGCATTTGCATTTCCAGCAGTCGCCGGATTGGACGCAGTTCGATTCCGTTGGTCCTCAATGTCGTTTGTTGCCGTTTATCCAGGCGCGATTTTATTTTGGTTGGCAGCGGCCGCCATGACTTGGGCGTTAGTGGTAAACCCTTACGCCGAATCGACAGTAAGGATTCAGACTGAACGCGGTCACAGAGTGATAAGTTCAGGGCCCTACCACTTTGTGCGCCATCCGATGTATGTGGGAATGATTTTGATGTATCCGGCAATGGCACTCATCCTTGGTTCGTTGGCGGCGCTGGCGCTGTCGGGCATGATTGCGTTGCTTTTCGTCTGGCGCACGGTGATGGAGGACCGCACGTTACGGCGAGAACTGGCCGGATACGACGAATACGCCCGTGCCACGCGCTTCCGTTTGATTCCAGGGATTTGGTAAAACTTCGCCTTCGTTCCAGATCTCTAGGGTGAATCGGTGACAAGACTCACCTCGTGTTGTGATGTGCCGCACTGCGTTAAGCTCCTCGTTTTCGTAAGGTAAAGCTGCAGGATCGTCCCCGAAATCAAAATTGGGGGTGCTTTATGCTGTCACTCTCGTTTGTGCTCTTTTTCGTAGGCGCATGCATCATCCTGATCTTTCCCTTTTTCGCCGGCCTGGGATTCTACGAAAAATATCGCGGCGCCCGCGCAGTGACCTGCCCTGAGAATCATCAACAAGTCGCAGTGGGGCTGAATGCGTTACACGCCGCAGCTACAGGACTGGTGGGCAGTCCGAAGTTGCGCGTTGTTGAATGCACGCGATGGCCCGAACATGCCGATTGCGGACAAGAGTGCGTGCCGGAAGCTAGGCTCGTTCTGCCGTACACGAAACATGAAGCGGCGCTGCCCATTGAAAGGCGGATTTACCATCTTCCGGTTCTGATGGCGGCGTTTGTGGCATGGGCGCTGGGCGCCATTTGGCATTCGCACTATTTGTTTCGTGCTGAATGGATGGCCGCAGTTGGACTCAACCGAGTTCAAGTACATCAACTGGTCTGGCAACTTACTCCGCACTTGGTCACATTCGCCGCTGCCCTGTTGTTCGCCTACGGCGTGGCCTGGTGGCTTGCGTGGAGCAGGAAGAAAACTGTCGTTCGCGGAGTTGCATTCGCCCTCGCACTATGGACGCTGGTTACCGCAGTTAGTTTAGGCAGCACCGGTCTCGGCGGACTTTCAGAAGACCTGCTGAGAATTGAGTTGAGCTACACATTCATTGCAAGCGTGCTGACAGGCGCAATCATCGGAGGGCTGAGCGGGAAGCTGGTTGAGCAGAGGTTTGCAAGTTAGCGATCCTGCAAGGTCCGGAGTCTCGCGAGGAGGCGTTATGAAAACTTTGGCGCATTTCCACAAACGTGATGACAGCAGCTTCCATATGCCTCCTTCGAGCGCGATGTTTTCACTGGCGGCGAGTTTCGTGTTTGCGCTGATCGTGATGCTGGTGCTGCTTGCGATATCCACGAGGTGATTACTTCGCGCAATCTTATCGGAAGGTGCTGAGATGAAGCCATCCTATATCCTTTTAGGAGCGATTTTGCTGGCCGGATTTTCGATGTTCGTCTATGAATTACCCGAGCTCAGACGATTTGCGAAGATGCGTGCCCTGCGGTAGCAAGTGTTGAACTAAGGACAAGAGTCGTCTGTCGATTTTAGATACGAGAGTGCGCCTAGTGGAAACGCTGAACGAAAGGTATTCGCGCGCATCAGCTCGACGACGATATGAAGTCTGGTTTTTGCGTCTGGCACTTGCCGACGGCAGCGGAGCATGGTGGTTCCGATATTTATTGCTGAACCCTGGCCGTGGGGGTTGCGTTGGATCGCAAAATGCGGCAGCAGGAATCGACCAGCGCAGAATGCCTGCGCAGGTTTGGGCCACTTGGTTTCCGCGCAACGGCAAGCCGGAAACGCTTATTCAGGGATTTTCGCTGAAAGATATTGATCTCAGTGCTCGTGGCCAAAAGCCATTCCACTTTCGAATCGGCAATAGCTTAATTCAGGAAGACTCCTGCTGCGGTGACCTGGTTATCGCTGATCACAGGATTTCCTGGGACCTGAGATATCACTCGAAATTTCGCTGCACGCTGAGTAATAAAGGCTGGATCGGTTTCTCGCGCTCGCCGCACTCGGACGCAGCTTTCTCAGGACGGATTACATTCGACGATCATGTGTTTGAGGACGACCCGCTGGGGTTTGGAGTGCAAGGACATAATTGCGGTTATCGGCATCGCGGCTTCTGGCGATGGGTGCACGCGTATTTTTCCCGACCGGATGGAAACGCGAGCACGCTCGAAGCGTTGGTTTACGACATGCCATTCGGGCTCGTATTTCGCAAAGCGGTGCTCTGGCACGACGGCGAACAGCATGTGTTCAGGAATCTGAAAGAGATCATGAAGAACGATGATAGTTTTCAATGGAGATTTCAGTGTTCGTCGAGAGATCGACTAGAACTGGAAGCTTTCTTCGACGGCACGGGACCGAGCATTCATCGCTTGCCTTATTTGAAAACCGACTGTTCGGGCAGCTTTGAAGTGACGAACAACAGCCTCACAAAAGCTGTGGTGCGTCTGAAGGAAGCAAACGAAGTTCATGAG
>DATIYR010000120.1:0-4935 GCA_035517535.1 Terriglobales bacterium
CTATCTCGACCATCTATCGCCGGATGGAGTCATCTATTTTACGCGCCCGGAGCCGCAGATACCGCGGTTGTTCGCGACCGCCCGCGAAGCTCTGGCGCGGCGAGGCATTCAGGATTTTCCCGCGCGTTTCTACGCTTACCGGATTCCTCCCGATGATTGGGAGAAGCGAATGTTCGGCGCGGACCGCCCATCGTTTGAAGCGGGATTTCTGGTGAAGAAGTCCGCTTTTACACAGGACGACATTAGCCGGATCAACAATCTTCTCGGCGTTGGTCAGCCGCCACGCGATGCTTCTGTGCCCGCGCCCGAGGTCATGTATTCTCCCTTTGCACCAGGGACAGGCATTTATCAGACATTGCTTACAACCAATGATCTCGCTCATGTGTATCATTCAGGCCCGCGCGAGTTGGAACCTGCCACGGACGATCGACCGTTTTTCAATCACCATACTCGCTGGTCCGCGATCAGCAGTGCGATGCTGCATGAAGTTTTCACAGAAAAGCGCCTGAGGCAGCTGTTGCTGGGAGACCTTCCCTTGGCGGAACTGTCCCTTCTGGCGCTTCTGGCCCAGGGCGTTGTGATTGCTACGCTCCTGATTCTTTTTCCTCTGACACGCTGGTCACGTTCTGGGCTGTCCTTGCCAAGTCGCTGGCGCTTTCTGGTGTACTTCGGCGCCTTGGGATTCGGCTTCATTACGATCGAAATGGCCCTGCTCAGCCAGTTTTCGTTGTTTCTTGGCCAGCCGGTCTATACCTATGCGGTCGTTCTCGCCAGCCTGCTAATTTTCACTGGCATCGGGGCAAATGTTTCCGGACGATTCATTAGCGATCCTCGCGTTGCTGTGAAACGAACCATTCCGATTCTGTTGCTGGTACTGGCAGTGAGCGCCGTCATCATTCCTTTGGTCTTTTCGTTTGCACTCGGTTTGTCCCTCCCGCTGCGAGTGCTGCTTTCCATGGTCGTTCTCGCTCCACTCGCGATTTGCCTTGGCATGCCGTTTCCGCTGGGATTGCGCATTGTATCGAGCGAGGCTGAGGTGCTTGTTCCCTGGGCGTGGGGAGTAAACGGATTTTTCACTGTGATCGGGACTGTAATGGCACTGATTCTCGCCATGTCATTCGGTTTCCGGATGGTACTGGTGCTTGGTGGTGCGGCCTATTTGCTGGCATGGGCGGCGATCTCGCAGCCACGAAAGGCGGCCAGCGTTCAGCTTCTAGACACCGGCGCCGCCATTGCGTCTGTTCTTATAGCCGCCATCTTGTGCGGTGCGCTCACACCACTCGCAGAGGCGTCCTCATCGAAATCGCTTCCCGCCTGCTGCCGGCGCGATGGTAAGCATCATTGCGCCAGGCGCCTGCCAGGGCGCGCGGATGACCAGAGTGCAGTATTTCGGTCGAAATCCGACCCGTGTCCGTATCGGGCAGCGAATGTTGCACCCCCCGAGGTTACTGTGTCCCTTCCCGGTGCGCTCCCTTTCGTTGCTGCTTTCCCCGAAGGCCACCTTCTCCAGCCAACGCAAGTGCGCAGTGATTCCAACCTCCACCTAAATAACCGCTCTGAACGCGCTCCTCCTACACTCCCCTGATTCCAAGCGACTGTCGAGGATGAATCAATCAGTTTGCTGAGGCAAGGCGTTGCATCTTGTGGAGGACTAATGGGTACATTGCATGCGCAATTTCGACGAACGGCCGGCGGAATTCTGAAGCAAGGGCTGACTCTAGGAATGTTGCTGGCGGTCGTTTCCTTTGTTTCGGCCGGCACTGCAGATAAGACCGAGGTACAAAAGGCCCCTCAAATGAAATCTCGCGAATCGGGCGCCGGGGAGATCGTCCTCTCCGGGCTCAAACTGAAGCGCGGTGATCCCCGCGATCGTGTCATCCGGGAGTTGTCCAAACTTCACGACTTGCAACAGCTCAAGAGTTCTGATGGCGAAGAGGATTCCTGGCTGATTACAGCGAAAGAGCAACACGACGACTATCTCGGTGTCGTGAGCTTTGCGAACGGGAAGATCCGGCGTGTGGCCCGCTTCCGCAAATGGACGCAGGATGAGGACTCTGTCGAGCTCGCCCAGAAGCTTTGCGATCTGGTCGAGCAACTCACCGGGCAGCCAAGTGCGCATCTCGAGGTGACCGTCAAAAACAACGACAGCGGCAAGTACAGCGTCCGCGGGATTGAAATGATTTCCGGCGATAAAAGAATTTCCCTAAATCTGATCAGCCATGCGGATAAATCCGATCCGTCCGCCCGTCAGGTAGAAGTACACCTGGACGAGGTAGTGCAATGAAGTCCCGCATCTCCCTAGCTCCAGCGTTGATTTTGTTGTTTAGGGAGCTTATTTGTAGCCATCGCAAGACTCACCCCGACGCGATGGCCTTGTTGATCTTCTTCGCTTTCGCCATGCAGTGCACCTCAACTCTAGCGGTCGTTCGTCGCAAAACTAATAGTTGGGCCCGGGCCTGCGATCCAGTTTGTTTATATGAGCGTGGCACTATGGCGCAGCGCTGGTCGTAAATCGCACGCTTTCTCTGTATGCGCACGGGCGGTCTAATGCGTGTCAAGGGGTGACTTGCTGCGAAGATGTTCAAAACAATGCTCAACCTATGATTCTTCATCCCTCGCGCTGCAATCCGCTGAGACGTCCGAAAAGCTAATTTTCGCAAGCCGACTCATTCTCGAGTGTTCCCAGTCGACCAGCCCGTAACTCATTCTTTTTATGAGGGTTATAAAAATCGCCAACCGGTCACGCATAATATACAATTTGATTGGATATTTAGCATATGTGGATTTCTCGCGATATTGAGCCGCGTCTGGAACGCTCCGCACGGACACGCCCCGTGGTCGTGCTCACCGGCGCGCGACAGACCGGGAAGACCTCCACGTTTCGACGGCTATTTCCCAACCATGAGTTTGTTTCGTTGGATCTACCCACTGAAGCGGAACAGGCCGAAAAGGAACCGGACAGCTTCCTTCGTCAGCATCCGGCCCCAGTAATCATCGACGAGGTGCAATACGCACCTGGGCTGTTTCGCTACCTCAAGATCGCTGTCGATGCCGGTCGAAACCGCCATGGGCAGTTTCTTCTCACTGGTTCACAGAAGTTCACGTTGATGAAGAGCGTGTCTGAATCGCTGGCCGGGCGGGCAGACATTGTGGAGTTGGAAACACTTTCTCTACACGAAATCCAGACCACGTTGCCAAAGACGACGCCCGAAGAAGCGATCGTTCGAGGTGGTTTTCCCGAGTTGCACGCTGACCCGGACATCGACCACGTCGCCTTCTACAATTCGTATCTTGCCACGTACTTAGAACGCGATGTACGCTCGTTGGCCAACGTGGGGAGCCTGCGTGATTTTGAACGGTTTCTGCGCGCTTGTGCTCTGCGTTCTGCGAATCTTCTAAACAAGGCGGATTTGGCACGCGATGTAGGCATCTCCCCCAGTACCGCCAACCATTGGCTATCCGTCCTCGAGGCTTCGGGGCAGGTTGTGCTGCTTGAACCGTGGTTCTCCAACCGGACCAAGTCCATAGTGAAGAGCCCGAAACTCTATCTGGCGGACGCTGGTGTGCTGTGTGCGTTGTTGAACATCAGGACCGTGGACGATCTTCGTCAGGCGCCAGCGGCAGGCGCGGTTTGGGAAACCTTCGTCTTTGCTCAATTGCGAGCGCGGGAACGCCGGATGGGACGGATGGGCAGCTTGTTCTTCTGGCGGGACCGCACACGTGAAGTGGATTTTTTAGTTGATGCAGCCGGGAAGCTGGAACTCTTTGAAGCCAAGTGGAACGAAGTACCGACTGTTGCAGACACGGTTAACCTGGAGTTCGTTCGCAATGTGGTTGGCAACTCGCGGATCGCCAGCGGTGCGTTGGTCTGCCGCACGTCAAAGAGTTATCCGCTTTCAAACGGTTTTCGGGCGCTCTCGGTGTCAGAATTTGGTTAGGCTTTCCCCTTCACTCTACTAACGGAATTCCTACTAGAGGATGCATGTCGACGGGTGGTTTCGAAGAAACTTTGTATTAGGTAGAGCACCTGCATTGGGGGCATAACCGCCGCTCCCAACGTTCTTATCCGTTCTGCCCCCTAGGAGAACGAAAAGCTTGGGGGAGCCTGCTCTTCGCTCAAGAAAAGCTACACCACAAACGGAAGGGCTTTGACACAAACTCCGTACAGCTGGTCTGAAGCGAAATTCTGCCGCTTTGCAGCAGCAGCGTCCGCCGCAAGGTCAACGTGCACATGAGCGTGCCCCTGCGAAAGCGTGTGAGGGCCCACTTAGGATCATCGAGCGGCCGCGACTACGTAGACATAGCGAAGCTCTCCCGTGCCTGTGTTGGTCACGTTGTGCTCGGTTTCCGGAGGACAATAGAGAGCGTGAGTGGCTTCCACCGGGAGTTTGGAGCCGTCTCCGAATGTCATTTCTCCCTTCCCTGACAGAATGACCAGAACCTCCTCATGCTGACCGGTCGTATGCTTGCCCACTGACTTGCCGGGAGCTAGTACCACCAGCCCCGATCTCATCGTGACAGTCTCCGGAGGTCCTCCGAGGACCTGCAAGTAGTCCTTTCCCGCGTTGTCGAGAACCACGACTTTGGGACGGGGCCTGTCCTTCCCGGGAGTCTGGGCAACGGAAGTCATGACCAGGAGCAAGAGGGCTGCTAGTGAGAAGACTGAGTACGCTTTACGCAACATGGGTCTTGTTCTCCGAAGCTGATGCATCTGTTAGAAGTGGATCGGGAATCGTCCGGCACCGTTCATCCCCGGCATCGGACATTTCGCACCGCGAATCTGCCAGCGTCAGTCCATTGGCGTCGGCTAGAAGTCATAGCGCAGCGCAAACTGCATCACACGCGGTGATGTGAGAAGGCCATTGTAATTTCCAAAGGTCTGAGGCGAATCGGTAAGCGATCTTGTTACGGTCTCGACATTGAACCGGGTTGCAT
>DATIYR010000121.1:0-6800 GCA_035517535.1 Terriglobales bacterium
CGCGGACATTGCCTGGTTACGGTGCGATTCCGCCCGGACTCGCCGAACCTGGCCGCAACAATTCCGCTCGAGGCGCTCTCAGATGAAGAAGCCACGGCAGCGTTCCTGAATGTGCTCAGGGACTTGGCCAGCGGCGCCTCCGCGTCGCGCCACTAGAATCCCCTTCCAATTGTCACCCCGAACTTGAGGCGTCTAGCGGGCGTCCGAGCCCGCTGCCGAAATCCCGAGCGAAGCCGAGGGATCGCCCACGAAGGAGGCGAAAGAGGGACCGTACGACGTTCTCAGCGCCCAGTGCAGTAAATCCGGATCAGAATCCTGCTTGGATCAGACGTTCTATATATCCGTCTACGCCGGTGGTGGCGTATGAGCATCGTAAGGTCCCTCTCTCGCCCGCTCACGCGTGCGAGTTCGGGATGACATCACAGTGGAGACGCTTAATTGAGGAAGCTTAGGACGAGGATGTCACTCCTGCTCTGCTTCAAACCTATAACCCACACCGCGGACGGTGAGCAGGTGCTGCGGGCGGGCGGGGTTCTTCTCGATATAGCGGCGCAGGCGGACGATGAAGTTATCGATGGCGCGGGTATCGGTGTCTTCGCGCAGGCCCCAGACGTCTTCGAGAATTGATTTTCGTGAAATGACTCGACCGCGATTGCGAACGAGGTAGCGCAACAATTCAGCTTCCATCACCGTGAGGTGGGTGGTGCTGCCGTTGGTGCGCAGTTCGAGGTTGCCGAAATCGATGGTCTTGCCGCTGAAGCTGAATGTGCCGAACTCCTGCGTGCTGCCGTCGGAAGTTGCCGGTTCTGGAGCCGGGTGCTGAGCGGCGGGGGTGAGCTGCATCCACTCATGACGGCGAAGCAGGCCCTGCAGTCTCGCCAGAAAAATTGGGAGCTCGAAGGGTTTGGCGACATAGTCGTCGGCGCCGGAGGCGAATCCTTTCAGCACATCTTCGGGGCGCGAGCGCGCGGTGAGCATGAGGATCGGAATGAAATTCCGTGCGGCGCGAAGTTCAGTCGCGACCGCGAAACCATCTTTGCCGGGAAGCATGATGTCGAGCACGAGAGCATCGAACGACTGGTGCTTATTGAGAAGCAGGTCGAGCCCGGTTTCGCCATCGGCGGCAATTTCGGCGGCGTGACCTTCGGCCTGCAAATTAAATTGCAGGCCGGTGGCGAGGTGGGCTTCGTCTTCGACAATGAGAACGCGGCTCACGAAGTTCTCCGCGGCAGTTCGAAGATGACGGTTGTGCCCTTGCCTTCACCGGCGCTCTCAGCTTGAACTTTGCCACCGTGGCGTTTGGCGATGGTGCGCACCAGAAAAAGACCGAGACCGGTCCCGCGCACCTGCGCCAGAGCACGGTTCGGCACTCGGTAGAAACGCTTGAAGATGGTCTTCAGCTCGGAGCGCGGAATTCCGACGCCGCGATCGCTCACACGCAGAACCAGCCGCCCCTCTTCGCCCAGATCGAGTTGAACCGAAACGTCAACTCTATTTCCAGAGTACTTTATTGCGTTATCGAGAAGGTTGGAGACGGCGGTGCGCAACTCGTCGGGATCGCCGCTGATTTCGGAGCCGTTGCCGTTCAATGACGATTGGTAGCGAAGTGCGCTCGGCTGAAGATGATGGCTGGTGCGGGCGGTCTCGACGCATTCCTCGACCAGCTGCGCGAAGTCCAGGTCGATGCGCTGGGCGGCACGCGCGCCCGCTTTACCGGCTTTGAGGACCTTTTCGACCGTGCTCATCAGGCGGTCGGTATCATCGAGCATCAGGCGATAGAATTCGCGGCGCTGAGATTCATCGAGCTGGCGGCGCTCTAGGGTCTGCAGGTGCAGGCGAATGGAAGCGATCGGGGTTTTGAGTTCGTGACTGACTGCGTTGATGAAGCTATCGTGCTGCTCGTTGCGGCGAATTTCGCGGACGAGAAAACTGGTGTTAAGAATGATGCCGGTCGCGATGGCGCCAAAGAAGATGATGCCGAGGAGGACTTTGACGTCGTGCTGCCAGTTGAGGATGATCCAGCCGAAACCCACGGCAACGGCGATTGAGGCGAGCACCACGCCGAAGGTGAGAAAAAAGATGATTTTGCCGCGCCGGCTTACGCGCATGCTGAGATTTTAGCGCGGTGACGGACGAAACAGAATTAATAGGGATGGGGTTGTCCCACTCAACCACACATCTGAGCGGCGTCATTCCGAAGTCCCGCGTTCTCACCAGTGGGCGAGGAATCTCGCGTAGACGTTATGCGGTGCCGCACGCGAGATCCCTCGCTCGGCCGGTTAAAGCGCCGAGCTTCGGGATGACACTCCTCCAGAGCACGAATTAGGCAATATGAGGGGAAAGTCTAGCTTTACAGCTGAACGCCGTCCACCGCATACTTATCGTTTTCTGGTTGGGGGTGACAGGGGAATGATTCGAAAGATCGTCTCACTTCGTGCTGTTGCAATTTGCGTTTCCATTGCTGCACTTTCCGCGGCACTTCCCGCTCAGGCTCCTCCAGTTCCAAGCCCGGATAAGAAAGCGAGCGAAGTCTTCAAGAATATTCAGGTGCTGAAGGACGTGCCATCGGACCAACTGATTCCGGCGATGCAGTTCATTACTTCATCGCTGGGAGTGCAGTGTGGGTTCTGTCACGTGGAGAATGCGTTCGATAAGGACGACAAGAAGACTAAGCTGATCGCGCGCAAGATGATGCAGATGGAGTTTGCGATCGACGCAAATAATTTTGAAGGCAAACAGATGGTGACTTGCAATTCGTGTCATCGCGGCAGCCCTCGGCCGATTGCGATTCCCATCATTCCCGAGTCGCAGCCGCGTTTGCTTTCTGAAGCCGAGCCGCTGAACCCGCCACCCGCGCCGAATTTGCCGAAGCCGGAGGAGATCGTTTCAAAATATGTTGCGGCGCTCGGCGGAGATGCGCAGATTGCGAAGCTGACGAGCCTGGACGAAAAAGGAACGTTTGAAGCCGGCGGGCGGCAGTTTCCGGTGGAGATTTACGTGCAGTCTCCCGACAAGAGTGCGATGGTGACGCAATGGCCGAACGGCGAGAGCAGCACGGTTTTCGATGGGCAGTCGGGATGGTTTATTTTTCCGCAGCGTGAGCCGCGGCCTATGACTCCGGCGGACGTGGACGCGAGCCGCATGGATGCAGACCTGCACTTTGCAATTGATCTGAACAAAATTTTCAGCCAGTTGAAAACGGAAAAAGAGACGCAGATTGGCGGCCAGAACGTGGTGATGGTTTCAGGAGAGCGGCAAGGCCAGCCGCCGGTCGAAATGTATTTTGACCAGCAGAGCGGATTATTGATGCAAATGGTGCGATATGGGCAGTCGCCATTGGGGCGAAATCCGACGCAGATTGATTATTCGGATTATCGCGATGTGAACGGCGTGAAGCGGCCGTTTCATTGGACGTCGGCGACGCCGACGGGAAGATTCACAGTTCAGATCGAGAGCGCGCAGGCGAATGTGGCGATTCCTGCGAGCCGGTTTGAGAAGGCGAGTGCAACCCAGTAGCTCAGGCCGCGCTAAAGCGCCGCTCTACACGGCTACGCGAGGCAGTCTCAGGACGTTTTAAACGTTGGTAGTCGTGGTGAGCGCGGGCATGGAAACCAGCTCGGGGCGCTGATTTTTGACAAGCTTTTTGGCTTCGTCTTCGCGCAACTCGGCAAGCTTCACACGATACACATGGCGAGCCAGGCCGAGCTTCTTGAGAGTCCAGATTCCGTACCAGTTCAAATCAAACTCGTACCACTTCAACCCGTGACGCGCAGAGACCGGATGCGCGTGGTGATTGTTGTGCCAGCCTTCGCCGAACGTGAGCATGGCGATGAACCAATTGTTGGTGGACATGTCCTTGGTGACGAAACGGCGCGATCCCCAGGTGTGAGTTGCCGAGTTCACCAGCCAGGTGCAGTGCAGGCCGACGACGGTGCGCAGGAAAAGTCCCCACATCAGAAATGGCAAGCCGCCGATCGCGAGCAGAAGAACTCCCACCACAACCACCGAAAGATAGTGATATTTCGTGAGCCAGATGTGGAACTTTGATTTGGCGAGATCCGGAGCGTAACGGGAGAGAGTTTTCGTATCCTGGTGGAGGCTCTTGCCCATCAGGATCCATCCCATGTGGGCCCACCATTTGCCATCAAGCGGCGTGTGCGGATCGCCGTCTTTATCGGAAAACTGATGATGAATGCGATGGGTTGCAACCCAGAAAATCGGACCGCCTTCGAGAGCGAGGGTCCCGCAGATAGTCAGAAAATATTCGACCCACTTGGGAGTTTTGTATCCACGATGAGTGAGCAGGCGGTGATAGCACATGCCGATTCCCAGGCTTCCGGAAACCCACCACAGAAAGATGGCGACGAAGAACGCCTTCCATGTAAAAAACCAAAATGCCACGATCGCGCCGATATGAAACGCGGCCATGAATCCGGCGGTTACCCAGTTGATTTGGTCATCCTGACGCGTGCGTTCGAGCGCTTCGATCTGCAAGTTCGATCCCCCGGCTGGTAGTAGTTCTATCGTCTAAGCTATCAGCGGTTCTTAGAATGCTGCTGTAATACTTGTGTAAGCGCGGGCGAAAACGAATTACGGTAGTAATGTTCGGGAGCAACAAAAAAGTAAGCTGCGCCACTGAATTGAGCAGAACTTGCTCGCGAAATGCGAGCGCTACTCACGCCAGCGGCGCAGCTGTGACCAGCGGCGCAACTTCTCCAGTCACTTGTGGGGATCAGCTTTTCCGGATCAGTTCCTGTTGTGCAGCGACACGAGAGTTTGTGGTCGGGGAGACGGTTTACGGGTACAGAACGGCAGATCGCCCAGCAACGAATCGGCGAGGCGAATCCAGCGCTCGAATGGAGGCTCCCAAAGATCAACTTCGGGCGCCGACTGCGGGTCCTGGGAAACGGGCGAATTTTCTAAAGCACGATCCAGATTCGGGTCCATCACTGCTCCTTCCAACTTAAACACTGAGATGAGACCAGAGTCTCACATAGTTGTAAGTTATTGAATCACAAGAAGTACGTATTACTTTTGTACTCGGGAGAAAACGACATTTTCCTGACAAATTGCTGGTAAGAGCAAGAATCTGGGTGCGCGAGAGCAGCTGTTTGAGCAGAGGATCGTGAGTACAAATACGCTTGACATCGGCCGTGGCGGGTCTAGCATATAAGTATCACCTCCGATCCACTTCAGGATCGAGTGGGCCGGCAGCCAAGAAATGTCACCGCTTCTTGGTAGTCGGCCCATTTAATTTTTGGACGTCAGTAATTGGTCGTTGGTCTTTGGTCGTCGTCAGCAGCCGACTACGGCCTTTATTGTCCACCAAGGTCAGATTCTCAACTGCAGATCCCTCGACTCATTCGCAGCGAATGACCGTCGTCACTCGGGATGACATGGTGGTGGAGTGCGATGCGGTCTCTACTGTGATTGCTGCGGAGTCGATTTCGCGAGGGTCAGGTTCTGCTCGGCCTGGCACTGGTCGCTGGGATCGTTGGAGATGGTTCCTTGTAAATCCCCCTTCGTGGCGTTGAACTCAAGCGGCGGACGATGTACGCGCGCAGGAATTCCGGTGAACTTCAGCTTTCCATCAACGTTGGTTCCAGCCTGCAGATCCAGCCGGTGAGCACCGGCGAATCCGTAAGAAATGTGGACCTTCACGGTCGCGTCGTAGACCGGCTTGCCGTCGGGACCGAGGACGGTGAGCTCCATAGTGCAAGGTCCGGCGCCGCCATCCATCACTGGTACTTTGTGAGCGGCTTGCGCCTGACTAGCTTCTCCAGAAGGTTGGTTCTGTGATTGCGCTCTGGCAGAACTCCCAAAAGAAATCAATGCAGCCGCACAGCACACCGCAAGCAGAGTTTTGTTCATAGCGAACAATTATATCCGCGAGGATTTAGCGGGAGCCTGCGAATTAGATCGCTCGCGCCGACAAAACGACGAGTGGCTGTGCGCAATCGTTCAGCAGCGGCCAACCGTTCGCTATTCGCTTGCGATCTGCCAACCCTGCGTTCCCTTCACTACAGTGACCGCAACCGTCGCCGGGGCGTCATGATAAAAACGCGCTCCGAATTTATCGATGAGCTGCACCTGGTCTGACGTGCTGAATGAGTGCAGACGAGCACCCGCGGCGTCAAAGTTCTCGCCAAGGACATTCGGCTCCCAGCGCCAGGAATATTGGATGGTGGCGCGCTCCGGGCCGGACATGGTGATTTTGGAAACGTCAAGCAACTTGCGCGTGGCCAGCGGGACGACATAGGCAGCGTTGCCGTTCGCGTCCGTCGATTGCGTGACGCTCGGAATCTGCTTCAACAGCTCGGCGCCTGCCGGCGTGAGGCTGACTGGTGTCCTGTATTTTCTGGTCTTGCCAATTTTAACTACGCCAATTTTTTCCAAAAGACGGTAGCGTGCATCGCTTGTACTCTCACCGTATCCCTCTTCGACCATTCCGGTTTCGAACTTGACCGTGGCCGCTCCCTGCGACTGAAGAATATTCGTAACTACGGTCCTGGCTTCGGCGGCGGGAAGCACTTGGCGGCTTTGGGCGAGAAAGTATCCGGCGACGGCGACGAAGACGACGATAAGCCCGACGATAAGCAGCAGCGGAACAGCTGCGGACTGCTTCTTTTCCAGTTCGATTTCCTGTTCGAACATGATTGCACCTCCGCAGGCTAGGAGTGAACCAGCCGATAACCAAATTCTGAACTGGAAGAATGTACAAGGATGTGATTCTGCTCACGAAAGGGTGTGCTGCAAATAACGCGATTATGTAGTGAGCACGCAATCGGCAAGCGGGATAC
>DATIYR010000122.1:0-5215 GCA_035517535.1 Terriglobales bacterium
CCAAACACCTTTTTTGACCCAATCGGCGAGCTCGCGAAAATGAGCGTTACAGGGATTGAGTTCCGAAAATGTATTGCAAATGCCGATGACCGGTCGACCTTCAAACAGGTCGTGCGGCCAACCCTGGTTCTTCATCCAGCTCCGATGGCCAAAACCGTCCCTGTCTTTTTTCCCGTACCACTCCTGGCTGCGTAGTTTCTGCATACACACTCCCCTTTGGAAAACAACTGAGCCGTCGTAACACGCCGGTCCTATAGAGTGCCAGCGAAGGCAAACTCACAAACGCGCACTCGGAACTATCTGAGTCGAATCCTGAATGAGTTCGCGGATACAGCGCTCGACTTCAGCCCGCTGCTCGGCATTGGCTGCTATGCCGGGCCAGCAGACGCGGCTCTCGCAGAGATTCAAAATGGAAAGGCAGCATTTGAGTCCGCGAATCAGGCTGCCTTCCGGTTCACCAATGGAATAGACCTGGCGGGTGAACCGATCAATCAATGCCTGCAGTCTACGAACGTCTTCCCTGCGACCGCCGGCTACAGCGTCATAAAGAGCAACATAGACATGAGGAAATGCATTTGCCCCACCACTGATACCACCATGAGCGCCGGCAGCAAGGCTTGCGGAAAGCAGGTTTTCAGGTCCGACAAAAATCGAGAAATCTGGACGATCGCGAAAGAGATGAAGCGCTTGTTTCAGGTATTCGAAATTTCCTGCACTGTCCTTGAACCCGATGACGCCGGGGACTTCGGCGCATGCCTTCAATGTTGATAGCGTGTAGCGAACATGGCGCGGGTCAGGCAGATTGTAAAGATACAGTGGCAGCGGACTCTCCCTCGCGAATGTGGTTGCGCACCGAATCAAATCGAATTGGCTGATTGGAGCGTAGAACGGAGGAGCGAGGACAATGGCAGCCGCGCCAACTTCGGTGGCAAACCGAGCTATAGCGAGCATTTCAGTTTTCGACGTATCGAGAATGCCAACCAGGACTGGAACCCGCTCCTTAACATGTTGACAGGTGGCACGAATTAATTCGCGCTTCAATCGGTGGCTGAGGGACGGGCCTTCACCGGTCGTGCCGCAGACAAAAAGCCCGTGTACGCCCCCACCAATCATATGATCGATAAGTTTTTCGAGCGCATTGCGGTCGAGTTCATCCTCTCCGGCAAGCGGAGTTACCATGGGAGGGATGATGCCGCGCAGAGGTTCGTTAGAAGAACTCATCTACCTTCTCTGAGAACATGAAGTTAGACTCCAGGCTGAGTTTGGCATCGATAAAAATCATCTTGGCTAAACGATACCGCTTAGCCCTGCGCCAAAAGGCCACCATCTACAACCAGATATGATCCGGTGATATAGGAAGCATCACAGGATGCGAGCAACCGAACCGCGCGAGCGATGTCTTCCGGCGCAGCCAGACGCGCCATCGGAATCCGCGAAAGCAGACGCGCTTTATCCTTCGGATTATTGCGAAAATGTGCACGCAGCAGTTCAGTTTCGGTCGCTCCGGGTACAACGCAGTTCACGCGAATGCCGGAAGAAGCGCAGTCAATGGCCATGGCACGCATCATGGCAAGTTGGCCACCTTTACTGGACGCATAGGCGGCATATCCCGCGTAACTCTGAAAGGCATGTCCGGAAGTCGCGATGATGATACATCCCGAGCGCTGGCGACGCATCACACGCACCGCCTCGCGGCAGCAGAGAAACGTCCCCCGGAGATTCGCGGAAATGACTCTTTCCCAATCTCCGTCGGAGGTGGAATCGATCGGCTTGATGACTTGGACCGCAGCATTAGCGAACAGAATGTCGATTTTGCCAAACTTTCGAACCGCTGCCGCGAACGCGGATTTTACCTGCCGCGAGTTGCCGACATCGGCTTTGAGCGCAAGGGCATCGCTTCCGGCATCCTGGATTTCTTTGACGGTGCGCCGGGCCGCCTTTTCATCACAATCGATGACTACGACGGATGCTTTCTCTCGCCCGAAGAGCAGTGCGGTGGCTTTCCCAATCCCGGCCCCTCCGCCAGTGATAACGACGACTTGTCGATCAAATTCTCCCATATATAATAACCGCTTATTTTGGGCACCCAGAAACTTCCTGTCAAGACAGATGCGGCAAGCGCTTGGTTTGACAGCTAAGTCTTGCGATGCGCAAAAGTTTTCCGCGCTTCATAGAGAGGACAAGCAATCCCGCACACATGCTGACCAAACTGCATCCGGTCGATTGGGCAATTATTTGCGCCTACTTCGCGGCAGTATTAGGCATCGGATTCAAGCTAAAAAGCAGGATGAAGACTTCCTCCGACTTTCTGCTCTCCGAAAAGTCGTTTTCGCATTGGATCACAGGGATTGCGTTCATGTCAGCGAACCTGGGCGCGCTGGAAGTGCTGGGTCACACGGCGAATGGTGCGAAGTACGGCATGCGCACCAATCACTGGTATTGGGTGGGCGCGATCCCATCGATGCTGTTCCTCGGCCTTTTCATGGTGCGGTATTACTACACGAACGGAGTGCGCAGTGTGCCGGAGTATCTGCGGCTACGCTATGACCATCGGGCGCACCTGCTGAACGCCACCAGCTTTGCCGTGGTAACAGTGTTGATGGCCGGGATCGATATGTTCGCCTTCGCCCTGATCTTCCGGAGCATGATTGGCTGGCATTTCACTACCAGTGTTTTGCTCGCAACCGGAGTGGTCCTGGTTTTCATTTTTTGGGGTGGGCTGTCATCTTCAATCTACAACGAATTTTTGCAATTTTTTCTGATCGTATTGGGGTTTCTCCCGCTGACCTTTCTCGGTTTGCATCACGTCGGCGGATGGCACCGACTCATTGCGCAGCTTCCTGCGGGATATGTCCACACATGGAAAGGGATGGGAGCGCCGGGCGATCCATTGGGAACACCGTGGTGGGTGATTGTTGTGGGCTTGGGCCTATGCTCGTCGCCCGCGTACTGGTGCACCGATTTTCTGCTGGTTCAGCGGGCGCTGGCAGCCAAGGATCTGGCTTCGGCGCGCAAAACACCGCTGGTGGCCGCGGTTCCGAAGATGTTGTTTCCGATCATCGTGACCGTGCAGGGAATGCTCGCCGTGACGATCGCACCCGGCATCGTCAAGCAAGACTACAACCAGGCCTTGCCGGTGATGATGAGCATGTTTTACGGCAAAGGTATGCTTGGCCTGGGAATCACGGCACTCTTGGCGAGTTTCATGTCCGGGATGGCAGGAAATATCACGGCTTTCAATACCGTGATGACGTACGACATTTATCAGACCTACATCCGTAAAAATAAGAAGGACAGTCACTATCTCGCGGTCGGCCGGGCAACGACCGTGCTGGGAACAGCGATTGCCTGCGCATCTTCTTATATAGTCCTCAACTTCAATAATTTGATGGACTACATGCAATTGATCGGCATTCTTTTCATCTCTCCGTTTTTCGTCGCTTTCCTGGCAGGCATGTTGTGGAAGCGTCCGTCGGCCACGGCAGGCTTTCTCAGCATGTTGGGCGGCCTCGCGGGAGCTGCGCTCGAATATGTTCTCTACCGGCTCCACGTTATCGCTTTCGCCTCCCCAATGGCCGCGAATATTTACATGGCAGTATGGGGATTAGTTGCAGGCATCGTCGTCATCCTGTTAGCCACATTCCTTACGGAAGCGGCGGACGCCGGGAAGTTAAAGGGCCTCATTTTCGAGAAAGGACAAGGCAGAGACGAAGAAACGAACCAGCCCTGGTACTCGCATCCTGCGTTCTACGGGGTAGTGGTGACCGTGATGTTCGTGGCCTTGAACCTGGCGTTCTTTTAAGGTATGCGACGGAGGTGGCACTGGGGACACTTCGCCATTTCATTCTCCGAATGTTCCGAACACATACTGTCGAGTATACGGTCGATTGAGCCCGCGCATTCGCGCGTGACAAACATTCTGATAGCGATCGACTCCCACTCTTCCGCCAATACGCGTTCATCAGGTCTGACGTGACGAGTACAAGAATTCCTGTGAGGCCGCGAAAGAGAATTATTTCTCGATCTCAGAGGGCCTGGCCCGTTACGCCTTCCCGTGCAGGTGAAACTCAAGCAAAGTCACCGTGAACGGCGCGAATTTATGTTCGAAGTCTATTCCTGTCACGCTCAGCTGCCTTCTTTTGACGGTCACCCGTCTGGGGTGATCCGGCGAGTTCATGGCTTCGGAATCCGGTGTTTCGTGATCATCGCCCAAAACAAATTCTTCGCCAGACTGCAGCCTCCCGAGTCGCGGGGCCAGGTGGAACCTGACTTTTCGAGCTTCAGGAGTGGAATTCACGCCATAGATCCTCAACGTCTTGCCATCGGCGCTCAAGTTGGCGTTCAGATCTGGTTCCTGCAAATAAAATGGAAGCGTGTCGCTCCGATCCAACTTTAGCGCGTATGATCCAGCAGCACGTTGATAAAGGAGCTGCGCAAAATAATCGGGGATCTCGTAAAGGTATCCGGGCCCGGGTTGGAGTTGTCCACCCCCGAAGCTGTGGGAGAGATTGGAAACATTCGCGATTTCCACCAGATCGGCATAGCGATGCAGCATGTTCTGATAGCGCGAACAAATAAGAGCATTCCCCAGCGTTTGCAACATTCCCCGCGTCAGCCCCCATTCCCCGCCGGTTACATTCCATTCGGTAACTGAGACGCGAATGTCTTTTCCATTTCCGTCGCGCCTGATTTCATCACCTAACCGCTTCAATTCGTTTTCGGTTCCGTTCAGGTCGCCAATCGAATACTGATGGGGCGAGAGATAATCCAGTACTGCGCCGGCCATGCGGACAGTGTTCGGATCAGGGTAGGAGGAGGAAATCTTGATGCCGGGATCCACTCGCCGCATCGCCTCGGCAAAAGCAGTCAATGAAGAATCGTATTCCGGACCGCCAACCTCATTCCCAATTTCCCAGTACTTCACATGATACGGTTTGGGATGTCCATTCTTGGCGCGCAGCCGTCCCCACTTCGTGTCTGTGTTTCCATTGAAGTACTCAACCTCATTAGCGGCATCCTGCGGAGTTTTTCCTGTCCACCGGACGCAGATAAGGGGCTCGGCTCCGATAAGCTGAACGACTTGGACGAACTCCTCCACTCCTACGAAGTTCTCCTGAAGACCACCCCAGGGATCGTCGGGGAAGGGAACACGATCATCCCAACTCCCGACGGTTTTCTCCCACTCAAAAGTTTCAATCGCGCTTCCGCCAAAGCG
>DATIYR010000123.1:0-14917 GCA_035517535.1 Terriglobales bacterium
CGCCGAGAAAAGCATTTCCCTTCAGCGCAGCCCGAACGATCAACTCTGTCTGATTGAATCCACGCTGCCGGCGCTTTGACCTATGCAATGGCACAGGAACCACAAGAATAGAATCGGCGCTGATCTCCAGTTTTTGAATCGCCTTCGCAAGCATTCGCCCTAACACAGCCGCCGCAGGAGTAACCTGCTCATACTTCAGCAGATGAATCAAATCGCGAAGTTGGTCATCGTAAGCGCCGTAGGCGGTCGCCTTGAAAAACTCAGGGCGCGTTTCCCGGCACGGCTCACAACAACGCTCGCCTAAGCTCGCAGCCCCGGCAATCAAACTGTCGCCGCACACCTCGCAGGTATCGAGATTGACCGGCGACATCGCCAATAAGCAACTCTCGCAAACCGGCAAGCGGGAAATATTTGTAAGAGGAGCGCCGCACAAGCGGCAATTGGAAGGAAAAAGCGTAGAAAAAACGCCGCGCGAAACTGCCGAATCCAGCAGTCTTCGTCCTGCAAGACCCAAGCGCCCGAACTTTCCAGGCGATAAGACCGGCTCGCGAATTATGTCTCCAGTACTGCTGAAGACCCAGCCTCCCTCGTACGGCGCCTGGTTAGGCTCCAGCCGGACGAATTGTTCTCAGTATAGTCGAGGAGTTCAGGCGCAGGCAATTACCGCGGAATCATGCGAAGCACGAGTTCACGCAAATCTAAGCAGCGGCGCGGCGATTTGCTGGTGACTTTCGTTCCGGGACGGCGATAAACCTCGATACATTGCTTCGCCGGTAGCAATTGATGCAGCGTACAGGTCGGAGGAAAAAGAACGGCAGGATTCGCTTCTCAAAAACGGTTCGCGGCCGGGAGCGATAGCCCTCGGTACCGCCGCAATCAGGACACCGATACTGCTTGGAAAACATAGCCCCTCGAACTTTCAGAAGGCGAATCGGCGCAATTTTTCTTTGATTATAGCAGCGTAGCCGCCCGGCGATGTTTGGATGGCTTCACTTGTAAATTGAGTGAGGCCATGCTAAGGTGCGACGGTTTGTTGTAAATGCAAGTCGTAGAAAATGTCAGGTAAATTCGGCTGTTGCCAATGCCCAGGGCTGATTTCTCGCAGCTGAAACCATCACGCAATTAAGGAACCCGGATGAGCACTCCTGCTAATACAGCAGAACCCACCAGAAAAAAGCACCAACCGTTCGTACCCGAGAACATGGAGATGAAGGAGTTCACCCTTCGCGCCATCCTGCTCGGACTGCTGATGACCATCGTTCTCGGCGCTGCCAATGCATATCTCGGTTTACGCGCCGGAATAACTATTGCCGCCACTTATCCCGCCGCCGTCATCGGCATGGCTGTGCTTCGAGTCTGGAAAGGAACCATCCTCGAAGAAAATATCGCACGCACCTCCGGGACTATCGGCGAGGGTATCGCCGCCGGCGCAATCTTCACCATTCCGGCTTTCCTGATGGCCGGAGTCTGGCCCTCGTTCGGGGTTGGGGAAGCGTATTGGAAAACGACGGCGCTGATCATGGTCGGCAGCGTAATCGGCGTGCTGTTTATTTCGCTGGTGCGAAAAGGCATGGTCGAAGATCCCGAACTGCCATTCCCCGAATCGATTGCCGCATCCGAAATTCACAAGGCCGGACGCCGTGGCGCTCAGGCAGCGAAGTATCTTTTCTGGAACATCGGGATCGGCAGCGTGATTTATTTGCTCGGCGCCTTTGGCCTGTTTGCCATCGACAAAACATTTCAATTTGCGGTGGGCATGCTCGGCCGCAGCGAGGTTCGCTTCGGAACCGCAGCGAATGCAAACGCGGTGACGGCGGGAGGCGCCACTACCATTGCTGCCCCCAGCGTCAGCCCCGCGCTGCTGGGAGTTGGTTACATCATCGGTCTCCGACTTGCCGCATTGCAGTTTTCCGGCAGCGTGCTTGCGTGGGGACTGCTGGTTCCTCTCATGATGTTTTTCCTTGGCCCACAATTGAAGAATTTCCTGCCGCCAACTGCGCCCAACGACTGGACCGACATGGCGTTCAACATGTGGAGATTTGTTGTTCGCCCGATCGCAGTGGGTGGAATGTTAGTGGGTTCTGTTTATACGTTGTGGGGAATGCGTGAGAGCCTGACCGCCGGTCTGGGCAAAGCTTTCGCCGATTTTCGCCGCTCATCCGGTGAGAAGCCAGAACTTGTTCGCACCGAACGCTACATGAGCTTCAAAACTGTCTTCGCGCTCATCGGAGTGATGTTCATACTGATGTGCCTGCTTTATATTCACGTTTCAAATCTATTGTGGCCAGCAATTTTGGCCGCAGTTGTAATGCTGATCATTGGGTTCTTCTTCGCCACCGTTTCCGGCAGCCTTTGCGGAGTGATTGGCTCATCGAATAATCCAGTTTCGGGTATCACTCTTTCGACCCTGCTGGTTGCTGCGCTTCTGATGGTCGCCCTGGGAGTTTCAGGAAAATCCGGAGTCGCAGCGGTGCTTGGCGTCGCAGCAGTCGTGTGCGTTTCGTCATCGGTTGCAGGTGAACTGCTGCAGGATTTTAAAGTCGGGTACATTCTCGGAGGCACACCCGCCAAAATTCAAACCGCAGAATTGATCGCCGTCGTCGTGGCGAGTCTTGTGATGTATTTCCCACTGATGCTGCTCTACAAGGGTTTCGGGTTCGGCAGCAAGGAACTTCCCGCGCCGCAAGCCGGACTGATGGCGACGCTGGCGCAAGGCATTGTCGGCCACAACATGCCGTGGGCGCTCGTGGGGGTTGGAGTTTTTCTCGGTATCGGGATGATCATGATGCAGGTGCGCAGTCCGATGCTGGTTGCCGTCGGGATGTATCTGCCGTTTGAAACCACATTTGCAATTTTTGTTGGCGGAATTTTCCGCTCAATCGCCGATTGGGTCGGCAGACGACGCGGACACAATCCTGCCCAAACTGCCCGTGTCGAAAATGCAGGAGTGCTCACCGCGTCGGGCTTAATCGCCGGCGAAGCGTTGATGGGATTATTATGGGCAGGACTCAAAGCCAGCATCTGGGCCGCTCCCAAAAATCCTCCGCAAATTCTTTCGAATCCGTCGTATCTGTTTGGTGGAATGATTGTGATGGCATTGCTGGCGTCACTCATGATCTTCTCTCCACTGTCGGCTGCCGGCGATCCGAGCGAGCCTGCTCCTCCCGCGGCAATGATGTAAAGCAGTGGCTAGTGGGGTAGTGGTTCGTGGTCAGTGGTTCGTGGTCAGTGGTTCGTGGTCAGTGGTTAGTGGTCAGTGGTTAGTGGCTAGTGGTCACTGGTTTGTGTTTCATAGTTAGTGTTCTCGTCGCATCTAAAAAAGCAGGCAAAAATTCCAAAATGCGTAGATCTGCTTGACCCTGGGGACTGAGATGCAAAAACAGGCAACTTCCGTGCTTTACGTATTGCTTTGGGTAGCCGTGATAGTGGCTGTAGACGTCCTGTTTTTCAGAAACCGGTTCTGGGAACGGCTGATGGTAAATATAGGAATTGTCCTGGTATTTATCGCTTTCTACTTAAGATTCTTCAAGCGTCCCTGAAGTAACATAACGCGTCGTATCCCTTCTTGAATGAAAGTCTGGTTAATCCGCTCTACTAAGACAGATAATTGGTCGACATCGCTGCTGAGTACTAACCACTAGCCAACAGCCATTTGCATGTCCATCGCAGACAATCTCTCGCGGATTCGGGAACGGATCGAGGCCGCCGCTCACCGCGCGGGCAGGCGCTCGAAAGAAATTATTCTCATGGGCGTAACGAAAACCATCGCTCCGCAACAGATTCGCGAGGCCTACGAAGCAGGACTGCGCGTTTTCGGCGAGAATCGTGTGCAGGAGTTTGCGGAAAAGGTCGAAAGCCTCCGCGATTTACGCGATGCCGAGTGGCACATGATCGGGCACCTGCAAACCAATAAGGCAACCAAAGCGGCAGAATTGTTCGCTCACATAGATTCCGTCGATTCACTTCGTTTGGCCCAAAAGCTGAATTCAGCCGCCTCCGCAAACAGCAAGAGAACCTCCGTTCTCATCGAAGTAAATATCGGGGGTGAAGCCGCAAAGAGCGGCTTGGCCCCGGATTCCGGTGAACTACGGGAATTGCTGAACTCTGCGCCCACGCTTTCGTCGCTTGAGTTTCGCGGGCTCATGACCGTGCCGCCATACAATGATGATCCGGAAGCTTCGCGCCCTTACTTTCGAGAGATGCGCGACCTTTTCGACGGAATCGCGGCGAAAAAGCTCGGTAGAGTGGAGATGAGAATTCTTTCCATGGGCATGTCGCACGATTTTGAAATTGCGATCGAAGAAGGCGCGAACTGCGTCCGCATTGGCGCGGCGATCTTCGGCGCGCGGCCAAACGCGAGAGGAAAGATTTGAGAATGATCTCTATCCTCGTTCTCGTGCTGCTGTCATTTGGAATTGCGAGCCACTCGCAGTCTACTGCGCCCGGACTGCAGGTTTCGCCGCGCAGCATCGACTTCGGAGAAAACGCGGTAGAGTCCGATAGCCCGCCTCACGACATCACCGTGAGTAATCCGACCAAGTCGCCGATCGCCATCGAACAGATCATCGCGTCGGGAATCGATTTTTCGGAGAAAAACAATTGTGGGAAAGCACTTGCGCCATCGGCGCAATGCACGATTCAGGTTTCCTTCACTCCGGCAATTTCTGGCCCGCGCCTGGGGAACCTTGAAGTGATGGAATCAAGCGGCATTCCACAGTTCGTGGCGCTCACAGGAATTGGCAAATAATTCAATACGCCCAGTAAGGCCCGGTTCCTCCCGGCGTGGATGCGCCAGCGATGGCGACATAGACGTTCCGTCCGTAGAAGAATGGCAGTCCCCAATCAAACAGGCCTGAGAGCGGGCCACCCAGCGTGGGGAATACAGCGGCGTTGACGTTCGAAAACAACGTCTCGGCGTTGTCGACGGTGAATGGAATTGAAGCGCTTGCATTGTTTGCCCCAGTGTTGGTTGCGGTAAGATTTGCCGGCGATGATGGGCAGTAGAATCCATTGGCCGGACTGGGGCACGTGGGCAATCCGGCTTCAGCGCTATCGAGAAAGAAGTAAGCATTCGAACCGGTGTCGAGGAAACTCGAGTCGGAGTAAGTATGGCTGTTGAATGTGGTGCTGAAATTTCCTGTACTGGGGTTGATCGTATAAACCTTTGCACTGCCGAGTGCGTTGTTGCTCTGAGTTCCAATTCCAAAGATCATCGATCCGCTCAGAGATGTAGTGCTGGAAGTTGCTGCCGGCAGCTCAATCACGACGCCATTATTGTCAGTGCTGAAAGCGGCGACCGGGTTTTGCACCTGATCCGCAAGACTAACCGTGGTCACACTGCAGGACGAAGGTCCAGAGCAGGCGTAATAAAAGTTGCCGTTTTTCGTGGTTCCCGGAGCACAGGCCGGGCAATCCTGAACAAAATTTCCGATGCCCAAAATTCCGTTTGTCCCCAGACTGCTCTGATTGTCCTCCGGCGAACCAGCGCTGCTGCAGCCGCTCGGAACCGATGAAAACGAAGGCGATCCAATTACCTGTACCGGAATCGCGCTGGCCGCTTCACCACCGATTTTTACGTCTGCAATGGCGACCGGTCCCCAGGTGATGCCGTCGGAAAACTGAGCGCATTCAACAATCGTATTTCCGTTGGCTGTCTCGTTGCTAAGAGCGCTGCTCAACGAATTTAGGGCAGAGGAAAGAATACGCAACCCAAATGAACCCGTATCGACCAGAACATCATTGATCGCCTGGCAATTCGAGGTGCCGGAGGCGCAGACGGTCACAGTAGCGAACAAGCCATTCGCATAATTGCCCGTCGGACCGGCGTTAACACTGATGGCCACCGTATTCGTGGGCGAACCGCCCGAGCCACCAGAGCCACTGCCGGATTTGTTCGAGCCACTGCTTGCACCGCCGCAGCCGCTAAAGCAGATGAGAGCTGCGCAAACCATCGCAGTGAACTGAAGTCTAACGAATCGCATCGGCAGTGACTCCATCCGGTAACTTGCTGCGAAGATACGCGCGTCCGACAATGAACCTCATATGCCCGCCGGATTCAAACACCAGATCGCCCGTCTCAATATGGACTACATGTCGCGCGATTCGCCGGAAGGTTTGTGCCGCGCGCAGGTATTGGTCGAAGTAGTCCCCCATCAATTGCCGTAGGTCCGGCGTATACGGGCCTTGCCAGGAAACCGCAAACACCTCACCAGCAGGCGAGACGAATTCCTTGATCGTTGTGCCGGTGGGCGCGATCATTTCATGAACCGAATAACTCTGGCCGGGAAGGACGGCGACGGCGGCTTTGATTCGCGCGCTGTCCGTCCGCACCGAGGTGACATCCTGGCCCAAAACCCCAAAGGCGAATGAGCAGGCCAGCAACATACAGACCGAAAGAACGGTGCGTACTGAACGGTATAGGTTCATCGATTTAGGCGGATGTCGGAGGGGTTGGATTGACTTTCAGGTTCTCGGGTTGCTTGCCGCAGGTGTGAAAGTGAGGCTACGCTTTGCCCGCGCGGACTGCCAGGGCGCCCGACGAAAGCTGCTCCCGAGGATACTTGACCGAGGCCGGGAAAAATCTTGGCGTGGACGAATAATCGCCCCAATCCGGGGGCGCCGGAGCAATGCACCACAAGTTTCCCGGAGATTCGAGCGCGATTCCGATAATCCAGTACCTGCTGCCCTCGCTCAGCGGCCGGGCGGAGGCGACCTTGGCGAGCGCAGTCCCTCTTCCGGGTAAATCATCGACGCGAAGTTGCACTCCGGTGGCTAACGGGCGCGAACAACGGATCCCGCATCCCTGCGGATTTACCAGCAGCGTATGGCAGTGCTCAGAAAAATTAATTTCCGGGTCCAGACTGGTGACGCGCACGGGGATCTGCGCACGCACTCGCGTCCCGAGGCGCCGCGGAGGCTGGTTGGCGCAAGAGGCCATATGGGTATGCAGGATTTTAGCCGTGCGCCTTCGAGGCCGGTCCCCCTTTGAGCCGCGACTTAAAACTAAAGTAATGAACTACTGTGCGTAGCGCTCTGTTCTCGTGGAGCTTAGGAAGGAAATCTGCTCTAATCATTTCGAGTGATCGATATTCACTGCCACATCTTGCCTGAAGTGGATGACGGCCCCAAGTCGTGGGAGATGGCCGAAGCGATGTGCCGCATGGCGGCAGAAGATGGCATCGAGCACATGGTGGCCACGCCGCATTCGAACGACCGCTATTTTTATGAGCGTGAATATCTCTCGGGCGTGCTCGCGAGCCTGCAGCAACGCATCGGCGCGAGGCCGAAATTAAGCCTGGGCTGCGATTTCCATCTTTCCTACGACAACATGCAGAGCGCGCTGCGAACTCCAGAAAAATATTGCATTGGAGACAGCCGCTATTTGCTGGTCGAATTCAGTAATTTCAGCATCTCGGCCCAGGTCGATGACTGGTTTACGCAGATGCACGAGCGCGGCATTACGCCCATCATCACTCATCCCGAGCGCAACCCGATTCTGCAGCAAAAACCGGAGCGCGTGTTGCGGTGGATCGAACTCGGATGCACTGTGCAGGTTACGGCCTCCGTTTTCACGGGGCTTTGGCCGGTTCGCGCCCGCCAGACCGCGAACTGGCTGATGAAGAAAAATGCCGTGCATTTTCTCGCGAGCGATGCGCACGAGACCGAACGGCGAGTGCCCATCCTTTCTGCCGCAAGAAAAGTGGTGGCCGGAGAATTTGGGGAAGACCGCGCACAAGCGCTCGTCGAGCATAATCCATCAGCGGTGGTGAATAACCAGCCGCTTGCCAGACACGTTACCGATTCTTCTCAATGAGCAAACCGCATCCAATCGAATGTCCCGGTGAAGCACGGTCTTTTACACTTCTCGTACGTCTGCACTTCTGAGGTATTCACCTTGAACGGCTCAGGTCGCGCATTTATGAGGAACCTCGCCGTCTTCTTGTTCTGTTGTTCCTCACTTCTTTCTGCCCAGAGCAACAGCGGAG
Source organism: Terriglobales bacterium (assembly GCA_035517535.1). Classification (GTDB taxonomy): domain Bacteria; phylum Acidobacteriota; class Terriglobia; order Terriglobales; family Acidobacteriaceae; genus Gp1-AA145. Next base: position 7,986 of record DATIYR010000123.1, read on the forward strand.
AGCTACGCCTCAAGGTGACCGATCCATCCGGCTTGGCGGTAAAAATCACGGTTCAGGTCATCAGCGAGGCGAACCAATACCGTCGTCTCCTCCACACCGATGACCAGGGTGATTTAACTCTGCAACGCTTACCCTTCGGGGTGTATCAGATCCAGATTAGCCAGCCGGGGTTTGGGGAAATATCCCAGTCCGTCGATGTCCGCTCGTCCATTCCCACGTATGACGTAATTCATTTGAAGGTGACTGCAGCCAAGGAATCCGTGACGGTGAGCGCCGCCAAAACCTTGATTGATCCCGATCAGGCGGGTTCTGTGAACCAGATCGGCTCAGATTCCATCGAATGCCGGCTTGGTTCTATACCCGGACGTTCCATTCAAGACCTTGTAAACTCGCAGCCCGGATGGCTCTATGAGGGGAACGCCGTCCTGCATCCTCGAGACTCGGAATATCAGACGCAGTTTGTTATCGATGGCATTCCTTTGACCGACAATCGATCCCCGAGCTTTGGGCCGGAAATCGAAGCCGATGACGTGCAGTCGATAACGATTTACACCGCTGGTATTCCGGCCGAGTATGGGCGAAAGATGGGTGGAGTTGTTGAAGTCAACACGTTGCAGGACCCGCAACCCGGTTTTCACGGACAGGTTGTGCTTTCAGGTGGCAGCTTCGATTCGGCAGGGACATTTGCCGAAGGTGAGTATTCATGGGGCAGGAATGTATTTGGAGCGAGCGCCAGCGGCGCGATGACGAGCCATTACCTGAATCCCGTGGTAATCCAAAACTATACGAACCGGGGTACGCTGGGGGATTTTTCAGCGAACTACCAGGGCGATTTGACTCCGAAAGACCGCTTGAACCTGGACATCCGTCACGAAATTTCCCGGTATGAGCTTCCCAACGAACAACTGCAGCAAGCCGCAGGCCAACTCCAGACGGCTGACAATGTCGAGACTATGGGTATCGTCTCGTATGAGCACACTTTTACCTCCAACATGCTGGCCGACCTGAGAGGGATGGTCCGCGACAATGCCAATGATTTCTACTCCAACTCCAACTCAACCCCCATTGAAATCCTCCAGCACAATAGGTTCCGCGAAGGATATTTCAACGGCGACATCATCGTCAGCCACGGACGACATGAGATCAAGGCGGGAGTGGAATCCGACAATCTGTTCCTTCACGAGAATCTCAACTACAACATTACTGATCCTACTCAATACGATCCCGATACACCGCTAACCTTCAGTTTTGCAGGTCAGCGTCCCGATCTGGAGCAAGCCATCTATGTTCAGGATCTGATTCGCCTGGGTAATTGGACGGCGAACGCCGGGCTGCGCTGGGACCATTACCAACTGATGGTCAATCGTCAGGCACTGCAGCCACGGATGGCCATCTCGCGCTTTTTTCCCTCTGAAAACGTCATCGTCCATTTCTCCTACGATCGGGTGTTCCAGACGCCCTCGTTCGAAAACCTGCTACTTTCGAGTTCAACGGCAGCGACCACGCTGAATCCCGTCTCGGTTCAATTACCCGTTCAGCCTTCGGAAGGGAACTATTACGAGCTCGGGCTGACGAAAGTATTCTTCGATAATTTCAAACTCGACGCCAACTATTTTCGACGTGCGGTGAACAACTTTGCCGACGACGACCAGATCGACAACACGACCATCAGCTTCCCGATCGCGTTTCGCAAGGCGATCGTCTATGGAGCGGAAGCCAAACTCGATCTTCCCCAGTGGAAGAAATTCTCGGGTTTCCTGAGTTATTCCTATGAGCTTGGCAATGCCTGGAACCCGGTGACCGGAGGACTATTCCTTGGCAACAATGCTGATATACCGACCACTGGGTATTTCCCAATCTCTCAGGACCAGCGCAACACGGTGCGAGGACGGCTCTGGTACCAGGTAGTGCCGCGCCTGTGGATTGCGGGTGGAGTGCAATTCGATAGCGGATTACCATTCGAGTTTCAATGTGATCCCAGCCTGACTCTTGACCAATGCATCGCCGGTGAAGTTCAAACTTACGGACAGCAGGTGGTCGACCGCGTCAATTTCGCGCAAGGCCGTATTTATCCAACTTTTCAGGTGAGTGCATCGGCGGGCGTGGAGGTGTACAAGTCGGAGCGGCTGAATACGCGCTTTCAGGTCGATGCAGAGAATCTTACCAACGTGGTTGATGTCATCGATTTTGGCGGACTGTTCTCCGGCAACGCCATCGGTCCATCACGGAACATCATGATGCGCCTCACCACGAGTTTCTAGCCTCGGGCCGAGCAGAGCTCCGTAATTATGGAGTTGAAATTTAATGTGCGGGATCGCTGGGCAGGGTCGCGGCCGGCGTCGAGACCTGCGCCGCACTTGGCGACATACTCGTCCCAGCCGGAACTGACGCGTGCGCCGAGGACTTTGCCGCTGCGCTGGCGTGCTCAGCTACCGGCGTGGTAGTCATCGCGCTCTCAGGATTCAACAGGTGCTGCTCGTCCGGCCCGAGTCCCAGCCGAATCAGAGCACGAGAGTCGGGCACCGTCTTCGTTTGCCAACCCTGCGCCGCCTGGAAGCGACGCATGGCATCCTGCGTCGAGGCGTCCCATTTGCCCGAAGGAGTTCCCTTTAGGAAATGCTCGCGCGCCAGCGCCTGCTGAATCTGGCGCACGCGTTCGCCGTCGATCGCTTTCTGCCCACGGACCTTCGTTTTGCGTGATCTTTTGTGGTGAATTACGTGGTGTGATGATTTCGTTGCCGGATGTGACGATTGCTGATCGGTGGTGGTGGTCGAAGCGAAAGACACCGACGCCGCCAGCAATGTAAGCCCCGCCAGCATCGGCAATTTTCTTCGCTTTCCAGTCATCGGAACCTTTCGCCTTGAATCAGCGTGAAAATCAGCAGCCTGGCGCGTTCCTATAATCTCGCGAGACTCCAGGAAGCGCCAGTTCCCATGGTGCAAGTAACAGTTACGGAAGTGTTCCGGCAAGGAAGATGGTGCCGTCATTCCGGCCTGCGCCGCGCTGCCGGACCAGGAAAACCACATCCTGACCGCTCTTCAGAGTTGTTTGAATGCGGTCGAAATCGTCCTGGCTGTTCACTTTTTGCTTGTTGATTTCGAGAATCACGTCGCCGCGCGTAAGGCCGACATCATCGGCAAACGATCCCGACTTAACATCCTGCACGACCACGCCCTGGCCAGACGGGACATTGAGCCGGTCGGCCATGTCGGGCGTCAGATCGCGAACCGTAATGCCGAGCTTGCTCTGTTTCGGCGCGGCTTCTTCTCCGCCCTCCTCATCCTCACCCAGCCGGGTAGCGAAAAGCTTGGCGCGGTCCGCCACAATCACGTCGGCATCATCTTTTTTGCCGTTGCGATAAAAGCCGAGCGTCACCTTCGAACCGGGCTTGCGATTGGCGATATCGTTCACCAGCTCGTCGCCCGTCTTCACCGGTTTACCATCAACCGACGTGATCGTATCGCCCACTTTCAAGCCCGCCCGCTCCGCCGGACTGCCGGGAACAACGCTCGAAATCGTAATTCCACCCTGCACGCCATAAACGCGGGCAATGGCCGGGTTCTCCTGCGCATTGAACTCAATTCCAATCGATCCACGCTCAACGCGGTGCTCGGGGCCGGTGAGCTGGTTATAAACCTGCGCCACCGTATTCGACGGCAGCGCGAAACCTACGCCCGCATAGGCGTTCGTATCAGTGAGAATGGCGGTGTTGATTCCGATGACTTCGCCTTCCATGTTGACCAGCGGCCCGCCCGAATTTCCTGGGTTGATCGCGGCATCGGTCTGGATAAACGACTGGAACTGCCGGTTCGGCACAATATTGCGCCCTTTAGCCGAGACGATTCCCGCCGTCACCGTCGCCTGCAATCCGAACGGGCTTCCCACGGCAAGCACCCAGTCGCCAACTTGCATTCCATCCGAGTTGCCGAGCTTAGCAGTCGGCAAAGAATGATCGACATCAATCTTGATTACTGCAAGGTCCGTCTCCTGGTCGCTGCCGATGACGCGCGCGTCATGTTGAACTCCCGGCGCATCGTCCTGCAGGTGCACGCGAATGCGGTCAGCCTTTTCAACCACGTGACGGTTGGTGATGATGTAGCCCTTCGCGTCAACCAGCACGCCGGAGCCTAAGGAACGCTCGTGGATCGGACCCTGATCGCCACCCTGACCGAAGAATTTGTCAAAGAAGTCGCCGAACGGGCTCTCCTCGCCGCCGCCGCCTTGGTCGTCGTCATCCCCACCGCGCCGGTGCAACGGCTTGATAGTCGACTCGGTATTGATGTTAACCACCGCGGGCTCGAGCGACTTCGCGATCTGGGCGAATTGATTTGAAAGCACACGGGGAGAAGGGATGGTCAACGGGGTCACGTCAGCGGACTTCTTGTCTTTCTCTTGTCCCCGCACTCCGTAGGTAACAACCGTACCAATCAAAATTCCAACGGTCAGAGTGAGCAGGATTACCGCCGCAAAACCCAGGCGATTATCTTTGAAACGCCCCCACAAATTGGCGTGACCTTGCATGTAGATTGCCTCCGAAAGTCGAAACCCCGATTATACAGCCGGAAAACAGTTGGTCGAAGGAGCTCTGGATCGGCCCAATTCATTAGACGCGGAGGTGGTAAAAAGTGTTGTTGAATCGCATAGCCAGGTTGTAAAGAAATGTGATGCCGAACCCAGGAAGGCGATCAAACCAGTCGCTCGGTCACCCAGTTCAGCGATGTCGAACCTGTCAAAAACGCAGATTCGCGCCGCCGGCTCATTGATCGGTCAGCACCAGGTAGGAAACGCCTCCGCCGATTTGATCGAGTGCTATGACCGTCTGATATTGGCTTTGCGTCAACGCCAGCGGGCCGGAGTTCAAATACACGCTGGTGGTACCCGGCGCGGTGAGGAACACCTGATAATTGCCGATGGATACAGATTCATAGCCAAAAACTTGCGCGAAAGCCAGACTCTTTGCAACCGGCGTTGCTCCTCCAAGACCAGCTCCGGCGTTCACGATGTAAACATCCGCTGCGCCCATATTCGACGAGGCATTTACCACTCGCACGTTTCCGGCTCCGGTCGTAACCGTCGTGCTGGTCGTCGAGCCATCGGTGAGCAGAATACCTTGGAGATGCGCGGCCGGACCCGTGACAATAAGAGTTTGATCAGCGCTTGGGGGAACAGTTACTGTCTGCTGAAAGATCGTGTTCGAATTGCTCACGGTTTGTATTTGGACATTTTGCGCTTTGGTATCGACCGGTATGTAGGTAGTCGTATTTCTATAAGTCAAAGAGGTTGCGACCGCCGCACCGTTAATCAGCACGTCGACGCGCGGGGCGTTTGCTGAAGCCACAACCACGCGAAGTTCTTGCGTGGTGCTGCTGGAGCTTCCGCTGCCGCCGCACCCAACCACAAAAATCAGCCCCAAACACAATGCGGCAACTAAGGCCGGTCTACCCACAGGTCTCCTCCAGATGCAATCTCTCTGTTTATCAGAAATCTGGTTTATCAGAAATCCGGGAATTCTGGAAATTAGGATGCGGCGAGTGGCGATAAACGATGTGCCTACCGCTACAGCGCCCTGCCTCAATTGGCGGTGGCCCACTCAAGCCCAGTGGTGGCTTGAGTGGGGATGTTCATACGTCAAAGACGTAACCGGGTCACTATTGCGGCAGCGTGAAATTGATCGTCGCCTGAGTATCGACCTCCACCGGACTCCCGTTCAACAAATAAGGCCTGTATTTCCATTGTTTCACGGCGTCGATCGCGGCCGGTGCGAGCTGTGGATGCCCCGAGACGGGGCGCACACTCTCGACATTCCCGTCTTTATCAATGAGTACGGACAGGACCACCCGACCCTGGACATGCGCCGCTCCAGCGTCCGCAGGGTAATTTGGCTGTACTTTGCGGACGACCATAGCCTGAGAGACTCTCTCAGAAACTCGCACGCGGTTTGCCGGAACTGTTGCCGAATAAAAAGTCACCCCTGGCGAACCCGACGCTCCCGCTCGTGCCGCTTGAATCTGCCCCGAGGGACCACTCGCCCCCGCAGTCCCACCAACAGCGACGGCCGCAAGACCAGTCGCAGTCTGTTGCACTGGCTCCCCGCTGCTCAGGCAGGTTGTCGCTTTGCCGTCCGATGACGACTTCATCGACCCGCTTTCGTCGGAGCAAAACGCCTTTTCACCGGAATCTGGCGTATCGGGTTCAGCCACAACCTTGTACTGCGTGCCATCGCACCCGGAAATTGCAAAAACATATTCCCCGCTTTTTCCAGTGGACAATTCGCCGCGGAGAAGCGGGAAGCTCATCGATTTCCCGCCGACATCCGTTTCAGTCTTGGCCTTCGCCAATTCCGCCACGCTGCAGGCATACGAACCGTGAGTCGACTGGTAGGTTTTCTCGGCGCTGGTGATGATTTGCACATTCATTCGCGCCATCTGCTCGGACTGTTTCGCGTGTTCCTGCTCAATAGTCTTTAGAAAGCTTGGGTCCTCCAGCGGCACCCGCAGCGTCACGCTGATTTCACTCAGCCGCCACACGTCCGCTTCCGTCTTCATCACGAACGTAAAACGCGGCACGAAGGGCAACACTTGCTCTTTCTCGTCTTTGGTGACGTGCAGCGCGACTTCAATCTGGTCCTCGTCGCCAGAAAGGTTGTCACTCTCGACCGTGATATCAACCGTCTGGTTTTCCCTCGGGTCTTCCACATGCAACAGCACTGGCCCGGTGTCAAACGTCTCGAACTTCCCTCCGCCGGCCTTGGCCATGGTGGCAAACATCGACATCTCGTCGAGCGCGCTCACCCCGTTCGGCCCGCTCATCTTCTTAAAAGCATTCCGCGTCGTATCCGGCAAATGCTTCTCGAGATGATTCGGAGCGGTGCCGAAGAACATCTCGATCAGCGCCTGGCGGGCAGTTTGCGGCATGGTTCCGGTTTGCGCAA
>DATIYR010000124.1:0-7875 GCA_035517535.1 Terriglobales bacterium
CTGTACCTTCAGCTTTCGTTCGCGCTGCGATTTTTCGTCTTCCATCATCGCGTCAACGGCATTGTTAATGATGTTGAGGAACACCTGTTCCAGCTGGTGAGGATCGCCGCTGACCGCCGGGATTCCCTGATGGAACTCGCGCTCGAGCTTTACGGTGCCGACCTTCATGTCGTAATCGCGGAGCAGCAGGGCCTCTTCGAGAACCTTGACCACATCGAATTGCTGCTTCTCGGGCTTACGCTGGCGGGCGAAGGAGAGCAGATTCTGCACCACGCGATGGGTCCTCTGCGCTTGTTTAAAGATTTTGCCGGCGTAGTCCATGGGACGCGCATCGAGCGACTCGGTCTCAAGCAATTGCGCATAGCCCAAAATCGCAGTTAGAGGATTGTTCAGCTCGTGTGCCACACCGGCAATGAGTTGGCCGATGGCCGACATCTTCTCGCTCTGCAGGAGTTGCTCTTGAGCGCGACGCAGGTCCTCATAAGCCTTGCAGGTTTCTTCGTATAAGCGAACCTTTTCGATAGTCGTCGAGAGTTGACGTCCAATCGCAACCAGAAGATTCTCGTCGTCGCTCGAATACTGATGCGTTTGGCTGCGAGTAATTCCCATCAAACCAAGCGGCGCATCTTTACCCCAAAGCACAACCCAGATGGAGGAACCTGAGTCCGCGGCTTTAACAAAATCAGAAACGGCCTGCGGAAGATGCGGCAAGTATTCACCGGTCAGCACCTCGGCGCGCGAGCGCATGACCAGTTCGCCAAGACCGGTTGGAAAGTTCGCTTCGACCAGCCGCGTGCGGTCGGTTACACGCTGTCCCCAATTCGCGCGACGCCGGAACTGATTTTGCGACTCCGCCAGATATACGGACCCGTACTCGGCGCTCAGCACGGAAATCACCTGCCGCAAAGTCAGATTCAGAATTTCATCGAGATCGAAGCTTTGCGTGGCAATCACGGCCATCGCGTTCAGGGCATTCAGTTCGCGGTTACGGCGGCGAATTTCGTCTTCGGCGTTCTTTTTCTCACTGATGTCGAGCAGAAATCCCTGATATCCATCAACCTTGCCGTCGGCATCTCGAGTAGCGAAACTGCTTTCGAGAGCCGTGAGTACGGAAGCATCCTTGCGCCGCAGGTTGACTTCGAAATTGCGGACAAAATTGCTCGTCTCCACTTGCCGACGAAATGTAGCGCGCTGCTCGGGCGAAGCATAAAACTCCGAGTCCACATTTCGCCCGAGCAATTCATCGCGACTGGCGCAGCCCAGCATGCGCACGAATGCGTCATTGCAGTCGAGAAGAGTGCCGTGCCGGCTGGTGACGAATGCGCCTTCCTGTAATTGCTCGAATAATGAGCGGTACTTCTGCTCGGCAGCGCGACGCTCGGTGATGTCGCGCACGACGTGGATTGTGCCTTTCTGTCTGGTTCCCTGGTCGGTGTAGGTGGAGGTTGAGGCAACTGAGAACCCGCCGAAGGGATCCGGCCCTTCAAAGAACCCGTCTTCCTCTCCGTGGCAGTATGGGCAGTTCGCCCACTGCACTTCGTTCTTTGGCAAAATCGCGTCGCAGCGCTGCCCGACCACATCGGCCTGAGATTTTTCCAGCCGTCGCAGGAGCGCCGGATTCGCTTTCAGGATGTGGAATTCCGAATCATGCAGCAGGACCAGATCCTGGATGGACTCAAAGGTGTTGCTCCACTGGCGGTGCGAACGAAGGATTTCTTCCACCAGGTGGAGGTTTTCGAGCGCCAGACCGAGCTGCTGCCCGCAGCACAACAAGAAATCGAACTCGTCGGGGGAATACGATTTGGCTCGCCGATTGCCCACGACCAAATTGCCGACCAGGCCTTTTTTACCGGGAACGGGGGCAATGACGATCTGCTTCAGCTTTTCGTGTTCGAGCACCGCCGCATTAACCGGATCTAATTTCGCTGCGTTCACAATCGCAGGCCGGTTTTCTTCAGGGATGCGCTCCATCGTGTCATTGCTTGAAATCGAGGTGCGAGCGCTAAGGAAATCATCGGAAATGCCGGTGTGTTGAAATATCGTCAACTGCCGCCCATTTCGCAACCGGAACCAGATCGCGTCGCCATCCATCAGCTTCTGCAGATCCTTCAGGGCGTCGGGAGCCATGGGCCCATGCTCGGCGGCGCGGGCGATATTGGTGGTAAGCGCATTTAATGTGGCAAGGCGTCGGGTGCGAATGCGGAATTCATCAAAAACGAGCAACAACATGCCCAGCCCAAGTACCACATCGAAGAGCACATCCACATCGGATGGAAGGTGAGAACTGATCGGCGGCCAGTCTAAATGCAAGAGCAACAGACCGACGGCCAAGAGCCAGGAGCCAATTTCCTTGCGCGCGCGGCGGAATCGAAGTATCTGAATGGCGGCGGCGAGGGCCAGAAGACGATAAGAGAGTTCTAAAGCGAACCGTAGAGGAACCGAACCGGGCCAGTAAATGCCCTGCGCCACCGCGAACCCGGTCAAGGCAACAGTGATGGCGATGAGCGGGGCGAGAAATCCGCGCGTGCCTGCATATAGAAAACTGCCGGCGGTGAATAGTGCCACGGCAACTACGAATTCTGCACGGCCGATGGATGCCGAGTAAGGATTCGAAACCAAAAGTAGTGTGTGATGCGCAACCAGATAGGCCAGCCAACCGCCGATCCACACCATCAGGCAGCGCTCGCGCAGGGTGCGAAACACGAGCAGGCTGGCAGCGACAATGAGCAACACTGCGATTTCGCGGGCCACGAATTTAGGTGCGGCTGATGCCCCGAAGACGTCCCAGGCGCGCCAAGCGAAGGTGCTCATCTGTTTTGACCGTAGTTAGCCATCCCAGTTTTAGCATAGGCAAGTTAGTAACCACCCAGATTTCCTATGACCATTGGTTACTTTCGGTATCAACCAACTAAGGTACAATCGGCAATACACTTAAGCCGTCCTTATGCCAGCCGAGCGCATCCTCATCGTGGACGATGAAGAGCCGATACGGGACTTTGTCTCGGCCATGCTCAGTTCCGCCAATTACGTATGCAGCCAGGCGGAATCGGGAAAAGAAGCGTTGGATCAACTGAGCTACGGCAAAGAGTTCGAGCTGATGCTCACCGACCTGATGATGCCGGAGATGGACGGCATCGCACTATTGGAAGCTTCTAAGGAACGCTTTCCCGACATGCCAGTCATCATGGTCACGGCCGTGACCGATGTTTCGGTCGCGCTCGGGGCCATTCGCAACGGAGCCTATGATTACTTGCTCAAGCCATTCGAGCGCGATCAGTTGCTCGCGACGGTTCGCCGCGCGCTCGAGAATCGCCGGCTGAAGGTTGAGAACCGCGAATATCAGACCAATCTTGAGGCTCTGGTCACCACCCGGACCGAACAACTGCGCCACGCGTTTACCTCACTCGAAAAATCCTACGACATTACGCTCGAAGCGCTCGGCAACGCGCTCGACTTGAAAGACGCCGAGACCGAGGGCCACTCCAAGCGAGTGACTGCTTACACCATTGCTATCGCCCGGGCGATGGGACTGAATTCGGACCAGATTCGAGTGATTGCGCGCGGCGCTTTCCTGCACGATATCGGCAAAATGGCCATTCCGGATGCGATTCTTCGCAAACCGGGGGCACTGAACGAAGAGGAAGTCGCGATCATGCGCGAGCACTGCTATCGCGGCTACCAGATCCTGCGAAGAATTCCCTTCCTGCAGGAAGCTTCCGATATCGTTTATTCGCACCAGGAAAAGTACGATGGCACCGGCTATCCGCGCGGGCTTAAGGGCAACGAAATTCCATTAGGCGCACGCATTTTCGCGGTTGCCGATACGCTCGACGCGATCCGCTCGAATCGTCCGTACCGCCCTGCCCAGCCGTTCCCGGCGGCGCGGGCTGAGATCAGCCGCTGCTCGGGAACGCAGTTCGATCCCGAAGTCGTGAAAATTTTCCTTGAAATGCCGGAGCATATTTGGGACGACCTGCGCAGGGACATCGACTCGCAGATTTACCCGGTCGCTTACTCCGCAACTGCGAAAGCCTGACCTTGCGGTTCGCTCAGAATCTTTGATAGCCTTCTGCCGGCTCTTTGCCGCATCTCGTTCGCGGAGGCTTACATGCCCAAATTTGTGATTGAGCGCGAGCTTCCCGGGGCCGGCCAACTAACGCCGGACCAGCTGCGGGCGGTCTCCCAGAAATCCTGCAGCGTTCTGAATAAGCTCGGCCCGGAGATTCAATGGATCCAGAGCTACGTTACCGGCGACAAGATCTACTGTATTTATCGCGCGCCGAATGAAGAGATGATTCGCGAGCATGCGAAACAAGGCGGATTCCCGGCTAACAAAATTTCAGAAATCAAGAACGTAATCGAACCTTCCACGGCGGAATAAATTCTGCTGTACGGCCGCAACTCCGCCACCCTAAAGCGTTCCTAGATTGGGCCGTCGGAGATATGAACCACTTCACTGGGGGTTGCGAAAATATGAAGAATTTGTTGCTCACATCCGTTTGCATCGTTGCAATTTGTGCTTCAGCGGTGGCGCAGGAACACCCATCGATCACCGCACAACCGAACACCATCTTTGTTGGCGGAGATGGAAAATTTCAGGCGAACCCTGACACTGCGGTCATTAACTTTGCCATTTCCGAGCAGGAAAAGACGGCATCGGAGGCTTATGCGCGCGCGTCGAAGACCGCTGAACAGATAAGAGAAATCCTGCGCTCGAACGGTGTACCGCCGCAATCCGCGGAGATCGGTTATTTCGCCGTCCAGCCCGTCTATGACTACAAAACCCCCAGGCATGAGCTGATTGCCTACCACGTCAACGCCAACGTCTCTGTAAAACTGAAAGACTTCGCGAAGATCGGGCCCATTCTAGAGCTGTTTGCGAATGCGGACGTCACCGATAACCAGCAACTCAGCTACATTCTCGAGAACAAGGACGCAGCCAAAACCAAGGCGATTGAAGATGCGTATCGGCGGGCGAAGGAATCGGCCGACGCAATTGCACGGGCGAGCGGAAGAACCGTCGGGGAGCTGGTGTACGCCTCAGTCGACACCTCAGAGAATCAATTCCCCATTCGGCCGCTAGTTATGGCGACGGCAAGAGTGGCTGGCGCCGAAACGCCTCCACCCACCGCTGAGTTTTCTCCCCAGGAGGTCACCGTTACAGCGCACGTGAACGCGCTCTTCCAGCTGAAATAATGGAATGAATGCCGTTGTTGCAGGCTAGTGGATTCGATTAATCGCGTTGAACCGGCGCATTCGCCGAGATGCGGTTCCCGTCGACCGCAATGTCTCTTTGCAAGACAACTTCCAGCGTTGTTCCCGGCGGCATTTTCACCTCATTGCCGTGACTGAGCGCAGCGATGGCGGTACCAACCGCTCCGCCGATTCCCGCACCGATCAGCGCCCCTTCGCCGCCGTGAATGACGGCTCCGGTTAGTGCACCGTCGGCAGCCGGACCCACGATCGTAGCAGCAGTCTTTCCTTTGTTGCTGTCACCCTGGATTGTGCCTTCCTTATCTTTGACTTTGGCGTTATCAACGCCGGAAGCATTTTCAATGGACCCCGGCAGCAGGACGGTGTATCCACTGGGATAAATCAGCGTGGTGAAATGGATCAATACTTCGGCGCGGCCTTTAATATGTCCGGCCGGTTTAATAGAGCTGATCTTGCCCTGCACGTACGTTCCCGCCGGAACGATGATGCGATCGTTGATCACAACCGGGAACGTGGACTGCGCATAAATCGGGTCGCCTTCGTGGTTTCCTTTGGTCGAAATTGTGTTTTTCAGCGCAATCGGAATTCTGGTGCCGGCAGGAATCGTGATCTGATTGGCGTCGGCGTGCGCGCCTTGAGTGAGCGCCGGCGCAGTGGTTTTCGCGGTCTGCTGCGCAAAGACGAAAACGGAAAGCAACAGCAATGTGAGTAGAACACGCACGAGGCACCTCCAGGACGAAGACGCTTTAGCTGGCCAATGTAAGTACGATGCACTTTATCGCTACAAAGTTCTCGGGAGCAAGCCGAATCTTGCGATCGGCCTTTCAGGTCGATCCTTTTCTGCTATTATGCCGCGTCTATGCGGGAGGTTGCGATGGGAAAAATGCTTGCGGTTGCCTTATTGGCGTTGAGTTGCCTGCTCTCGAAGCACTCGGAAGCGCAGACGCAGGGACCGGTCGGAGTCGCTTCTCTCGCCACTCTTCCAAGCCCGCACAATTATCGCCAGCGGCGCTCCTCCAGCTACGACCGAACGGGCGGAAATGACGATTTTCGCGTTGTGCCGCCCGGCCAGACCATCACCGTGCTCGACGAAAATGGCCCGGGCGAAATTTCACATGTCTGGTTCACCATCGCGGACAAAGAAAAATATCACCTCAAGCGAATTGTTCTCCGTATGTATTGGGACGACGAAAGTGAGCCGAGCGTAGAAGCTCCAATCGGAGATTTTTTTGGACTTGGAAACGGCGAGTATTTTCTATATCAATCGATCCCGCTGGCGGTCGGTGCCGATAAAGCCCTGAACTGTTTTTTCCCGATGCCGTTCCAAAAACACGCCCGCATCACCGTCACGAACCAAGGGCATGAACCGATTGATGCCCTCTATTGGAACATCGACTGGCGTCAGCTTCCCTCACCGCTGCCGAACGATACTGCTTATTTTCACGCTCAGTATCGCCAGGCCACTCCGAATGTGGCGATGGAAAATGCAAAGACCAATCTCGATGGCAAAAACAACTACGTTTGGATGGAGGCGACCGGACGCGGCCACTTCGTGGGCGTGACCATGTCGGTGATCGAAAACGCGGACGGCTGGTGGGGCGAGGGAGACGATATGTTTTTTATTGATGGCGAGACACTGCCATCGATAAATGGAACGGGGACGGAGGATTATTTTTTGGGAGCGTGGGACTTCGGCGGGAAGCCTTTCTCCTATGGACTATTCGGCGCGCCAGTGGTCGGCCCAGAGAAGAAAGACTCCCACTGGTCGGTTTATCGCTTTCACCTGGACTCTCCCATCCCGTTTACGAAATCGCTGCGAGCCACCATTGAGCATGGGCACGCCGACGACCGCGGGGACAATTTCTCTTCGGTGGCGTACTGGTACCAGAACGAACCGCACGCAAAGTTCCCGGAATTGCCACCGGTGGAATCGAGACTCCCCAAAGAGCCGTAGCGTGTATTGCGACACCCGACTGGCGACCAAAGATCAATTGCTATATTGCTGAATTAGGTCTGCGCGAATTTTGATGCCCGACAAATTGTCCATGTATCGAATGCCTGCCGAGTGGGAATCCCATGCCGCGACCTGGTTGGCGTGGCCGCATTACAAGCTCGATTGGCCGGGCAAATTTGAGCCGATCCCGTGGGTCTATGCTGAGATCATTCGTTATCTGAGCAGGAACGAACGCGTCGAGGTGATTGTGAACGATGCGGCATCGGAAAAGGTGGCCAGCAGGACTTTAAAGCTCGCGCACGCGTCGAATGACAACGTCAGTTTTCACCGATGGCCTACCGACCGGGTTTGGACAAGGGATTCGGGGTGCGCGTTCGTAGCGTCGTATGGGAAATCACAAAGTCAAAACCCCCACCCTGTCTCCACAAAGAACGTGGAGACAAGGATGGGGCACCCGACAAAGTTGTCTGCCGTCAAATGGCGATTCAATGCGTGGGCGAAATATCCCAACTGGAAGCGCGACGAAAAAATTGGGAGCATGATGGCCGAATTCGCCTCGGCAAAAGAGATTCGGCCGGAGTTCAAAGGTAATCGCGTCGTGCTCGAAGGCGGATCAATCGAGGTGAACGGCTCGGGCACTCTCGTCACTACGGAAGAATGCCTGCTCAGTCGAGTGCAGCAGCGCAATCCGGGGATGAAGAAACGGG
>DATIYR010000125.1:0-42242 GCA_035517535.1 Terriglobales bacterium
TCTGAAGCGCCGGCCTTGATCAGGATGATCGGCTTTTGCAGCGCCACCTCGCGCGCGGCCGAAACAAACGCACGCGCGTCGCCGACCGATTCCATATACATCAGAATGCTGTGAGTATTTGGGTCATCGCCGTAATAGCGGATGAGATCGCCCCAGCTCACATCGAGCATCGAGCCGGTTGAGACGATTCCGCTGAACCCAATCTCCTCCGGAATTGCCCAGTCAAGGATCGCCGTCAGCAACGCTCCGCTCTGGCCGAGGAATGCGACATTGCCCGCCTTCGGGGCGCGCTTCGCAAACGTGGCGTCCAGCCCGATTACTGGGTTCATGATTCCCAGGCAGTTTGGGCCAATCACCCGCATTGTCCCGCGCCGCAGGTGCGCACGGATCTGATTTTCCAGTTCGGCGCCTGCGGCCCCGTGCTCTTTGAAGCCCGCAGAGATGATGACCGCGGCTTTGATCCCCGCATCCACGCACTGTCCGACAATATCGGGCACCGTCGTTGCCGGAGTCACGATTAACGCGAGATCTATGCCCTGCGGAAGCTCGCCAACACTGGGGAAACATGGCACTCCCAGTACCTCTTTCCGCTTCGGATTTACTGCAAAGAGACTCTCTTTTATCGGGCCTTTGAGCAGGTTGGCGACCACAGTTCGGCCAACACTGCCCGGCTTTTCAGTCGCGCCAACAATAACGGCGTTCCTGGGACGAAAGAAGGCATCTAACGCGGTTCTACGTGAAAACCCGACCGAAACCGGCTGAGCGATTGCGACGGTCCCTGAACTCACTGAACCCTCCCGGCTCGTTTTTATCAAGAGCCAACTCTATTGTCTGGCGAATCGATGAAGGTGGAAATTGCGCACGTCACCGCCAAATGTGATTGTAATCACAACTTTCCAGATCGGCGGCACGAAGGGCTTGGAAATGCAAATGCCCACAAGTACTCCAAATTCGCAGATCAGCGACTTTGTCCGACGAGGAGTGCTTCTTCGAAATGATCTTCTATATGCAGATCGGGTTTGCTGGGACGAGTTCTGCGGAACTTTGTCTGCAGCCGGTCAAGATAGACGTAGTACACCGGCGTGATGTAGAGCGTCACGATCTGAGAAAACACCAGCCCACCGACTACTGCAAGCCCCAGACCACGCCGCGAGTCGGCGCCGGCCCCAAAGCCAATCGCAATCGGCAGCGTCCCCATCAGCGCTGACGCCGTTGTCATCATGATCGGCCGGAAGCGCACCAGCGCGCCTTCATGAATGGCATCCTCCGGACTCTTGCCTTCGGTGCGTTCCGCTTCGAGCGCGAAGTCGATCATCATGATGGCATTCTTCTTCACGATGCCAATGAGCATGATTACGCCAACGAACGAATAAAGATTCAGCTCCTGATGGAAAAGGATGAGCGTGGCCAGGGCCCCGACACCGGCAGACGGCAGGCCGGAAAGAATTGTCAGCGGATGGATGAAGCTCTCGTAGAGAATTCCCAGAATGATGTAGATCACCAGAATCGCGGCCAGCAGAAGCAGTCCCATGCCCGCGAACGAACTGCGAAATGCTTGAGCCGACCCCTGAAATGTGCCCTGAATGTCTGCCGGCAAAACTTGCAGTGCTTCGGCTTCGACCAGCTTGGTCGCGTCGCCTAATGCGGTTCCGGGTTTCAGATTGAAGCTCAAAGTCACCGACGGCAACTGCCCGAGGTGATTCACCATCAGCGGACCAACAGAAGGAACGAGCTTGGCCACGGTGTCGAGTGGAACGAGCTTCCCCGTGTTTGAGCGAACGTACAATAGTGACAGCTTGTCAGGGTTGTTCTGGTATTCCGGCAACAACTCGACGATCACGTAATATTCGTTGTTCGGAGCATAAATCGTACCGATCTGGCGAGTGCCGTAGGCGGAATAGAGAGCGTCCGAAACCTGAAGCGGCGTTAGTCCCAGTGCGTAGGCTTTATCGTGATCGACGTCCACTGTGAGCTGCGGATTCGCGACTTGCAAATCGCTGGTCACATCCTGCAATTGTGGCAAAGCCCGAAGCGCGGCCTCGAGCTTAGGAGCATCCCGGTAGAGCTCGTCGGTATCTGGCGTCTGCAGCGTGTATTGGTATTGCGATTTTGTCAGGTTTCCGCCGATGCGAATGGTCGGCGGCACCTGCATGAATACATTTAACCCCACAATCTGCGAAACTTTTGGCCGCAGTTCTTGTATTACGTCCGTCGCGCTCATGTGGTTCACACGATCTTTTTTGTCCTTCAGCCGGAAAAAGATGCGCCCTTGGTTGATAGGACTTGCAATTGCGGACATCGTGTTCAGGACGTTGGGATCGGATTGCACAATCGCGGCGACTTTTTGCTGCAGACGCATCATGTCTTGAAACGCGATGCCTTGCTGGGCCTCGGTAAAGGCGAAGACGAGGCTTTGATCCTCGTCGGGGATGAACCCAGTTTTCGAGATGGTGTACAGGTAAACCGTGAGTGCGACAACCACGAACGAAACCATCAGCGTGGCAAATTTATGCCTCAGCACGGATTTCAAGCTGCGGTCGTAACCGCGAAGCCATGCGTCAAAGCCGCGCTCGCTGTAGTTGTAGAGACGGCTGTGCTTCTCTTTTTCGTGAGCCCGAAGAAAGCGACTGCAAAGCATGGGAGTCAAGGTCAGCGAGACGAATCCTGAAACCAGGATCGCGGCGCCAATCGTCACAGCGAACTCATGCAGCAAGCGCCCAATGATTCCTCCCATGAAAAGCAATGGAATAAAGACTGCCGCAAGCGAAAGGGTCATGGAAAGAATCGTGAAGCCGATCTGGGCCGAGCCGTCGCGGGCCGCCTGCCATGGCGTTTTGCCGTGCTCCATGTGACGAACGATGTTTTCGAGCATGACGATGGCATCGTCGACCACAAAACCAACCGAGAGCGTCAGCGCCATGAGCGAAAGATTGTCCACGCTGTAGCCGAGCAGATACATCACGGAAAACGTCCCAATGATCGACATCGGCAGGGCCAGAGCCGGGATCAGAGTCGCAGAAACATTCCGCAGAAAAATGAAGATCACCATGATGACCAGCCCGATGGCGAGCACCAGTGTGAACTTCACGTCGTTTACCGATGCGCGAATCGAAACTGAGCGGTCATACAAAATGTTGAGGTCGATCGCGGCGGGAATATGCTCCTGCAAGCGCGGCAGGAGCTTGCGAATGCTGTCAACAACTTCGACCGTGTTGGTTCCCGGCTGCTTCTGAATCGCCAGCACGATGGCCCGAACGCCGTTGTACCATCCGGCGGTTTTGTCGATTTGTACGCTGTCGATGGCCCTGCCAACGTCATTCAGCCGCACCGGAGCGCCATTACGATAAGCGATAATCATTGGCCCGAACTGCGCGGCGTTCATGCGCTGACCATTGGCGAGAATGGTGAACGTCTGGTTCTGGCCGTAGAGCGTGCCGGTGGGAAGATCAGTGTTGCCGGACTGCAACGCGGCGCTAACTTCGTCGATTCCAATCTGGCGAGAGGCCAATGCGCTGGGATCGAGTTGCGCCCGCATGGCATACTTCTGCGCGCCGAACACCATCACCTGAGCCACGCCACTGACCATGGAGACGTTTTGCGCAATCGTGGTCTCGGCGGCTTCGTCCACGTCGGAAAGCCGCAAGGTCGGAGAACTCAGAGATATGTAGAGAATCGGCGAATCGGCAGGATTTACTTTTTGAAATGTTGGAGGAGTCGGCATCTCCGGCGGAAGTTGACCGCCCGCGGCGGTGATCGCCGCCTGTACATCGAGAGCGGCGCCATCCAGATTGCGGCTGAGGTTGAACTGGATGGTGATGTTGGTATAGCCCAGTGAATTCGCCGAGGTCATCGAATCGATTCCGGCGATGGTCGAGAATTGTTTCTCGAGGGGAGTAGCTACAGATGATGCCATGGTGTCCGGGCTGGCGCCAGGAAGCGACGCGCTCACCAGAATGGTTGGAAAGTCCACGTTGGGCAGATCGCTGACCGGCAGCAGGCGATACGCGAATATGCCGAAGAGAAGAATGGCGCTCATCACGAGCGTGGTCATGATCGGCCGTTTGATGAACAGTTCCGAGAGACTCACAAACCGCCTCCGGCTGGGTTCGGAGTGGAGGCTGCGCTGGTTTGAGATCCGGAAATCGTTCTTTGAACAGTAACTTTAGCGTTAGGTGCAACGCGTAATTGTCCGTCCGCGATGACGCGCTCGCCCGGGTTCAATCCGTCGGATATGAGTGTCAGGTTCTGATATGTGCCAGTGGTCTTGACCAGCCGCGGTTCAGCGGTGCTGTCGCCCCGGATGACGTAGACGTAATCGCCTTGCTGTCCGGTCTGAATCGCCTTTGTTGGAATCACGATGGCGTTCTTCTGGGTCGAGAGCTCCAGCGCGACATCGACAAATTCTCCCGGCCACAGCCTGCGATCCTTGTTTTGAAACGTGCCTTTCACTTTGAACGTGCCCGTGGTGGTGTCGACTCCGTTGTCGATGAATGTCAGCCGGCCGACCGCTGGATTCGTGGCCTCTCCTTTCGGATATGCGAGCACCCTGAGTTGCGTAGACGAAGAATATCGGCGTACCTGATCGAGACTCGCTTCGGGCACGTAGAAGGTGACGTAGATCGGCGTGATCTGGTTCAGTTGCACGAGATAAGGCGTATCATTCGCCTTGACCAGATTGCCAAGATTGATCAGCAAAGCTCCGGTACGCGAATCGATTGGAGCGGCAATATCGGTGTACTGCAGTTGCACGCGGGCAGCATCAACCGCAGCCTTGTCTGCTTCAACGGCGGAAATATCGGCCTTTGCCTGCATTCGCATCTGGTCCGCAAGTTCGTGAGATACAACGCCGTCTTTCTCCAGACCCAAATAACGCTGTGCCTCGACTCGCGAATTTTCAGCTTGGGCCTGGTCGTGGTGGAGCTGACCGATGGCTTTATCGAGGTCTGCTTGGAAAGGCCGCTTGTCCAATTGAAATAGCAGTTGATCTGCGCGCACGTCCTGTCCTTCGTGAAAGAGAATTTTCACAATTTGGCCGTTAACCTGTGAGCGGATCTGCACAGTCTGATACGCCTCGACGTTGCCGATGGCGCGAATCTGAACAGGCACGTCGCGTTGTTCAACATCAGCAGCAATTACCGGCGCCGGTGGGCGCACCAGCCCCGGGCCGGCGACCTGGGCTTTATCTTTTTTGCTGCAACCGGAAGCAAGAAGAGTAACGGACAGGCAAAAGAGCAGAATCAACCGACGTGCCCGCTCTGCGATATTGTTCATTGCAGGCTCCGCGACGATTTACAAGTACAGTTAATGTTGAGCTGGGCGTGACATTTGCGATGTGACCGGAATCACTGGGCTGTGTGCTCACCGCTAAACCACAGCGAATCCAATGCAAAAGGCCGGGCTTACGAAGCCCGAGCTCACGCGTTGCGGACGCAGCATTCAGAACGTGCACTTGCCCGAGAACTCTACTACGCGGCTGCATTTAATACAGACGAAAGTTGACCTCGACGTTGATCAGTACTGCTACGGGAATTCCATCTTTGCGGCCAGGTTCGAACGTCCACTGCTGGATAGCTTGGATCGCCTTCTCATCAAGCCCCATGCCGAGCGCACGGCGAACGTGAATCTCGTAGGTGCGGCCATCGGTTCCGACTACTGCAGACAGCACAACTGTGCCCTGATATTTGGCTTTGCGGGCTTCGTCAGAAAACTCCGGCTCGGGTGAGTAGATGACGCGCGGCGCGCTGACTCCACCCCCGACTTGGTAGACCCCTCCACCGATTCCGCCACCGTAACCAGGACCAACGCCCGGTCCGGTTCCGGAACCGACTCCGCCGCCGAAGCCGGGACCGTTCGAAGGCACGGAGAGAATAGCGGAGAGCGGATCGCCGATGGGTCCGGTATGTGGCAGCTTAATCTGCGGCGGCACAACGACTGTGGGTTCAAACGCGAGTTTGGGGCTTTCATTCCGCACGACAACCGCGGGTGGAACGATTTGCGTTCGTGAGAAGCGCGGCAGTGCTCCGCGCGGAGCCGCCAACTTGGAGCGGTCACCCCCACCTCCCCCGCCACCAGACTTCGACCGCGAGCTCGGCAGAGTATATGGGCTGATATCAGTTACAACCGCCGCCACCTGCTGTCGAATTTCACGAGCATGGATCGCCACAAATCTGCTCGAAACCAATAGCAGCACCAAAGCGAGTGCGTGCACAACGAAGGACCATGTGAATGAACTCTTGCGAAGGCGCGATTCAGTGGAAGCAAGCCCGAGAAGAGTGTTGAATGTTTCCGGCCGTACGCCGAATATTACGGCATTGCCTTCTGCTTTGGGGTGTGCACCAATCCCGTGACGCCAGGCAAAAGTTACCATCAGGCCCTCGAAATCAGGGCATTCGATACTTTGATAATAGGCTGTGGGTAATGGCAACAGCTGTGATCACGCTCACGTAAGTTGCAGTTTTGCAAAATAACATCGGGCGAGAGAATTAGCTCTCTCGTCCGGTCGCAAGCGCGATCACATTGAAGATGTGGAGCGGTGCTTAGTCGCCTGAGGGCAGCAGTTCCTCGTGCGGCGGCATGATTTCCTTCACCATTGGCAGCGACGGGCACTCGCCCAGAATCGGCTGGCAGGCTGCGTCCGGCCCAAGTTTCGCGTGCATCTGCCGTTTGATCTCCGCGAACTGCTCTTCTTCGGTCGAACCCTTGAGAGCGGTCGTCGAAGCCAGACCTCCGGCAATTACTTGGGTAAGCGCGTCGAAGTATCCCGTGCCGACAAAGCGCTGGTGCTTAACAGCCTGATATCCGTATTCAGCTTCGCGGCTGAATTCCTTCTCCTGCAGACGGGAGTAGGCAGTCATGCCGGTGTCTTTGTATCCCCGCGCAAGTTCAAACATGCTCAAGTTAAGGGCGTGGAAGCCAGCCAGAGTCACGAATTGAAACTTGTAACCCATCCTTGCGAGTTCTGTTTGGAAGGTCGCGATGGTGGCGTCATCAAGTTTCTTTTTCCAGTTGAACGAAGGCGAGCAGTTGTAAGCCAGCATTTTGCCCGGGAATTGTGCGTGGATTGCCGCAGCAAAGCGGCGCGCTTCTTCGAGGTTCGGTTCCGAAGTTTCGCACCAGATCAGATCCGCATAAGGCGCATACGCCAGTCCGCGTGCAATAGCAGAGTCAAGGCCTCCGCGAATGCAATAGAAACCTTCCGACGTGCGGTCGCCGGTAAGGAACTCGCGGTCCCGCGGATCGATGTCACTGGTCAACAGATGCGCGCTGTTCGCATCGGTGCGGGCCATGATTAACGCTGGTACGCCGAGAACATCCGCAGCAAGGCGCGCCGCAATCAGTTTCTGAATTGCTTCCGAAGTCGGCACCAGGACTTTTCCGCCCAGGTGCCCGCATTTTTTAGCGGAGGAGAGCTGATCTTCGAAATGAACACACGCCGCGCCCGCTTCGATCATCGCCTTCATCAACTCGAAAGCGTTTAATGTCCCGCCGAATCCAGCTTCGGCATCAGCAACAATCGGCGCCATCCAATAAACGCCGTTCTTCCCTTCCACCTGATGAATTTGATCGGCGCGCATGAGCGCATTGTTGATGCGGCGGATCACGTTGGGCACGCTGTCCACGGGGTATAGGCTTTGATCGGGATACATCTGTCCGGAATCGTTGGCGTCAGCGGCGACTTGCCAGCCGCTCAGATAGATCGCCTTCAGCCCGGCCTGGACCTGCTGCACAGCCTGGTTGCCGGTCAGGGCGCCGAGTGCGGGGACGAACTCTTCATGCCGCAGCAAATACCACAGGCGCTCTGCGCCCAATCGCGCCAGCGTGTGCTCCACATGAATAGAGCCTCGCAGCTTTACGACTTGTTGGCTGGTGTAGGGCCGTTTGGTGCCGGTCCAGCGCGGGTTGGTGTGCCATTCTTTCGTCAGTTCGGTGGCGCTCAACGGAAACATATGAAAACCTTCCTTGCGGACTCGATCAGTAAAACGCACGTACGGCATGTACTCCAAACCGGGTCGTCCGTAACGGACGACTGGACCTTTTTGGACTAGAAGACAAACGTTGCGGCAAAGCTGAACTAACATATTGGACATGACCACCACGCCAGCCCTCCGTAATGAAGTTGAAGCCGAAATCCTTACCCCCGGCGCGAGCGCGTTTCTGATCCGCCTGGCGCATGAATTCGAGCCAAGCCGCCAAAAATTGCTCGTGCGCCGCCGGGTTCGGCAGCAGCAAATTGACGCCGGCCAGCTTCCCGATTTTCTTCCCGAGACCGCGCACATCCGCCAGAGTGTATGGAAGGTTGCGCCCATTCCCAACGACCTACGGGACCGCCGCGTCGAGATCACCGGCCCGGTCGATCGCAAGATGATCATCAATGCGCTGAACTCGGGCGCAAGCGTGTTCATGGCCGATTTTGAAGATTCCAATTCGCCGACCTGGAACAACAATATCGAGGGTCAGGCGAACCTGCGCGATGCGGTGCGCGGCACCATCAGCTATGTGAGTCCGGAAGGCAAGCGTTATCGGCTGAACCCGCCGGTCGCGACGTTGATGGTTCGCCCGCGCGGCTGGCATTTGGAGGAGAGGCATTTCACGGTCGATGGCAAACCAATTTCTGGGTCGCTCTTCGATTTCGGCTTGTTCTTCTTTCATAATGCGCAATTGCTGGTCGACAAAGGCACCGGCCCATATTTTTATCTGCCGAAAATGGAGAGTCATCTGGAAGCACGTCTATGGAATGACTTGTTCTGCTTCGCACAGGATGAACTCGGAATTCCGCGCGGTACGATTCGCGCCACTGTGTTGATTGAAACTATTCTCGCCGCCTTCGAAATGGACGAGATTCTTTACGAGTTACGTGAGCACTCCGCCGGACTGAACTGCGGACGCTGGGATTACATCTTCAGTTTCATCAAGAAATTTCGAAATCGCCCTGACTTTGTTTTGCCCGACCGTTCCACCGTCACCATGCACAGGCATTTTCTCCAGTCATACGTGGATCTGCTCATCCAAACCTGCCATCGACGCGGTATCCACGCCATGGGGGGCATGGCGGCACAAATTCCCATCAAGAACGATCTGGAAGCAAACGAAAAAGCGCTCGAAAAAGTTCGGCAGGACAAGCTACGCGAAGTCCGCGCCGGACACGACGGCACGTGGGTTGCACATCCTGGCCTGGTCCCGGTCGCGAAAGAGATCTTCGACATGTACATGCCGCAACCGAACCAGATCGAAAAACGGCGCGATGATGTTCATGTCAAGGCGAGAGATCTGCTGACCGTTCCTGAAGGTCCGATCACGGCAGAGGGCTTGCGCTGGAACATCGACGTCGGCCTGCAATATCTCGAGTCGTGGCTGCGCGGTTCTGGCTGTGTGCCCATTTACAACCTGATGGAGGACGCTGCCACTGCGGAAATTTCGCGCGCACAAGTGTGGCAGTGGGTTCGCCATGGCGCCAAACTCGAGGACGGCCGCCCGGTCACGAAGGAATTAGTTCGGGCCGTGATCTCCGAACAGACAAATAAATTAAAGGGCGCACGCATGGCCGAAGCCGCGCAGCTTTATGACGAGATGATGACGAGCCCCAGTTTTGCGGAATTCCTGACCTTAGTGGCTTATGATTACATCGAGTAGCGCTCCCGCCTGCTCGAACAATGAAGCCTAACTCCACGGACATTTCTGACGAGTTGTTGGCCCAACTCAAGGACCATCTCGTCTGTCGCCGCGTGGCGCGCGGGATGGCACTGCTCGAAGAACATCACAACCTGCTGACCTATTTCGATCCCGACAAAAAGAATGCCGGACGTTTTGCCGGCTACGTGGCGCAATGGGTTGATCTTGGGTTTAAACGTCCGACGCTGGTCACGCAGATTCTCGCAAACTTTTCAAAGCCTATTCGCGGCCGGTTGCCGTTGCTCGATTATCTTTATCTACGCATGGCGGAAGCCATGGTGGCAATGGCCGAGGAATTAAAAGAAGAAGCCATTTCCAACATCGATTTCGTTCTCGGTCTCGACAACGAAACCGACGACCGTGAGTTGATCGCCATCGCCTATTTCTGGAAAGGCCGCTGCTTGCGCATGAAGGGGGAGTACGACCAGGCGCTCACATTCGCGGTGAAAGGGCGTGATCTTGCACTTGAACTTGGCCACAAACCGATGGCCGCAGTTTCACGTGTGCTCGAGAGCTGGCTTCACTTCCAGAAGGGCGATGCCAAGCAAGCGACAAATATTCTGCAGGAAGCTGAATCGGTGCTCAGCACGACTGATGACTATCTGACCCTGGGAAATATTCAATCTTCGTACGGGCGCATCGCTCGTCGTCAGGGGCGATATCAGCACGCCATCGACAACTTCACGGCGGCGATTGCTTTTTACAAAAAGCGCGATCCTCAACACCGCAACGTTGCGCGTTCGCTGAACAATATGGCATACGTGAAGCGGCTGATCGCGCTGCAACTGCGTCGCAAGATCGATGCCGATGCCGCCCGCCGCCGCAAAGCTGCCGCGCGTGGCCGCGCTGGAAACGGCCAGGTAAAAACGCCCTATCGCCATCGCTTTGAGCAATTGCGTGAAGAGGCGCTTGCCGAGCTCGCCGAGGCCGCCGCAATTTATCAGCAGTACGAGAACCATCACGGCCTCGGCAGCGTGCACTTGAACTACGCATATCTGCACCTCGATAACGGCGATCTGGAGCACGCCGAAGCCTCGGCCAAAACTGCCTTCGATCTCGGCGAAGACAAGAAAGATTTTATCCTCATGGCGCGGGCTCGCCTGGTTCGCTGCATGATCGAGAACGCTCGCGTGGAAGAAGGAATTGGCGAGAGCACCGAACCGGGTAATCACGCCCGCCTGGCGCAGGATTTTGCCCACGAAGCGGTCGAACTCGCAAAGCACACGCAAAACCGGCGCCTGCTCGCGCACACTCTTATTTGGCAGGGGCTCACTTGCTGCAATCGCTTCTTCGACGATACCGATGCCGCACGTCATTGCTACGACCAGGCCGCCAGTCTTTCGAAGGACGGTCACGCCGAAAATGCCTGGCAGGACTTTCAGACGTTGAAGACCAAGGTGCTGCGCGGCGGCAGCGTGAATCCCATACTGCGCGCCTGGTCCCAGGGATCGGTAGGCGACAAGACGTTCCAGCAGCTCAGCGAAGAATTTGCCGAGCTGGTGATTCCCAAAGTTTGGGAGCGCGAGGGAAGAAAAGTTTCCCGGGTAGCAGCACGCCTTTCAGTCTCGCCAAAAAAAGTCCGACGGATTCTGAACCGCGTCGGACGCAGAAAGCCGTCGAAGTAAGTCGTCAGGCGCTCAAACCTTTCTTGCCCACCGACGCACAGGAACGTGATGGTGATCACAGCGCAGCCTGTATACCGCGCTTATGGTTTAGATATCGATGCTTGAGACTTCCAACCTCGAGGCGAACCTTCGGCAGGTGTCTCCCGGGCAGTTGCGAAACGCACTGAGCAATTTCTTTCCCAGCAATGCCACCGCAGCCCAAAAAATCAGCCTCATTGAAGCGATGCTGCGTACGCCAGCGGGACAGCTACTGCGCGAGGCAATGGCGCGCTGGATCGTGGACGAGATTGTTCCCGTCGAGCGGTTGGTTCCTGAGACATACCTGAAGTGGCGAGGGCCGGTCCGCGACTCGATGATGTTTGTAGTGGCGCGTCTTTCTCCCGAACGCCTGGCGCCTAAACTGGTCGAACAAATCGACCTTCCCGAACTCACTACGCCGGAACAACGCCTGCTGCGGCTGATTGCTAGAGTTCCCGGCCTGCAGAAGCTCGGGCAGGTGATCGCGCGCAACCAGCACTTGCGGCCGGCTTTGCGCAAAGCGCTTGCTCGCCTTGAGAACGGCATTCGTGACGTTAAACCGGCGGAAATACGCTTGATCATTCAAAGCGAACTGGGTAAGCGCCTCGAGAAATACGAAGTTCAAATCGCTCCCGCCATCCTCTCGGAAGCCAGCGTCAGCGCCGTCATTCGTTTCACCTGGACGAATCCGCAGACCGGCAGGCGTGAACGTGGCGTGTTTAAAGTACTCAAGCCGCACATTCCCGCTTTTTTCGCCGAGGACATGGATTACCTCGAAGGCCTGGCACAATACTTCGGAGATCGTCACCATCGATACGGCTTCCCTGCGCATTTGATTCCGGATACTTTCAAAAAAGTCCGGCGACTGTTGCAGCACGAAGTAAATTTCGTGCGCGAACAGAAAACGTTGTTAGAGGCGGCGTCGCTTTATCGCGGCATCAAGGGAGTACGAGTTCCCCGCTTGATTCAGCCGCTCTCAACCAGCACAATCACCGCGCTCAGCGAAGAATACGGAGTCAAGGTGACCAACGCTGCCGCGCACCTGCCGCCCCCGGCGCGCAAGAAACTTGTCCAGCAACTTATCCAGGCACTGGTCGCAGTTCCCCTGATGTCATCACAAGAGAATGCCGTGTTTCATGGCGACCCGCACGCCGGCAATCTTCTCTATAACCGCCGCAATGGTGAACTGACGATCATCGATTGGGCGCTGCGCGAACGCTTGAGCCGCGAACAGCGGCGACATCTTGCGCTCCTATTTCTTATGGTGGGATTGCGTGATCCCATGGGGGCGGCAAGCGAAACTCTCGCGCTGAGTCAGAACCCTATCCGCAGCGACTCGAAGCTGGCGAAGGAGATACGCGACACGGCCAGCACATTTGTGGAAACGCTTCCCGCCAAGTACTTTCCGAGCGCAGGTGATGCGATGAAACTTCTCGAGAAAGCGGCATTGAGCGGCGTCAAATTTCCCGGAGCACTGGTGATGTTGTCAAAGGTAATGTTCACCCTGGATGGCCTCCTGACCGACATCAGCGGTGACCGCAGCGGCATTGGTTTCGGAGTGGCGCGGCAGGTAGCAGGACACTGGATCACGCATCGCAACGGACTGCGCTCACCGTTGACTATGCAGGATTGGATCACCCTCCAGTGTAGTGGGCTGCTTTACGCAGGTCGTATGTGGCTGAAATACGAGCAGTCATTGGTCGATCGCTACCTGCCACTCAATCAAGCGACAGAAGCAGCGGGAGCATGAGGATGAAAAAACTTCCAGAAGTTGACGACGCAAAGCGAGTGATGAATGAGGCGCTGGACTGGTCGGTGTTCACGTGGCTCTTCCAAAAAGGTAAAGTCCGGGAAATTGCCGACCAGGCAAACGCCGCGCTGGACAAGCTAAACGCGGCGACTAAAGCAAAGTGGGACACCGAAAGCAGGTCTGCTTACAAGCACCTCACCGGCAAAGAGCGCCATTCACACGCCAATGGTGATGGCTCGACTCTTGTCGATTCGGAGCTCTCTGACTTTGTAACAAAAGTTAAAGAGGCTGACGAAGCTGCGCAGCGCGCGCGTCTCAGAGCGGAGGAGACCTTCGACGAAGCCGAGCGTCAGTTGAACACGGAGTTGGCTCGAGAAGGTTGTCGCCAGGCCATCCATTCGTGGGAGTTGCACGAAAAAGCTATTCGCCGCGCAGAGACGGCTCCCAATAAGGTCAAGGCGGGTTAGTCTTCTCGGCCAGCCAGGGGCGAGTTACTTCCCTTTTCATCCGTCTGCATCGGCGAACTGGGCGCCGCGAACTTAGTTCCGCGCACCCGGGTTTCAATCACTTCAGAAATTCGTCGCAGCGCGTCCGCGCTCTGTGGCGAATCGAACCCGAAGAGCTGAAAAACGTGAGGCATTCCTTTCCAGCTTTCAAGAACAGCTTCCGTTCCGTGATTACGAGCGTGGTCAACAAATGTCTTTATGCTGGGAAACAAAATCTCCGCGGTTCCAGCTTGGATGTATATCTCAGCAAGCCCGCCGAGGTTGGCGTGCACGGGCGAAACCAGCGGCTTTCGACGCTGTTCAGGTTTGCAGAACCAATCCCGCCATTGCCCCAGCATCGGCTCGCTGATCCAATCTGCGCTGCTCGGCTGGATCTGATCTAGACCAAAATCGGTAGCGGGCGATAACGCGATTGCCAAAGCGGGAGCAGCAAGACCAGCGTCCCGGATGCTTAGCAGCAGCGTAATCGCCAGGTGACCACCGGCGGAATCTCCCGCGACCACAAGGCGATCAGGGTCCGTGCCATTTTTCAAAAGCCAACCATACGCATTCAGCGCATCCTCAAGTTGCGCGGGGAAAAGATGTTCGGGCGCGAGGCGATAATCGAGAGCGAAGGTTTTCGACTTCGCTGCCAAAGTAATCAGGCTGATGAAATACTCATAACTTTTCGGATAAAAACTGTATCCGCCGCCATGAAAGTAAAGCAAAGTAATCGGGTCTTCTACATCGTTTGTTGTGAACCATGTTCCTGAGAACATGGTTTCGTCGGCCCGATTGAGGGTAACGCCGTTCATAAAGGGAGAGTGAATGGTGATCGAATCCAGATAGGAGCGTGCATCCTCCACATTCAGTTCGAATGCGGTGTTCAGCAGCTTGCCGAGGGCATCGCAGCCGGCTTCAACCGTCCAGTTCCACTGCGGGTAGCGACGGCCCCTGAGCGCCCGGCGCGCAGAAACTTCAATCGCAGATGCGATCAGTTGCGATGCGCTGCGGATCCGGTAGTGCGCGGGACCGGTAAATGCAATACGCGCGGACATAAAAAACTTGACTCAAGCGCATGCGCTCCAATAGTGCGGCGCAGACTTGAGTTGCACGGGACAATCCAAAGGCCAAGCGGCGGCAATGGTGCGAACAAAACCACCACTCTGTTGCCACCACCCATGGAAGACGAGACCGCTTCCGTTGTGAATTCGCAGCCGACTCCAGCCGTTGATATCGCCCGAATCGGCTTCGTCTTCAACGGCTAACGATCGGGTGTCAATACGCAACCCTTCATGTAACGCTTTAAGTACGCTTTCCTTCGCACTCCAAAATAGCGCCACCAGGCGCATCCGACTTGGCGCTGGTGCAGCCGCAATAAACTGCTGTTCGTGTTCCGTAAAGTAGTCAGCGACAAACGCCGCGCTATGGGGCTCGACCAATTCAAGGTCGCATCCCAGCGCGACATCGCCGTTTGCAACTGTGCAGAGAGATCTGCCCGCGCGATGGCTAATTGAAATCGGCAACTTCAGCGGACGTTCTTCAAGAAATACTTCGGGTGCGCCGGAAGCAGCGGGGCGTATCTCTATGCGCGCCAAAACCTCGGGACGAAACGGTAACTGCAAATACCAAGCGACCGCGCACTTCGCAGTCCAACGTCCCAGCCGCCAGTCAGAGCGCCGCTTCGGAATGACAAAAGACTTGAGCCGGAGGAGTTCGGTTTCGCTGAAGAATTCGTCGTTCGTCGGTACGTCGGATTCGGTCTGCTCCAACCAATAAACATGCATGAGGTCAGTCCATCTATCTTATGCAGCTTGTACGGCAGCGATCTCTTGTTTTGCGCTCTCCTCTTCCCTTGCGATCCCGCGTTCGATCGCCCCGATCAGATACGGCCGCAGTTTCCCCGGCGGAATGATGCAATCGAGCGCGCCCACTTGCAGAGCACGGTGTACGCTGTGCACACGGTCGAACTCCGCCGCCGTTTCGCCCAACTTCTCCGAGTGCACTTTGGCGAATAACTCATCCCATTGCGCGCGCAGGCGACCCTTTTCTGCCCCTTCAGCTTTTGCCATTGCTTCAGCCAGTGGCTGCAGACGAGGGTCCTTGCGGGCTTTCGCCTCGACCTCGCTCGCAAAAACCACGGCCGCGGCCGGCGCTCCACCGATCACAGAAGCGTACGTCCCTTCGAGCGCTGCGACTTCCAATTGCTGATTCAGGGCGCGCGAGAAAACCACGTAAGCGCCACCGTGATATCGCGAAATGACACAGAAGACCATCGGGCCTTTAAAATTCACCACGGCGCGACCGATCTCGGCACCGTATTCGAGCTGCAGCCGCCGCATGGATTCCGGCGAGCCATCAAAACCGGACAAGTTCGCAAGGACAACCACGGGTCGGTTGTTGCTGGCCGCATTTATCGCCCGCGCAACTTTCTTCGACGATTGCGGAAACAACGTACCCGACGTCCATTGATCCGGCCCATCGGCAGGCACGAAGCCAAAACGAGGCAGTGGGCGAGATTCGAGGCCAATGAGGCAAACCGGATATCCTCCCAGGTGCGAATCCCATACGACCGCGGTTTCTGCGGCCCTCATCCCCGCCCACCGTTCGAGCGGAACATGGTCCTGGTCCATGGTTGCGAGCATCACGTTGCGAATGTCGAACGACTTCTTGCGCCCTGGATTGGTCTCGTCTGAGAGAATCTCTCCCACACGCGTGAATCCTTCTTCGCCGCCGGCATGCGGATAATCGCGGACATCGCGTTCGCGGAGATCGGCAGTTTCCGCGCGGCGTGGGAATCGCTCGCCTGGAGCAACGTAGGTGTGCTCATAGTGCCGAAAGAGAATCTGGCAGGCTTCGTCGAGGTCCTGCGCCCAATACTGCGCCTGGCCATTGACTCCCATGATGCGGTCATAACCACCGATGCCCTGGTTGTCTTCGGCGGAAATCCCTCCGGAATAATCGAGCGCACGTTTGCCGGTCAGCACCATGGCGGCTTTCGGCGTCATCACCAGAATTCCCCGCGTATGCATGAGCATGGTAGCCTCGGCATTCCAGTAAGGCTGCGCCCCAACGTTGATCCCATTAATAATGAGATTGACTTCGCCACCGGCTTGGGTGAACTCCACCAGGCGCCGCAACGCGCGTGCGATCCAATCCATATTTTCAACGCCGCTGCTCATGGAAATCTTGGCGCCGGCTGAAATCGGGAACCATTCGAGCGGGACTTTCATTTCTTCGGCGAGGTCGAGCGCGGCAATAATCCGGCGGCACTCCGGCTCGGCCAGTGCGCCCAGATCCTTACTGGGATCGCCAAGCAGCAACACCCGCGTCATTCCTTCGGGATATCTGGTAGTGAAGTTGCGAATCACCCCCGCGATAATGTTGGCCTTGTTTTGGCCGTATGGCCGGGAGACCGGCACCAGGCGATTCTCGGCACCGAGATCGTGCTCCATGAATTCTCCAGGCGGGAATTCCGAGCGTGCATGTTCGCGCGGCGGCGTAATCAAGTTGACGATCTCGTACGGATAAATCATTCCCCGCTGGCGCATGCGCACGACTTTTTGTTTGTATTCATCCAGCGGTTTCATGGGTTCGAGTTGCTGGTCGGCAGGCCGGAAGCTGGTTACCATTCCCCGGCCGGCTGGACTCGAGATGCGGACCACCATGTCGCGTACTTCACCGGTGGCTGGATTAGGAATACGGGTGCGTACGACCACCTGCTCAAGCCCCAATCCTTGGGTGGCGGGAGTCAGCCGGCGCACAATGTCGCGCAATTCTTCCCGCTGCAAATTCAGTGGGGGCCAGATATATAAAAGGATGCGGTTCCACCACAGACGTCGATTAACCGGCCGGCTCGACTGAAAAAGACGGATGCTTGCCAGGGCTTCGGTAAACATACGTTCAAGGTGCGGCAGCTTCAGGATCCGGCCCGATTCATCGCGCACCGGTGTGACGTCCCGCACCTCGGCGCATGCAATCAAACGCTCGTCCTTCGGATTTTCTCGCGCGACACAGTGAAGCAGGTAAACATCCTCGACCGAGGGCAGCCGCTCGATATTGAAATTACTGAGCCGCCAGAGGTGTAGCCGCTTGGCCATCATCGGGTGGATGCCGCGAACCAGTTTTTCTTCCTCATAGCCGTTCGTTCCAGCCGGCCGGAAAGTGAAGTGCTGCATTCCGCCTGCGCCCTGGGCGTGGACTGAACTTGCAACCTCTACCACGATCCGGCGAATCAGGCGCGGGAACTTGATTCCAGCAAGCACAGTCCGAAGTTCTTGTTGTGTGCAGTCCGCTTCAGCCGGCTGCCCTTCATGCCATGAGTAAAAGTCGAGAACGATGTCGTGATCTTCAGGAACATCCTTCAGCAACCCACAGATTCCAGTCGCCGCGTTTGCTAACTGCGCGTATTCGGTATGCGTGGTGAACATATGAATGCGTCGGCCTTCGTGTTCGTATTCTGCCGCGGCGTAGCAACGTCCATCGATATCCAACGAGCGGAAGTTCTCAAGCGCACGAATACGGTAATAGCGCCACATAATGGCTTCGAGCATCAGCTTGCGCATGCCCATGCTCGACGAGGCAAACCGGCTCGAGAGCAGTCCGACCAGGGGTTGCGGGCACTCCACCAGTTCGCGCACCTGCTCGTGCCGGTCTGGCGCTTCCGGGTTCGCTGCGATGCGAGCGAGCTGCTGTTTCACTTTGTCGTAAACCTCTTTGCGGGCCCGCTCGAAAAGCGGCTGATCGAAGTAGCGATAACGCAGCTCCGAGGCCAAATCGCTTATGGCAGGAAATGCGCTGTTGCCCGCCGCAATGATGCGATCGAGAAGCGTTCTTTGCTCTTCGCCGGGTTCGAAGCCGCGGCGCTCGGCATCCTGCAATCGCCGTCTGAGCAGGCCGAGGACTGGCGCAACCTGCTGTTCTGTACGCTGATGAGACTTGTAGATCCACAAGAGAGCTCGCTCAAGCTGAGTAGAGCGACGCAAACTGTACACTCCGTAATGCGCCAGCGCCCGCCGCAGCGCCTCCACAAAATATGCAGGCAGCCCTTCGCCTTCGGTATCAAGACTGCGCAGAAAGGCGAAAAGAAAGGCTTCAGAGGTGGGCGCTTCGCCGCTCGAACGGTGGTCCACTTCAGGTTCGCGCTTAAACAAGGAGCAAACGTCTACGAAAATATTCAGGATTTCATCCTCGGCATCGCGCAGTTCCTCGCCCTCGATTGGCCGGGTCTTGGTCCACTCTGCAAGCTGATTCGCCGTTTGCCTGGGATCGACATCAAATCCCAGCATCAGCTGCCGCAGCTCATCCAACGCTTGACGATAATCAGCGGGAATCAAGTCTGGAACTTCTTCCCCGCAATACGACGCGCCAAAGTGAATGCGTTCTTCCTGGCCTTCAGGCTGTGCTGAGAGTTCGGCATCAATTTGAAACAGCGGCGCGCCAGTATCAACCTGCACATTGGGGATGATCATCACTTGGCGCACTCTTCCTGAGAATGGCGCCACCACCTGCATCTCCATCTTCATGGCTTCGAGCATCGCAAGCCGGCCGCCGACAGAAACCGTATCGCCTGCCTTGACTGCGATGGAAGCCACCACGGCGGGAGCAGGTGCATGCACAATGCCACCGTCATCGCGCTCGATCTGATGCGAGACGCCGTCCACCTCAATCCGATAACTCAATCCGTGGATGACCGAAACCACGTGGAAACGGCGGCCAAATGCTGTAAGCCAATGCTCATATTGGCCGAGGCGATCGACTTCGACTTCGATGCGAGAGCGATCGACCTCTATGCGGTAATGCTGCGGGCCCACGCGAAAGACGTTGAGTGAATAAGAATGTCCGCCATGACGCAGTTCGGCAGTGCGTCCTATTTCGCTCCGTATCTGCGGCCTTCCACGCACCGCCGATGCATAGAACTGCGACTGCTCGATCGCGAGTTGAGCTTCGTAAGATTCGATTGCGGCATGCAGGAGCGCGATATCTGCGTATTGCCGCGAAACATGATTTCCACTCGCCGCCAGCTGGTCCAGCCAGCCAATGTTCACATCCGCGCTTTTCACTTCCTTGCGGCTCAAGAGCTCCAACAGAAATGCTTTATTGCTGGCCCCACCTTTGATCACGACCACGCTCTCGCGCAGCACACGTTGCAGACGGGCCAGGGCTTCGTTCCGGCTCTGACCATGGGCGATGATCTTGGCGATCATGGAATCGAAATCGGCGGGTACACAGTCGCCCTCGCCCACTCCCGTGTCCACCCGGATTCCGGCTCCGGTAGCAATCCGGAACCGCTCAACCACACCGGGCGCGGGCGCAAAACCATTTTCCGGATCTTCCGCGTTGAGGCGAACTTCAATCGCATGACCTTTTGTGGGCGGCGGGTCTCCGACCAGGGTTCCGCCACGTGCCACATGAATTTGCAGTTTGACGAGATCGAGCCCAGTTGTGCATTCTGTGACCGGATGTTCAACCTGCAAACGAGTATTCATTTCCATGAATGAGAAACTTTGTGATTCCGGCTGATACAGGAACTCGACTGTGCCCGCGTTGTAATAATGTGCTGCCTTCGAAAGGCGCACCGCAGCCGCGTGCAGCTCCTCGTCCTGCTCCGGGGTGAGCATTGGGGATGGCGCTTCTTCAAGAATTTTCTGGTGCCGTCGCTGGATGGTGCAGTCGCGTACGCCCGCGGCCCACGTATTTCCAAAATGATCGGCGATCACCTGCACCTCAACGTGGCGCGCACCCTCGATCAGCCGTTCCATGAAAACCGTTGGATCGCCAAACGCTTTAAAAGCTTCGTTGCGGGCGCATTCGAATGCGTGAGGAAGTTCGTGCGCGAAATGAACCTGGCGGATACCGTGCCCGCCGCCGCCAGCTGTCGCTTTAATAAGGAGCGGAAAACCCAGGCGTTCTCCTTGACGCAAGGCGTCATCCACGGTTTCAACCGGGCCGCCGCTCCAGGGTGCAACCGGTAGTTGCGCCTGTTCGGCCAGGAGCTTCGAGGCGATTTTGTCACCAACGTGACGCATGGTGTCGCCGTCAGGCCCAATGAACACAATGCCCATCTCGCGGCACAAATCGGCAAATGCAGCATGCTCGGCAACAAATCCCCATCCCACCCACACTGCCTCAGCGCGCGTCGCGGCGAGCGCTCTCTCCAGCCTCCCGTAATCAACGTACGCGCTTTTCGGCTGGCGGGTGCTCGCATCCAGAACCTGCGCTGGGCCGAGGCTAACGGCTTCATCAGCCTCGCGTACGTACATTGCGTAACGGTCGGGATCGGTGAACAGCGCGATGCTGTGCAAAGACGCACCGCGCTCCTGATTGAACTCACGCGCTGCATGGATGAATCGCATGGCAGGTTCGCCACGATTCACGATTGCGACGCGTTTGAATTCGTAATTCATAAGGCCTCGATCGACGAGGATCTCGGCACACCTTACGCCGCTACAGCTTCAAGAGCCATCGCGCCTTGAAGTTTCGCAAGACGCTCCTTATCAACGGCGTTGGGAACGGCCACTGTGCGATAACCTTTTAGCCGCAGATAGCAGTTTCCTTTCCCATCTACGATTTCAGCATCGAATTTGTCTTCGTCAGGAACTCGCGTTACTACTGCATATAACGGATCGGCAACGTTTTCACGCGCGCCGAATAGCGAAACTGAATCGATATGAAGCGGCAAACCCATCCAGCCCTGCACTCCCATTTCCCAAACGCCGGCAGTCTGGAAGCACAACTCAATCAGACGCGGCGCGGCTACGGTTTGCGACTCCGGCGGCACATGATTGTTGGGCAGATTGTTCGCCATCAATCCGATTATGCGATCACCGTCCCACCAGGCTTTTTCGATCACCTGATACGCAGGGCCGTGAAAGTAAAGTCCGTAAATTTCTTTCCGGTTAACGACATTTCCGGAAGGCGTCCCGATTTTTGGCACGCTCGACGGCTTCTGCGTTTCTCTGGTCAGCCGCACGCGCGCTGTGAAATGAGTGGTGACTTGCGGCTCAATCTGATTCGGCAGTGAACGGCACCCGATCAACTTGCAATCGGCAACCAGTCCGTCGCCATCGGGATGAATCACGTTCTCAACTGTTACGGTTCGCGGTTCATTGCGATAAAACTTGAACGGCGTGTGATAGTCGACCTGCTCGACCGATTCAACATGCCATCCGGGTAGTGGCACGAGAGCGGCTTCTGTAAATGCCTCTACGCCCATCACACCCGGAAGCACGGGCGTGCCGTCGATCTGGTGATCGTAGAGGAACGGCTGAACTTTGGGATCGAGAGTCGTCTTAATCGTCAATGGAGTCAAGACGCCTGAGCTCGCTATTTTGCCGAGCATAGGCTTCCGAGTCGCCGAAGCTTTTTCGCCGTTTGTTGCGGCGAGATCGATTCCGCCGCTGTCGTCCCATTCCTTCGCAAGAACGCCGAGCCTGTTTGCGATCACGACTTCGCCACGCGTGCCGCCTTCCGTCACTTCGCGCCGAACAATCGGGACTCCCGCTTCAGGCGGCAACATGTCGATGCCCGCCGCTTCCATGATCTTGGGGATCGATCCGCGCGAGGCCATGCCGACTCCGCCCCATGCAGTCCAGTCAATAGCAATGCCGCGCGTCTGGAGACGGGTCGTGCGGAAGCTCGATGTAATCTTGCAAAGCAGATCATTGGCTGCGCTGTAATCGGTTTGGCCGGAATTGCCTAAGCGCCCGGCAATGGAACTAAACACGACGGTCGCTGCGAGTGGCATGTTGCCGATCGCACGCAGCAGGTTGAAAAAGCCGTCGCTCTTCACGTCAAAAACGAAATCGAACTCAGCCGGCTGTTTTTCGGAAAGAGGCCGGCTACGCTCGATTCCCGCCGCGTGCAGCAAGAAGTCAACTCGTCCGCTGTGATCGCGCACCTCGCGAATGATCCTTTCAACCGCCTCAGCATTCGTGAGATCAACGCTGAAGTATTTCGCGGTTCCGCCTGCCGCGCGCACCGCATCGATTGCAGTTTGCGCGGCGTGCGCCCGTTCCAGCGCCGCGAGTTCCTTCTCCATCATCACCGGAGTGGCACGCTCTCCGCGCGCCTGTATACGCGAGAAGAGTTCGCGCTTCAGCGCTTCCCTATCGCTGACGAATAGCTTAAGGTCAGGATTGTTTGGATCGGGTTCAGGCACAACGTCGAGAAGATAGAACGTGCCTCCAGAAGCCGCCGCCAGATCGGCCGTAATGGCGGAAACAATGCTTCCGGCCGCACCCGTGATTAACAAAACCGTGTTTTCATCGAGTGCGATGCCTGGCTGGCCATCGGCCGCAGGTTGCTCTTCGAGTCCGATCGTCCAGCGCAGCTTATTTTTGTAGCCTATTTCGATCG
This sequence comes from Terriglobales bacterium, assembly GCA_035517535.1. Classification (GTDB taxonomy): domain Bacteria; phylum Acidobacteriota; class Terriglobia; order Terriglobales; family Acidobacteriaceae; genus Gp1-AA145. Next base: position 22,905 of record DATIYR010000125.1, read on the forward strand.
CGCCGGGATCACACAAAGTTTCTTCAATCAGCAGCGCAGCGATTTCTTCCGGCTTGCACTCAATTTCAAAATCAACCGCCTTTACGAATGCATCTGGACGTTCCCGCTTATATGCCTTTGTGAACCCAACAACGCCTCCGCCGAGTGGGGCCGCTGCTCCGGCTGCATCGTAGCCGTGCTGGCCGCCGAGGCGCGTGGCTGAAACCAGGAACGTGCCTGGCTTGGCAATGTGCTCATAGAGCTTTCGCATAGTCGCGTACAGTAACTTCACTCGCATACGCACGGCCTCGTGCCAGGCGTTCAGATCCATCGTGGTGAGTTGGCCTTCGCTATCGAGCGCGGGCAACCAGTAGACTCCGTCTATTCGGCCGGCCATAGCCCAGTTCTCAATTTGAGTGACGATCGAGTCGGCAGTCGGCGCACTTTCGATCAACAAAACCTCGACTCCTTTTTCCCGCAGAGCTTGCGCCAGTTTCTGAGCAACGCCGGCTTTGTCGGGCATGACAATCACGCGCTTGCCGTGTTCGAGCTTCACGCCGCTTGGCTTGCAAATGTCGAGAGGTGGACGCAACATCGGTATCGGTACGCGCCGTGGCACCTTGTTTGCAGCATCGAAATTCGCGGGCTCCGGGCGCGGTGTCTTTTTCCCTTCGACAGGTGCCGGCGCAGGCTTCCTATCCGCTTCTTCTTTCGCTGGAGCCGACGCCGATTGCCCTCCCGCCCTGTCCTGGGCGAACTTGATCACGTGCGCCAGCGTGGAAAAATCGCGCAGCTTCAGATTTTCATCGCGAGGAATGTTGTACGACGCGCGCACCGCGGCAAACATCTCGGCTTGCTTCACGGTGTCGATTCCGAGATCAGCTTCAAGGTCGAGATCGAGATCCAACATCTCTTTCGGATAGCCGGTTTTTTCCGCGACAATCTCCAGCACTCTTTCCTTAATTGCCTCAATCGTGGGAGCAGTGCTGACGGGAGCATGTTGGGGTTTCGCCCTTTCTTGCACGCTTTCGGAAGTTATCTCACTCTTAGCAGCTGCCGGAGCAGCGGCAAGATCCGACCGCTTCTCATACACAAACCGAATTACGTGGCCCAGCGTCGGGTAATCGCGAAGCTTGCGGTTCTCGTCGCGGGGAATGTTATAGATCTCGCGGATCGCCGCAAACATCTCCGCTTGCTTCACCGTGTCGACGCCCAGATCAGCTTCGAGATCAAGATCGAGGTCGAGCATCTCCTTCGGGTAGCCGGTCTTCTCGACCACCAGGTCGAGAATGCGTTCCTTCACGGCATCGCCGTTAGCAGGTGTAGTGGCGGTCGATTTGGCAGCAGCCGCGATCTCAGGTTTGGATTCCGATGTCTTGCTGACAGAGGGGGGCTCTTTCGGCTCAACTTTTATTGAACTTGGTGGTGAGACGGCATTAGCAGAATCTGCCAAATCGGGCCGCTTCTCGTACACAAAGCGGATCACATGTCCTAACGTCGGGTAATCACGAAGCTTGCGGTTTTCATCGCGTGGAATGTTGTAGGTCTCGCGAATCGAGGCGAAAATTTCCGCCTGCTTCACGGTATCGACGCCCAGGTCGGCCTCAAGATCGAGATCCAGATCGAGCATCTCCTTCGGATAACCGGTCTTCTCAACTACGAGCGCGAGAATGCGGTCCTTTACCGAATCTTCTGCGCTTCCTTTATTAGTAGGAGCCGCTTGGGGAAGCGGAACCGGCGGCGCCGCCGCAACCTTGACTTCAGCTTGCGGTTGCGCCTCGGCTACAGCGACGCTGGAAGCTTTCTGGATCGCCGGAGTCGCAGATACCTGCGCCACCGGTTTTACAACAGCGGTCTCGATCAAGATCGCTGGTTTCGCCTTAACCGCGGGCAAAGGCACTGCGTCGGCGTCCTTTGTCACATGAGCACCTCGCGCCGCTTCATCACGCACCCGCAGCGTGCGATGAACCACTTCCAAGTCGGCATTCTCATGCCCGGCCAATCTGCTGAGCCACTTCGCCCACGCTTCCTGGTCGGCTATTCGATAGCTATAGCCCAAAGCCTTCGGGCTGCGGCGAACTCCATCTTTCGTAACAAACCAACGCAACAACGTCATGCTGATCTGCGAACCGAACCCGGCGCCCAGCCGCAACGCGTATTCGATCGGATACGCGCCGCCCTTCGACAAGTTCAGTGTGCCCAGCTCGGGGTCAACTTCTTTGAAGTTCGCCACCGGCGGAACGATTCCTGTCTCAAGCGATTTCACGGCCAGCACATCTTCAACGCCCGCACCCATGGCATGGCCGGTAAATCCTTTGGTGTTAGCGATCACGATCTGATCGGCGGCTTTGCCAAAGACTTGTCGCAGCGCATGAATCTCTGCCGCAGCGCTGCCACCGCGCGCCGGGGTGTAGGTTTCGTGCGAAACAAAAACCGTGCGCGGCGCGATTTGATTGCGATCGATTCCGCTGCGAGCTTCTGCGGTTGCGATCAGAGTTTCCATTACCTGCCCGATGTGTTGAACATCGAGGCGAGTGCCATGAAAAGCGCTATTGGCGGTAACCGCGCTCAGCACTTCACAGATGGGCTGGATGCCGCGACCGCGCGCTGCTTCTGCGCTCTCAACCACGAGCCCAGCCGCGCCCATTCCAATAATCATTCCGTGGCGTCGACGATCGAACGGCACCGCGGCTTCTTCGACCACTTCATCGGTGGCGGCGGCGCCGCTGGCCAGAAATCCCGCGCCAAACCAGTCGATCAGGTTGTCAGTGGTGATGTCGTCCGCGGCAATCACAATCACGCGGCTGCAGCGGCCATCGCGGATCCAGTCCTCGGCCAATGCAATCGCCTGGGTCGTGCTGGCGCATGCCGAGTTGATTTGCGTGTTCGGCCCACGCGCACCAATGAACTCCGCGAATTGCGAGTGCCCCATGGGCAGAACACGGAAAAGATAACGGCGATCAAATACGTAAGGCTGTCTTTCCAGTATGTCGCACAGTTCTTCGATTCGCCGATCGATTTCCTGGGCAAGGATGGAGTAGCCGTTCGTTTCTGTAACGCGTGCCCGAAGGCTCTGCAGGCCGGCCAACTGCTCGCGGCGGGCGTGATCGGCGTAGTAGCGCGACATCTCGTCCGCAAATGAATCAAGGCCCGGGAAAGCGGAGGCAAAGATTACACCGGTTTCATCTCGCAGCGAGTCGGGCAGCACCCAGCGGTCAGGCAGCTTGGTGCCTTTGCTCGTGGTCTTGTAATGCAGCACCAGAGGAATACCCGCATCGCGCAGCGCGTCGAGACCAACGGCAATGGCCAGTTGCGTGTCGCGATCGAGTGAAGCGCGCCGGTCCGCGGAAACTCCGAATTCGTTCTCCAGATCAAATGCGCCGGCGCGTCCAGCCAACTTGATCACATCGGCCACGTCAGTGATGGTTTCAAAGTTTCCGCCGCCATCATCGCTCTTGACCAGGCGTGTAATGTGCTTGTCAAGCATGGCGCGACGGAAGCGCGTAGGAATGGCGTCGATGAACTGATCGCCACGCAGCAACCGCGCGATGTTCGAGTCATCGAAGATATGCTCGCTTCCGGGCAATCCAAGCGCAGCGCCGGTGACGACCACCGGTTCATCGTTTGCGGCTGGGGTTTTGCCGTGAGTGATTTGCCACCCACGCTCGAGCACTTCTTCGAACAAATGCCCAAGTTCGACGTAACGATCGCCGTTTGAAGACGGTGTTGAAAATGACTTAACTGCACCCGACGCTGCGGTTCTTTCTTTCTTCGCAGCGATCGCTTGGGAGGGAGCGGGCCTATACATTCGAGTTGTCTTCGGAGTTTCTGCCGAAGCGGTTGTGACAGCTACTTCGTTCGTATCTGGCGTCCCGCACCCCAATCCCGCTGCATACAGGCAGCACAGCGCCTGATTGAACGAAATAATGTCTCCGACCTTCGGATGATTCGTGAACAGCCAGGTCACATCGCCGCGCGGGCCAAGCACGTCCTCGGCAAATCCCTGCAGCGCTTTCTTCGGTCCGACTTCCACGAATACGCGAGCGCCTGCCTCATACAGCGTGCGCAATCCGGTCACGAACTGCACCGGCGATGCCACTTGCTGGGCAAGAATATCCAGCATCTGCGCCACGACATTCGCACCCGTGGGATAGAATTTTCCATTTGTGTTGGCAACAATTGGCAGCTTGGCCGGCTGCAGGTGCAAACGCTCGAGCACGCGCCGCAAGGGTTCGCTCGCCGGTGCTACGATCGAAGTATGGAAGGCGTGACTCACCGGCAGTGGTGAAACTTCATAGCCCGCCTTCTGGAAGATCTCCATCGCCTGCTCGACGGCCTTGCTGGCGCCGCCAATTACTGATTGGTGTTCGCTGTTGATGTTGGCGATCACTACATAGCCATCGATCGCCTTGAGCAGACGTTCGATTTCTTCGAGCGGCGCGAACACCGCAGCCATGCGGCCGTTATCCGCTACCGCGAACTGCGTCATTTCACGTCCGCGGGCGCTGACCGCTTCAAGCGCGTCGGCGAATGGCAGCGCATCGGCTGCGACCAACGCGCCGTATTCTCCCAGGCTGTGACCCATCGTAAAGTCAGGCGTGATACCGTATGCCGCGAGCAGGCGGGTCAACGCAAGATCCGCGGCGAGAACTGCCGGTTGCGTGATGGCAGTCTGCCGCAGGTCGTCTTCCGCTTTTGCCACTACCTCATCGTTGCCGCGATCAACAAAGATGAAGTCCGTGAGTGGTTTGCCCAGCAGCGGCATCATCACGCGATCGGCCTCAGCGAAGACTTCAGCAACGATGGGCTCCGAGTCGCACAGCGGCTTAAGCATGTTCACGTACTGTGAGCCCTGGCCTGGATACAGGAACGCAACTTTCTGTGAAGCACCGTGACCACGAAAGATGCCTTGCGCACGAAGAGCTTTCCAGATGGCGGGCTGATTGGCAGCAAACGCCTTAAGCGCGCTTGCCGCTTTTGCGGACAAGTCTGCGGCGTCGGCATAATCGATGGCGAGCCGTTCCGGCGCATGCACGTCGGCTTCCGCCGGCGCGGATGGAGCAGGAACAATCCCCGATTTCGCATCTTTTTCTGCGGCGCGCAGGCGGTCGATGATATCGCCTTCAGAAGTAGCTCCGATTACCAGTGCGCCGCGTAATGGAGACTTATAAGAAGATGCGGCGGAAGTTGACGCCTGTTTTGCGGTCATACCGCCTTCCACACTTTTCGCAGCAGCCTCAGTCACAGCGAACGGCGTCTTTCCGTTCCCATTCAACCTGTGTGGGATGTATTCCTCGAGCACGGCATGAAAATTCGTTCCGCCGAATCCAAAAGCGCTCAAACCGGCACGGCGCACGCCATCCGGAGGGACCGTCCACGCCTTCAGCTCGGTGTTGACGTATAGTGGCGAATGCGCGAAATCGATGTCCGGATTCGGGTGCTCGCAGTGCACGCTCGGCGGCAGCACTTTATCGTGCAGAGCAAGTGTGGCTTTGAGGAATCCCGCTGCTCCAGCCGCGCCTTTCAAATGTCCAAAGTTCGACTTCACAGACCCGAGCCCAACCAAGTGGGCCGGCAAATGATAGGTGCTGAGCACTTCGGCCAGGCTCTGTACTTCGACCACATCGCCTACGCGTGTTGACGTTCCGTGGCCTTCAAAGTAAGTCGCCGTCGCGGGTGACAACCCTGCGTTTTGCCATCCGCGTTCAACCGCGAGCTTTTGGCCAATGGGATTGGGCGCAGTAATTCCTTTCCCTTTTCCATCACTTGAGCCACCCATGCCGCGCAGCACCGCGTAAATTTTGTCGCCGTCGCGCTCAGCATCGGCGAGCCGCTTCATCAGAAAAAGTGCGGCGCCTTCGCCCATCACGAATCCGTCAGCACCTTCCGCATAAGGACGTGTCCCCGTTGCCGAGAGGGCGCCAATCTTGCAGAACTTGACGAACGTTGACGCACCCATGTTGCGATCGATACCGCCGGTGACTACCGCATCGAAATCTTTTTCGACCAGACCCTCGACGGCCGAACTCATCGCCGCCATGGCTGAAGCGCAGGCGGCGTCGCAGATGTAATTCGGTCCGTGAAAGTTGAAAACGTTCGCGATTCTTCCGGCAATGCAGTTCGAGAGTTCTCCCGGCATGCTGTCTTCGGTGACTTCGGGAAGATATTTGGCCATGCGCTCGTGTAATTCGCGGGTAATCTCTTTGCGCAACTCTTCCGGCAGATTCGCGAAGCTGGTGACCCCTGACAGCTCGCGAGCGTACTCAGGAAAATAAATGCGGAGCGAAGTCAGATAATGCTTTTCGCCAGCCATAGCGTTGCCGAGAATCACCGCCGTGCGGTCCGGATTCAGCGGGCGATTGGGATAGCCGAAATCTTCGAGCGCCTGGCGAGTGCAGGCAATCGCCCATTTTTGCGCACCATCCATCGCGTCAACCACACGCGGTGGGACGGGCAAATGCCACTTGATCGGGTCCCACGTGAACTCGCGCACCCAACCGCCGATTTTCGAATATGTCTTATCAGGGGCTGCGGGATCGGGATCGTAATAAAGCGCCGGGTCCCAGCGTTTGGGATCAACTTCGGTTACGCTGTATCGTCCGTTCTTGATGTTTTCCCAAAACGCAGAGACATTTGGCGCATCGGGCAGAACGGCACCAAGCCCGACGATGGCGATGGCTCGGTATGAAGTGTTTTCCATGACTGCGCTCCTGTAAAACGAAATCAGATATAAAACTCACATTTAAAAATTCACGCCGCCCGCTCAGCTTTAGCCGCGCGGCCATACAAAACGTCGGCTACATAATCCATATCTGTAATCAAGCCAGCTTGCGCACTGTGCGTCGCGGGCAAATTCACTGTTAACTCAAATGCCGGTAATTCGGAGTTGCTCAGGCCGCCCGCCCCAATCAACCAACGCAGACCACCCTCAGCAACTTTGAGCGCCGCATCGCGCGCACAAATCCTGCTGATCGCTGCCAGCCCGGCTTCATCAAATCGCCGGTTGGTTTTTTCGTTCAGTTTGTTTTCTGCCATCAGAGCTGCACGTCGCGCCAGACTGCCCGCGCATTCCGCGTAGGCGATCAACTCGCCGAGGCGAAGGAGAATGTGTTGATAGCGAGTAAGTCGTGCGACGCGCGTCTTCTCCATAATTTCCGCGAGCGCGTGCATCGCCAGCGCGGCATGGTCGGATCCAACTTTTGGATGTCGCCGATGCAACTCTTCAAATTTCTTCGCCTGATCGTGATAATGCTGGCCACGTGTCTTCAAATGCGTCTGCCAGCGATCGCGGGCGATGGTCATCTCCATGATCTCGGAAGTGCCTTCGTAAATGATGGTGATGCGCACGTCGCGGCTGATCTTCTCCACCATGTACTCGTGCGTGTAGCCGTATCCGCCGAGCGCCTGAATGCTGGCCTCAGCCGCAGCATTCCCTGCTTCTGTCGCCATATACTTCGCGATCGCGCCTTCGGTATTGAGGCTGCCTTCGCCCGCGTCGATACGCTCGGCAGTTTCCTCGATGTAGGCACGCGCGGCTTCGAGTCGCACCACGTTGGGCACGATCAGCTTATGGGTGTAGCCTTGCTTTTCTGACAGCGGCGCGCCGGCTTGAATGCGCTTCGTCGAGTATGGGATGGCGCGATCGAGAGCCGACCATCCTGCGCCGAGACCAAATGCAGCCACCATCAGGCGCGTGTAGCCAAATACAGCCTGCGCCTGAATCAAGCCCTGACCTTCGACGCCTCCAACCAGTCGGTCCGCCGGAACGAAAACGTTATCGAGCGCCAGCGCCGCGGTGTTGCTCAGACGAATGCCGTGTTTATCTTCCGGCTCATCATGCGTGAAGCCTTTCAGTCCTTTTTCGAGGATGAACCAACTGGGACCACTCGGGGTGTTGGCCAGCACCGTGTACGCGTCAGCGATGCCGCCATTGCTGATCCATTGCTTGTTGCCGGTGATTTTGTAACCAACAATTTTGCCGTCTTCGATCACCCGCTCAGCCGTCGTGCGCAGCGCGCCCAGGTCACTACCGGCCTCGGGCTCTGTCGCGCCGTAGGCAAAAAGAATTCCTTCTTCCGCAATGTGCGACAGCCAGATCTTTTTTTGCTCCGGCGTGGCGCCGACGGTGATGGGATCGCTGCCGAGAAAGGTTGCAAGCACGGAAGTGGCGACGCCTAGATCGATGCGGGCCATCTCCTCGCACACGCAGTACACGTCGAAGGTGTTGCCGCCCATGCCGCCATACTCTTCGGGAATGAATAAAAGCTGAATTCCCAGCTTGTCCGGGCTGCACATGTGGTGGACCACATCGAGTGGACATTCGTCTTTTTCGTCCAGCTCGATCAGGGTTTCGTCGGGCAGACGCTTTTTCGCGAATTCGCGCAGCGATTTCAAGCTCAACTTGAGTGTTTTGGCGGTAATCATTGTCATCTCCTCATTTCGCAGCGACGCCGTGCAGTTCGCGAACTTTGCTGGTCATCTCGGGCAGGAACTCGAGAATGTCATCGATGATTCCCACGTCCGCCACTTGAAAAATTGGGGCCTTGGGATTTTTGTTGATGGCGATGATGAACGGATTGCCTTTCACCCCGGCCAAATGCTGCGACGAACCGCTGATTCCGCAGGCCATATAAACCTTCGGCTTCACTGTTTTTCCTGACGAACCCACCTGGCGCGATTTTTCCAGCCATTTGGCATCGACCACCGGACGCGAGCAGGAAACCGCCGCGCCCATAGCTTCGGCAAGCTCCTCTGCGATCGGAACATTGTCTTTTTCTTGTATGCCGCGGCCGATCGAAACCAGGACCGGGTACTTGGTGATATCAACGTCGCCAGATTCGGCCATGATCGTCTGCAGGTAACGCCGCCCTGCTGTGAGCGGGCCAACTTCTGCGGACTTGTCGATTACTGCCCCGGCCACCGCTCCGGCTTCTGTGGACTTGAACGCGCCGGGGCGAATTGTGATCACAGCGCCGGAGGAAATATCACATTTCATATGCGCGCTGACCTGGCCTCCGAATTCCTGGCGGACAACCTTGAGAAATGTGCTCTCGACGCCTTCGATCTCGACGACATCGGAAACATAGGCCGCGTTCAACTTGATGGAAAGTCCGGGAGCGAGATCGATGCCGAAGTGCGCGTGTGGAATTAGAAAAACGCTGTCCGGCGGAAGCACTTTGACCAGCGCCTTCCGGATCAGTTCCGCATTGGGATACGCAAGCACGTCGTACGAAATTTTCCAGACCTCTTTGTATGAGGCACAGACCGTTGTGCAAGCGGTTTCCAAGTCCGAACCCGCGCCGCTAACGATGGCGGTAACTGGAGCCGCCGGATCAATCTGCCGTGCCGCGGCCAAAAGCTCAGCAGCGGAGTCGTCGACCACGCCGCCTCTATGCACGATGTAAGTGAAAATTGCAGGCATTATTTCAACCCTCCTTTGGCTGCGACCAACTCCAGAACCTTGTCAATGTTTTCTTCGCGGCTTCCTTCGAGAATTTCAGCGCCTTTACCGACTGTGGGCACGAAGTAATCAATGCGTTGCACCTTTGCGGCTTTAGCACCGACTGAGTTCGGATCAAGCCCCAAATCAGAGACGCCGTAAGTCGCGATCGGAACGGAAGCGACCGCGCGAATACCTCGCATTCCGACATATCGCGGGTCGTTGATACCGGTCTGAATTGAGAGCACGCATGGCAGGTCAATTTCGCTGATCTCTTTGTTCCCGCCTTCAATTTCGCGGCTGATTTTCAGCTTATTGCCATCAATCACTTCGATCGCGCTGACAAGAGAGGCGAATGGATAGTCGAGCATCGCCGCCAGCATGCCGCCAACTTCCGCCGCGCCCGCCTCGGCCTGAACACCGGTCAGGATCAGGTCGTAACTACCTTGTTCGACAAAGCGCTTGAGGATCGCCGCGATTCCGCGTCCGTCTGAACCGGCGAAGGTATCGTCGGAAATCAGCACGCCGTGGTTGGCGCCCATTGCCATCTCGCGGCGCAACACCTCTTCGTCATCTTCGTTGCCGACAGTGACCACGGTGACCTTCCCACCCACGCGTCCGACGATCTGCAGCGCCTCTTCGACCGCGTAGTTGTCCGGTTCGTTAATTGAATAAACCAACTCATCGCGCTCGATATCGCTGCCGGCAGCATTGAGTTGAATCTCGTTTTCCGATGTGTCGGGTACTCGCTTTACGCAAACTAGAATTTCCACAATTACCTCCCTGCAACGCACTCTGCCTGCATTTCGAACGTGCTCTTTGTCTGCGGCGGAATTTCGCGGACCATCTGCTGCTCTGCCAATTCGGCAATGTCGATCGCCGTCATCTTTCCTTCTAAACCAGCGACTTTGATTGCGTCTTCAATGTTGGCCATGCAGAACGGGCAGGCCGTGACGATCACATTCGCCCCTGCTTCGGCCGCCATACGCACACGCTTGACCCCGATGCGCTCTTCCTCTTTCGGCTCGTAAAACAGCATCAACCCACCTCCGCCACAACAAAACGACCGGTCGCGCGAACGCTTCATTTCAACTCGCCTCAGGCCAGGAATCGCATCCAGCACCTCGCGCGGATCGTCGTAGATTTGGTTATGGCGGCCTAGGTAGCACGGGTCGTGGTAGGTATAAACCTTGTCGCCTTCGATCGGATTGAACTTGACCTTCCCTGCTTTGACTCCGCGCGCAATCACCTGGCTGATATGCTCAACCGGCGGTACATTCTTGTAGTCATGCTTGAGGGCGTTAAGCGCGTGGGGATCGGCGGTGACAATCTTCTGCACGCCGGAAGCTCTAATCGCCTCGGCATTTTGGTCGCGCAGTGAAATGAACAGCAGTTCTTCCCCGAAGCGTCGAACCTCGTGACCGCTGTCTTTTTCGGCCGCGCCCAAAATTCCGAAGTTTTCCCCAATGTGTTCGAGGATCTTGGCCGTGGCGCGCCCAATGGAGTGCATGCGCTCGTCGTAGGACGTGATACTGTCCACGAAATAGAGCGTGTCAGCGCCGTTCTTGTCGAGGGTTTTCACGCGGCAGGTCTGCTGGAAATCTTTGGCATTGATCCAGTCGCTGCGCTTTTTCTCCATCTTGCCGTAAGGATTGCCGCGACTTTCGAGCGCCTTCAGCGGCTTCTGCAATGACTGAGGAACGCGCCCTTCATCGACCAGACCTCGCCGCAAATCGACAATCTTGTCGATGTACTCAATCAGCAACGGACACTCTTCCTCACAAGCGCCGCAGGTCGTGCACGACCAGATTTCATCCTCGGAGTAAATACCGCCGACCAGCGCTTTGCCATTTCCTGTGGGGCCGAACATCGGATAGTGCTGGAAGGCATAGTCGCGAGCCTTAATGGTCAAGAAACGCGGCGAGAGCGGACGTCCAGCCGCATTCGCTGGGCAATTGTCGGAGCAGCGTCCGCAGTCGGCGCAGGAATAAAAATCGAGCATGTGCTTCCAGGTGAAATCTTCAAACGTTTTCACGCCGAAGGACGTCAATTGATCCAGGTTCTCTTCGCTGACATCCCAGCGCACCGGCTTCAGAACTTCGCGATCGAGTTTCGAGAAGTAAACATTGAACAGAGACGTTTCAACATGGAACTGGATCCCAAATGGCCGGTAGCAAAGCAAGAAATAGAACGTAATCTCGTGGAGCAGATATCCGGCGAAGCAAAACTGCCCGATGCTCGAGAGTGATGCGGACACAAAGACCGTCTTCAACAGCCAGGGCAGCGAGTATGCGGCGGAGAAATGAGCGATCTGTCCCGCCTGCATCTGCCCCGCGGCTTTCGCGGCTTCAAACAAGCTGTCGGCGAGCATCAGAATCGCGATGAGTGCCAGCAGAAAAACCGCATCTGCTTTATGCGCCTTGCCAAACTTCGAAGGCACTTCGTAGCGCGCGGGCTTGAATACCACGCGGCGCACGATAGCAAAAATCATGCACAGGAAAACGACCGTGGCGGCGTAGTCGGTCACGACTTCGTAGACGTGGCCGAGTTCCCCGCGCATTCCTGGCATTACAAAGTCAGGGGACGTGCCCAGGATCAGCACAGTGAAGGCGCGCATTGCGAGGAGAATGAATCCGGCGAAGAAGAGAATGTGAACAGTGCCGGCGACTTTGTAGCGAGGATGCTTCCACTGCCCCAGCCAGAACTTGCCCACTCTGCCCAGCCGCTCTAAAGGATGATCAAAGCGCAAATCACTTTGCGCTCGAACTAGCGGCACCATCCTTCGCATCACGATGTAAGCGAAGCTTCCTACTCCAAGAAAATGAATGCACAGAAACAGCGCGTATCCCGGGGCAAGCCAGGATCCCAATTGCGCCGCAGCCTGAGTACTCGCCACCATAGAGACCTACCCTCAATTGAAACTAGCCACGTCACCGGATCACCTCGCCCCATCTCACGCGACCATTTGGCTAACGCCTTGCTGCTCCCCACCGGACACACTCGACTGCCCCGGTTCACCCGAAAGAGGACGCATTGTCTGGGGGATCGAACCATTCTTGCGCGGCCGAAAGACAGATGCCGTTACCGCGGACGTCGCCTGTTGTTTTCTCGACCGCCGTTTTTCATCGTGCGAAGGAGGCATCCCTGCCGCTTCGCGCAGTTCAGCAAAACTCACCTTCAACAATTCTTCCAGTCGCCGCAGATCCGGCACGGCATGAACGTCACCGCTGAAACCGAATCCGATGTTGCCGTCGTAACTTAAAACGGCGCAGTTCATCGCCATTTCGCCGCCCACCGGAACATAGGGATACCAGCGCAGCATCTTGTGCCCCAGCAGGTGCAGCGGATACTGCGGTCCGGGCACGTTCGTGCAAACCATATTGAAGGGCGTAACCGGTAACCGGCTCAACACGGGACCGATCGCCGCCTGCACTCCGGTTGGCAGCATTCCGATTAATCCAGCGCTGAGGCTGACCAACTCGGCCGCGTGCGCTTGCTTCAGGAACTCCGTTCTCTGGTGTACCGCCATCAAGAGTTTCTTCGGATCGCGAATATCGAGCGGAACCGTGACCGGAACCAGAGAAATGCGGTTTCCCAGTTCGCTGCCGTGATTGCTTCCGCGCAGATTCACCGGAACCATCATGCGGAACAGCCGGGCTTGCACGAGTTCGCCGTGCAGTTCCAGATATCGGCGGACCGTGGCCGTGACCAGCGCCAGAATGACGTCATTCACGCTGACCCCAAAGGTGTCTTTAATTACTTTCACTTCCTCAAGCGGCACATCCGCCCAGGCAAATTTTTGCGGCCCGCGGTACAAAGTGTTGAAACGCAGCCGCTCGGTGAAAGCGGTGATCTCCGGCAACAGCTTCGAGAGTTCTTCAGTAGGCACAAGCTGGCCGCCGTTTATGGCCGCGCGCTCACCCATGCTCAGGACATCAGCCATGGCCGAAAAGATTCGCTTGACAAGATCCGAATAGGAATCGACGACGCCGGTGGTCAAAGAGGTCAGAGTGTCAGGAGGTGGCGGAACTTCGAACCGGAATTTCCGCTTCGGCAGATGCGGAACCGCCGGGCTTGCGTCGAACAACACGTTCATCAGAGCCACACCAGCTATGCCATCGGCGAGGCAGTGATGCAGGCGAAGAATAACCGCCGTGCGATTGAGTTTGAGGCCCTGCACCAATGTCATGTCCCAGAGCGGATGTTTGCGATCCATGAGCTGGCTGAAAAGCTTCCCGGCAACTGCTTTCAGTTCATTGTCCGTACCGTAGCGGAGTTTCTCCTCGCGAACATGGCGCGTAATGTCGAACTCGGGATCGTACTCCCAGCTGGGAAGCCCCATGCCGAGCGGCGCAGAAACTACACGCTTGAGATACCGCGGAAGAACCGGCAGCTTCGATTCGACAAACCGGATGCACTCCCGCAGCGAAATCTTTCCTTCAAACGTGCATACGCTGGCCACGTTCAGCGGCATTCCTTGGCGCTCCAGATGCAGGAAGACCGTGTCGCCCCAGGACAGGCGGTCGCTTTGTTCGCGGTTCTCCATAAACTCTCCTATTTCTGCTCGAACGAATTCATCCAGTTCAGCTCGCGAAACGAAAGCCGCGATGCCAGCTTCACCAGTTTGAGCGCTTTGTACACGTGCACGTTCACGCCAAGTAAAACCACCGTGATTCCTTTCTCCTCTGCCACGCATATGAACTCTTCCATGGCAGGAATGGCGCTGGCATTGATCCGGCGCACGGCTGAAAAATCCATCACAACCTCGCGAATATTGTCGGCCAGCATCTCGCTGGCTTTTTCCAACATTGAAGCTAGCTGCGCTTCGTCGAGATTTCGCAACACCGAAACTGTTGCCATAACATTCATCCCTAGGCGGTCTTACCGTGCTGGGCAGCAACCACGTCTGCCGTGCCGCGACCCGAGTATGCCTTCCAAAACAGTTCGACCAATTCCTTCACTAACGGCATGCGCGGATTCGATCGCCACGAAGGATCGTTGTAAGCCGCATCGGCCAGCTCAGGCACTGCGCGCTCGAATTCTTCTTTCGAAATACCTAGCCCCGCAATGGAGTGGGGGAAATCCAGTTTGTCGAGCAACTGCTCAACCGCGGCAATGAGCTTGTTTATCTTTTCTTCAACCGTCGTTCCACCGAGACCCAGCAGATCCGCTACCGTGGCGTATTTTTTATGCGCGACATATCCCTGGGTGTAAGGCGAGGGCATAAACTTTGCCGGCACGGCCGCGTTGTAGGCAATCACGTGCGGCAGCATGAGCGCGTTTGCCCGGCCATGCGCAACAGCGAAACGCGCTCCGAACGCGTGCGCCAGCGCGTGATTCACTCCCACGGAAGCATTCGAAAATGCCATGGCGGCAATGCACGCGGCGTTGTGCATCATGGTGCGTGCCTCTTCGTCCTGGGGATACTCGTACGCGATCGGCAGATATTTAAAGACGAGCCGGATCGCCTGCATGGCATAAGCGTCCGTGTACGGCGAGGCATAATTCGACACTCCCGCCTCGAGTGCATGCGTCAGGCAATCGATGCCGGTATCTGCCGTGAGCCCTTTCGGCATGGACATGACGAATTGCGGATCGACAATCGCGACGTCCGGTGTCAATGAATAATCAGCCAGCGTGATCTTGCGGCCATGCTTTTTATCGAGAAGAACTGCGAACGGCGTAACCTCGCTCCCAGTGCCGCTGGTGGTGGGAATCGCGATCAGTCGGGCCTTGATCACCTTCTCAGTCGGAAACTCAACTACGCGTTTTCGCAGATCGAGGAACGGAGCTGCGAGTTCTTCGAGATCTGCGTTCGGCGACTCGTATTTGAGCTTCATGATCTTCGCCGCATCGATCACCGAACCGCCGCCCAGCGCAATGATCTGATCGGCCTGATAAAACTTCAGCCCTTCCACCCCCTCTAACACGACCTTCGCTTCCGGTTCCGCGTCCGGAATCACGGAAAGGTGAACGTGGGTCTCCGGCGGGATGTAGCGGCGCACAATATCGACGAGTCCCATTCGCTCCAGCGCCGGATTAGTCAGAACAATGGTCGAGCGCGATGCGAATTGCGCCACGTTCTCGACCGCATTCATGTTGAAATAAATATGGTTGGGCACGCGGAACCACATATGTGCTTGTGTCCTTCGCGCAACGCGCTTGATGTTGAGATAGTGATAGATGTTGACGTTGTCAGTGGTGCTGTTACCCCCGCCGGTGCCGCAACCAAATGCGAATGTGGGGACGAGATCGTTGTAAACCGCGCCCAGGGCACCAATCGAGCCCGGTGAGTTCACGATGATCCGCCCGGCGTTGATCACCTCGCTGAACTTGCGAATGATTTCGTCGTTATGCGAGAAAATAACCGCGGTATGCCCGAGCCCGCCGGCGTGGTTCACATCCACACAAACCTTTAACGCTTCTTCCGAGGATTTCGCACGATAAACCGCGAGCACAGGGAAAAGCTTTTCAACCGAGAGCGGATGATCGGCTCCCACGCCCTGAATCGGCGCCACCAGAAGTTTCGTTCTCGGCTTGACCGTTAATCCGATAAAGCGCGCTATCGCGGTCGCTTTCTGGCCGACCGCCATGGGCTGCATGAACCCGGTCTGTGGATCGATCACCGTGCGCGCCAGCAGCCTGGTTTCTTTTTCATTGCAGATGTGCGCGCCCAGCTCAGCAAACTTTTTAAGGGCGGCATCGTAAATCTCATCGTCGATGACGACCGTCTGCTCGGAAGCACAGATCGTTCCGTTGTCGAAGGTTTTCGAGATGATGATGTCGACGATCGCAGCATTCAGATCGGCGGTCTTCTCCAGATAAACGGGCGTATTCCCTGCGCCCACTCCTAACGCTGGCTTGCCCGAGCTGTAGGCTGCTTTCACGGCGTTCGGTCCGCCGGTGGCATCGATCAGCGCCACATCTTTGTGGTGCATCAGGTAGGCATTGTCTTCCAGCGTGTGGGTCCCGAGGCAGGCAAAAACCCCTTCAGGCGCACCATGCGCAACGGCTGCTTCGTACATCACCTTTACCGCTTCCGAGCAGCACGCCCAGGCTTTCGGGTGCGGGCTGAAGATCACGGCATTCCGCGTTTTCAGCGCCATGATGCACTTGAACAGAACTGTGGAGGTGGGATTGGTGATCGGCAGCATGGAGAAAATCACGCCGATCGGTTCGGCCACTTCGACCAGATTGCGCTCGGGATACTCGCGAATGATGCCGACAGTTTTTTTGTCTTTTATGTAGTTGTAGGCAAACTCGGTGGCCACCATGTTCTTGATGACCTTATCTTCGAAGACCCCGAGTTTGGTCTCCTCAACGGCAAGCCGCGCCAAGTGCTGCGCCTGCTCAAGCCCGGCGAGCACCACCGCCTTCACTATGCGGTCCACTTCTTCCTGGGTGAATTGGCCAAACACCGCGGCCGCGGTGCGCGCTTGAGTGACGATCCGTTCGAGATAAGCGATCCGTTCTTTGCTGAGTTCTTCCGCATCCGCTGGAGCGGGCGGCTGTTCGACTGCTTCACTTGCGATCATTACCGCCCCCTATAAGTTGCGAGGGCCCGTGGCCTGGGTGAACGCTTCCAACGCTTACTTTTTTCAACGACCTTCTTCTAACGACCTTCTTCTAACGACGAAGTGGCGCCGATCGTCGTGGCACAAACTTTCTCCCTTTAGGCGTAATCAATCGGGTGCTTGGCAAGCCAGTGTTCATCACGCACCCGGGACATTTTCTTCAGGGCAGACCGGGTCGCGCTGGCCGCCAAACGCCGGCCCTGCCAGGTCATACCTAATCCAAATCCGATCATGCCGTCGATCAAGCCCAACGCCAACACCTGCCCCGGCGATCGATAATGTTTTCGCGCATTGCCGATCATGCCGATGCAGCTTCCAATTGCCGCGGGTATTAACGCTTTGCGGACTGAATCCTTAAGAAACGGAGTAAGAGGTTTACCATCCAGAAATGCTTCCCGGCCGGACCGAGTTCCCTCCAGCCCAGCATCCAGAACCTTGCGACCGTATTCGAGTTCCGACTCTAACCAGGTCTCCACACCCATACATCACCTCGCATGCGGTCGATTCAAGTTGCTGTTATTACTAGACCACCGCTGAGGAGGTGATTCCGTAAGGTGTGTCACTTGGGGCTGTGACGGCGGTCACACGCGGTCAGGATTGGGAGCTGATTCAGATAGGTATCGAACAAGAAGAACAGAGCCGGCGCCCCGCCGCAGGCCACGGCAAGCACGACGGGGCGCCGAGTTGGGCATGCTTCTTATCCCTCGCGAGTCATTCGCGCTCCAGCGCAAGTGCTCTCAGGTCGCTTCACCTACGCAGCTTTCTTCATCGCTGCGGGAGGGGTCGAAGCTGCCCCCATTTCTGGTGGCACCGCCACCAATTTCGCGTATGCAGAGCGAATAATCATCCATACGAAGTAGTAAAGCGCGGTTATCGCCGCGACCAGCACAGCACTTCCGGCTACTGAGATCGGCGTTTCAAAAATCCGAGCAGGAATATCAAGCACGAATGCCCCGAAGCTAGAGAGCACCAGCCCGAGGATTGCTCCCCAAAGAGGCACCCGCTCCGGGAACCACTCACGCGGAGTCAGCATCGCCCAAAAACCCCAGGCAAATGGCACAAAGCACCACAGAGTGAGCAGCGGCCACGCTCGCGGGAATTGCGGGCCTGCGACCATGGTCAAAACAATTACAGCAACAGGAACCAGTATTGCGGCGATCGCACTCGCGGCTACAAATCGTTTGAACATACTTCCTCCTTTCAATTGGAGCGAGGCGCGGACCAACTGCCCGCGCAGCTCAGCACTAAATCACCTGATACTTGCCACCCTCGATCACTTTCTGCGCAATCTTCTCTCGCAATGCGATGGTGTTGAAGGGCTCATACTTCGCCAAGCGCCGCAGAATAGCCATTTGCGAACGCAGCATATCGCCTTCGGCCGTGGCTGCGATCACCATTCGCGCAACGCTTTCGATTTTTTCCATTGCACTCGCGATGTAAACCCGCGCCATCGCAGTCGCGTGAGCAGCGTCGGTTTCGCCATGGCAAGCAGCCAACTTCTGCGCGCGTAGCACCGCAGATTCCATGGCGTACATCTCAATTGTCATGTTGGCAATCGCGCCCATGATCTCCTGCTGGTCTTGAATCGCCTGCATATACTTCTGCGTCGCGATACCGGCAGCGAACAAGCCGATTTTTTTCGCGGCTGCAACGAGCTTGCGTTCCTCCGGCAGCAGGCCTTCGGCGATCTCGCTTTGAGATCCTGAGAGCACTTCATCCATCAGCTTCTTGATCGTGGACATCAGGGGCAGCTGACCGGTCATGGCGCGCTTAAGCAGGAATCCACTAATCACCAGACGATTAATTTCGTTCGTGCCTTCGAAAATGCGATTGACGCGGGCATCGCGGTACGCTGCCTCCACCGCGTAGTCCTGGTGATAACCATAGCCGCCATGAATCTGCACACCTTCATCGACAACATAGTCCAGCATTTCAGACGCGTAGACTTTAATCATCGAGCATTCTGCTGCGTATTCCTCGATTGCCTTGAGTTCTCTCGCTGAGTGAGCCGGTGCTTCCTGGGCGGAATGCTGCATTTGAGTCTGAATCAGTCCAACAACGCGCCAAACCATCGACTCGACCGCGAAAATTCGAATTGCCATTTCGGCAAGCTTGTGCTGAATGGCCCCAAACTGCGCAATAACAGAACCAAAAGCTTTGCGTTCTTGCGCATATTTCAGACAAATGGCCAAAACCCTTTTTGCCCCGCCCAGAGCACCAGCGCCGAGCTTCAAGCGGCCTATATTAAGGATGTTGAACGCGATGATGTGACCACGCCCGGCCTCGCCTAAGAGGTTCTCGAGGGGAACCTTGACGTTGTCAAAGTACACGGCCGTAGTGGAGCTA
>DATIYR010000126.1:0-4624 GCA_035517535.1 Terriglobales bacterium
CAGCTCCAAGCTTTCTGAAGCGGAGGCGATTGAAAGGGCGAAGCAGGGGGATGCAGAGGCATTTGAGTTCCTCTACAACCTGCACAAGCGCCGCGTTTATTCGCTTTGCCTGCGAATGACTGGCAATGTGGCTTCGGCAGAAGACCTCACTCAGGAAGCTTTCCTGCAGTTGTTCCGCAAGATCGGTACGTTTCGCGGAGAGTCGGCTTTTTCCACGTGGTTACACCGGATGGCGGTGAACGTAGTCCTGATGCAGCTCCGAAAAAAAGGGCTGCCAGTGGTGCCGATCGAAGAGACCACCGAGGGCGAAGAAGAGGGCACCGTACGGAAAGAGCCAGGGGCTCCCGATGAGCGCCTGGCAGGCTCGATTGACCGCTTGCAAATACAAAGAGCGGTTGACGAACTACCTCCGGGTTATCGTACGATCTTTGTACTGCACGACGTTCAAGGTTACGAGCACAACGAAATTGCAGAATTAGTTGGCTGCTCAATCGGGAATAGCAAGTCGCAGCTGCACAAGGCACGTATTAAATTACGTGAGCTGCTGCGAATTAACAGGACCGAAAAGGCCGGAAGAAGATAAAGGCACGAGGAAGACGGGGAGTCGTGGTATGAATTGCCTGCAGTTTGAAAATGCGCTGCCGGATTACCTCGAGGGTGCCCGTACTGCAGAGCAGCAAGCGCACGTGGAGTCGTGCTCTGTGTGCTCCAGCCTGCTGGCTGACCTGAACCTGATCAGCTCCCAGGCTTTCTCTCTACGCGAGTTAGAGGAGCCAAGCCCGAGGGTCTGGAATTCACTCGAAATACAACTGCGGCAGGAAGGGCTGATACGGCAGCCCCTCCGCCGCCCTACGCTGCATAGCCTGATTTTCGGATGGCGAATGGCCTGGCTTGTGCCTGCGGCCGCGGCACTCGTGATCGTGGCTGGAATCAAGTTGTATCAGCCCGCCGGAGTCGGCGACAATCAGCCGGTTGCAAAGCAAGTCGCTCCACCAGTCACCCCAGCTCAGCCCGCCACTTCCGCGGAAGATCGCGACATCATGAAAAGCGTGGCCTCGCGTCCGCCGGCTCAAGTGGCGGCATATCGAAACGATTTGGAACAGGCCAATGCTTTTATTCGCGACGCTCAGGAAGCGGTCCGCAACAATCCCAATGATGTCTTTTCGCAGCAAATGTTGATCAACGCTTACGAGCAGAAGCAAATGATCTTTCGCCTCGCTGTCGACCAGAGTGATGATGGCCAGTAGTTGGGGAGACGAACATGTCCTCGCGTAAATGCGCTACCAATATCGCAGTGGTGCTGATGTTTGCCGGTTTGGCATTTAGCGCGGACACGGTTCGCAAAGACCTGCATTTCAAAGTCGGCAAAAAGCCGATGATCTCGATTAACAATCCCTATGGGCCCATGGTGGTGAAAGCCGGCGCGCCGCACCAAGTTCTGATCACTGCGATTCTTCATTCGGACAAGGTCGAACTCGACCAAAGCAAGAGCCGCAATCGCGTAGATATCGTCTCGCATCTTCTTCCCGGAGCGGATCAGAACACCGGAATGGTCGAATACGAGATCCTTGTCCCTCCGGATGCGAATGTAACCCTGCATTCCGATACTGGCCGCATCAGTGCTGAAAAATTGCATGGCGACGTCATTGTCGCGGGCAATGATGGGCCGATCGAAGTGGCGGATTGCGCAGATGGGCACGTTCACGTGAGAACCTTGAACGGCCCGGTGAGTCTGAATAATGTTCATGGGCATGTAGAAATTATGTCGGTAGGCGGGGACGTGATCATGCACGGAGTCACCGGCACCATGGTTGCCGTGAATTCGAACAGCGGAAGGATCGAATATGACGGTGATTTCGGCGAAGAAGGCGAATATGCCTTCACCAGTCACACAGGCAACATCGAAGCGGTTGCGCCGGCATACGCATCGATTGAAGTCCTCGCCCGCTCGACCAACGGAATCGTGCAGAGCGATTTCTCTCTTGAGCCAAAGCACGCGCCTTTTATCGTAAAGAGCGCTAATTCTCTTTCGGGCACGCTCGGCAAGGCCGCGTCATCGGTCAAGCTCTTTTCCTTCAGTGGTAGAATCCGTCTCAAGAAACGCCAGAATTAGTCTCGATTCCATTTAATTCAGCTTCCACAAATGACGGATGAGACCGGGTCATCCCCGAATCCTTCTTCGCGCTCGCGACATTCCTCAGTTTCGGCCATAGCCCTCGTCGGTTTCATGGGCGCCGGTAAGACCAGCGTCGGACAGGCCTTAGCGGCCCGTCTGGCTTGGCGTTTCGTTGACCTGGATGATCTGATTCAACAACGCCAGGGACGCACGATTGCTGAAATCTTTGAACAGGGCGGCGAAGCCGAGTTTCGCCTGCTGGAGCGTCAAATTCTGGCCGAGGTGGTCGGCTCACGTCAAGTCAATGGCACAGTACTTTCGTTAGGTGGGGGAGCATTCATCGACAATACAAATCAGCAGCTCCTGCGCGAAAATGAAATTCGAACCGTGTTTCTCGACGCTCCTGCCGAGGAATTGTATCGGCGCTGTGCCCAGCCTGGAGTTGTTCGGCCGCTACTGCGTGATCGTGAGCGCTTTCACGCGCTTTATGAGCAGCGCCGGCCGGCATATCTCAGGGCAGCGTTCTGCATTCAGACGGAGGGGGCTGAGATCGCGGCAGTAGTTGACGAAATCATTTCCAGGCTCGGCCTGGACGAACATTCTGGAGCAGCCAAGTGAAGTCGTTTCGTTTTTTCTTGTCGATTTGTATTGTCATTTTCCTGTTTGCTTTGAATGCCGCACAATCGCGTGCGAGCGAGAAGGTCCAACTCAAAGTTCTCGATTCCGGATCATTCGGCGTGTTCAATGGCGCGCACCGGGTGGCGACCGAAACTTTCTCTATCAGGCAAGATGGGCAAGGCAGCGTGATCACCTCGGAGTTCAAGTCCGAACAAGGGGAACAGAAAGCGGACCAATCCTCGGAGCTCGAGCTCACGCCATCGGTCGAGCTGCGCCGCTATGAATGGAAGGAACTCAGCCCGGACAAAATGAACGCGGTGGTTGAGCCGAACGACGCTTTCCTGATCGAGCACGTTTTCTTTGGCGGGAGCGACAAGGCGCACGACCAGAATTTTCTGCTGCCGCCTTCTACCTCCATCCTCGACGATTATTTCTTCATTCAGCGCGAAGTTCTGGCGTGGAAGTTCCTGGCCACTGCATGCCGGCAACAGAACAATGGGCTTGGCTGTCCTCCGAATCGGCAGGTCAAGCTGGGCACACTGAATCCGCATGCCCGCAGCTCAATGCTGGTCAGCATTGAGTTCACCGGAAAAGACAAAGTGATGATTCATGGTTCCGAGCGCGAGCTGAGCCGGTTTGTTCTAAAATCCGAGACCGGCGATTGGGCATTCTGGCTTGATGACCAATTCAAGCTGGTGCGGTTGCTCGGGGACAACGGCGTGGAAGTGGTGCGCGACTAAGACACCGAACAACTTCCGTGTGGCCAAGGCGCGATTGCTGTAATCTTGAGAAGTATTCGGCCCTCTAGCAAAGAGCTTTTATGGCATTGATCGATGGCCGCACAACGCGCGTACTCTTCACGGTTCTGCTGTTTGCACTCGGCCTGGGATTTCTGTACGCAGCACGCCGCACGCTGATCGCATTCCTGTTCGCAGTGTTTTTCGCCTACCTGGTTTACCCGGCTGTCTCACGCATTCAACACTGGACGAAAAGGCGTGGCGTCGCGATCGCGATTATTTACGCGCTGATCGTGATTTTCCTGGGCACGTTCTTCTTCTTCGTCGGCCCGAAGATTGGCCGGGAAACTCAAAAGCTGACGCAAGCGTTGCCGGCACTACTTGAAAGAGTCAGCAGTGGACAAATCGCGGAACAGATCGGCGTGGAGCACCATTTGAACGAGGCGACCAGCCGCCAGCTGAGCTCTTTTCTGGCAGCGCATAGCGGTTACCTGCTTTCGGTTGCGCAAAAGGCTGGAGTACACCTTGCCGATGTTGCTCAACAATCGTGGCTGGTCATACTGGTCCCCATCCTCGCGGCTTTTTTTCTCAGCGACGGACAGATCTTCGGCCAGGTCGCGCTTTCGCTGGTCCATTCGAAGCCGCAACGCGAATTTCTCCAGGGCGTGATCAGTGACATGAACCAGATGCTCGCGGATTTCATCCGCGCGCAGCTGACGCTGGCGGCTCTTTCCTGGATTGTCTACTCCAGTTTCCTCGGGGTAACCAGAGTTCCCTATGCGCTGATGCTGGGCACTGCCGGAGGCCTTCTCGAATTCATCCCGGTTGTCGGTCCGCTGGTTGCGGCGGCTCTGATTTTGGGTGTGGCGCTGTTAACCGGCTCTCACTGGGTGCTGGTGCTGATTTTTCTCGCCGCCTGGCGGGTGATCCAGGATTATGTGGTTGTTCCCCGAGTGATGGGCAAGAGCATGGAACTGCACCCGCTTGCCGCAATTTTTGGAGTTCTGGCTGGGGGAGAAATCGCAGGGGTCCTTGGAGTCTATCTTTCCATCCCCGTCATGGCCAGCCTGCGTATCGTCTGGCGGCGGTGGCGCATGTATGCCGAGCGTCGCCGTTTCGGTCCGCTGAACGAATACTCCTTTATCACCGAACC
>DATIYR010000127.1:0-12322 GCA_035517535.1 Terriglobales bacterium
ACTCGCACCTGGGGACGCGCTCCCCAGGTGACCACCCGATCGCCAAAGCGCACCTGGCGCGGAGGCTCAAAGGTCATCGAAAGCACGGTCGAACCGCGGAAGCCGACGACCTGCCCGGTATAGGCGCGGCCGGCGGCATCGACAACTTTGCACATTTCTCCTGCCGCACAGAACGGCCCGCTTGACTCGACCAGCTGCCCCAGCACCTGCGTGACATTGCCTTGCCACTGCTGGCCTGAGATCGTCCGCAGGCGGTCGAAATATTTGGTGAGCCTTCCGGCACTCATGACTTTATGTGTGGTCGCGCGGCTTCAAGATCTAGCAATCCTTGCTCGATTTCCTTCAGCTGGATGTCAGGCCCAACCTCGGTGGTGCCCAGTTCGGTCGTAATCACGCAACGGTCAAGTGCGAGAGAACTGTCTTCCACCACTTCTGGTTGCTTTTCCTGAATGTGCTGCGCAAAAAACATGCGGAAATCAGAGACTTGCCGAGGGCTGACCCGCACCACCGTTTTGGTCGACTGTTCCATTCGTTCCAGCAGCACGTGCGCCATTCCCGCGAGCAGAAGCGGATCGATGGCCGACTCGCGGTGCAGAATTTTTCGCGCGATGCTCAGCGCCAGCTGCACCAGCTCGCGTTCCACTCGCAGGTAGTATTCGCGCCGCTCGCCCGCAAACTGATCGAGCGCCGCCGCTATGCCGGCCCGCATCTCTTCGATCTGGCCGGCTGCGGCCGCTAAAGCCTGCGCTTCCCCTTCGCGTCGTCCGGCCTCGCGCGCGGCAGCTTCGCGCCGCTGCTGTTCTGCCTCGACGGTCTGCGAGGAATCGGGAAATCCCCGGCGAGATTTGATTTCGGGATACGGGAACGTTTCCGGTTCTTGTCTTGATTTTTTTCTTCGGGCACTAGAGGACGTATTCATCTTCTTCTTCGCCTCCCAGGTTGATCTTGCCCTCGGCCTCGAGCTTGCGCGCGATCGCCACCGCTTCCTGCTGCGCCTTGAGCACATCACGCGAACGCACCGGCCCGAGTACTTCCATGTCCTCCTTGAGCATCTCCGCTGCACGCGATGACATGCACTTGAAGAAGAAGCTTCGTAATTCTTCATTCGCCCCGCGCAGCGCGGTGGCCAGGGTCTTCTTGTCCAACTGGCCCAGCAACTCGCGGATAGCCACATCCGGCACTCCCAGGAAATCCTGAAAGGTGAACATCAGGTTGCGGATTCCCAACACCACGGTCGGGTCTTCTTTTTCGATGGTTTCCAGGATGGTCTTTGAAGATACCGGGTCGAGACGGTTTAAAAGATCGGCAACACCCTGAAATCCCGCATATGCGCGCCGATGCTGCTCGCCCAGCGCCTGAAATTTGCGGTGGAGCGAAATCGAGATTTTCTGGGTGATCTCCGGCGAGAACTGCCGCAACTGCGCCATCCGCTTGATGGTCTCCGGACGTAGCGCTTCCGGTAATTTCATCAGCAGCGCCGAAGCCTGCTTGGCATCGAGATGGGCGAGGATCAGCGCGATGGTTTGCGGATGCTCGATTTCAAGAAACTTCGCCAGTTGCTGCGGGTCGGCCTTCTTAAGTGAATCCAGATTGCTGGCGCTGTCCTCCACCGATCGTGAAACCTGCGAGAGCAGCTGGTCTGCCGTCTCCTCGCCGAAGGCTTTAATAAGGAGCTTCTGAGCGTAGTCGGTGCCGCCCACGGCAATGTAATCTTGGGTGACCGCCAGCTGGTGATATTCCTGCAACACCGAGAGTGCAGTCTGCGGGTCGATATAGTCGAGATCGGCGATCTCCTGCGTCAGTTGCTCCAGTTCTCTCTGCGGCAGGTTGCGGTAAATCTGGCTGGCCACGTCTTCGCCGAGCAGCACCAACAGAATCGCCGCCTTGCGAATACCCGCCAGCGAAGTGTGGACCGTGGACAATTAGGCATCCTCCCGGATCCAGCTCTGCACCAGGCGGCTGGCCGCTGCGGGTTCGGTCTTCACTTTTTCCGTGAGCTCGCGCTTAAGCGCTGTCGCCAGCTTGCCTTGCTCACTGCCCTCGGGTAACTCGATCTCTGGCGTGGATTTTGCCTTCATTTCCTTAGTATTTCGCTCCAGCCGGCTGGGCAGCTCGCGGAAGGTGGTGAGAATCTGCTTCTTGATCGGCCGCAGCACGATCAGATAAACGAAAATAAACAAGAACGTGACCCCCACATAGCGCAGTACCGCCGACCACTCCACCAAAATCTGCCGTGCGCGTTCGGTTTTGCTGGGCGGAGGAGGCTGTTCGGCGGGGGCTTCCTGAAATGACAGATTCTGCACCGCCAAGGTGTCATTGCGTTGCGTGTCTAACCCGATGGCCGCCGCGGCCAGTTGCTCAATCTGCTTCATCTCCTCGGGCGTGCGCTTTCGCCTCACCGCCTTGCCGTTGCTCGTATCAATGGCATCATCCACCAGAACCGCGGCAGCCACGCGCCGAATTCGTCCCGGCGGTTGCACGGTGTGGCGCACATCTTTGCTGACGGCAAACGACTCACTCTCCGATCGCGACGCCTGATTATCAGAAGATAGCGTGACCGCCGGCGGCGCCGTTCCCGGGGTATTGCTGGCCGTGCCAGCCACCCCTCCGGGCGCAGCCCCGCCCGCCGTCTCCTCTGATTTTTGCTGGGTCAAAGTGGCCGCCGATTTCGGATCATAGATTTCGTCGGTGTCGTCGCTTGAGCTGGTGTCGTACTCGACATGTACGCTGGCGCGCACATGCTCAGCGCCGACCACGGGCTCGAGCGTGGTCACGATTTTCTTCGCCAGCTCCTGCTCGAGGTCGGGTGAGCTGAGGTCGCCGGGATGGTGCCCGCGCAGCATGGGCGTGTTGGTGTCGGCATCGACCAGTGTCACGTTCTCCGGGCGAAGCCGGTCGACCGCGCTCGCCACCAGCTGTGGGATTGCTATTCTCGCCTGCTCGGAGAGCCCGCCGCTCCGCGTTTTTACGATGACCGCGGCTTTGGCTTCATGTTCCTCTTCGTTAAACAGCGACTCCGAGGGCATGACCAGGTGCACGCGCACCGACTGGATTTCGCTCATGCTTTCAATCGTGCGTTCGAGTTCGCCTTCAAGCGCCCGCTGATAATTCACTTTTTCCGTGAAGTCGGAACCCGCCCAGTTCGGAGTGTCAAAAAGTTCAAACCCGAGGCGGGCGTTGCGCGGCAGCCCTTGCGAGGCAGTTTTCAACCGGGCATTGTCGAGCTGGTCGGCAGGAACTTCAACCGAAGCTCCGTCCGGCGAAAGCTGATAGCTGATATTGGCCGCCGCCAGCCGAGCGCCCAGGGCCTGCGCATCCTGCGGGCTGAGCCCGGAATAGAGCGTCACAAATTTCGGCTTCGACATCCAGCCCACAAACACCCAGAGCGTAGCCGTAACTGCCAGTGCCCCCACGGCCAGCATGAAGCGTTGCGTGACCGTGAGCCCGCGCAGCAGCTCGCCGGTTTGCGTGAGCGCCTGCCCGAATGATTTCGGTGGGTCCATGAGTGAAACAACTGCCGTCGGTCGTTCGTCGTCGGTGGTTCGCTATGCACCGATTGCGCGTCGTGGTAATAACGCGGCGATCCTACGCGTCATTATCGGCCGCTTCGCACCTTCCACAGCAAGACCCGGGCCAACCACCAACAACGATGTTCAAAACTGCATGCGCGAAATCTCCTGATAGGCCGCCACGATCTTGTTCCGCACCTGCATCATCAGCTGAAACGAAAGGTCTGCCTTCTCCACCGCAATCATCGCGCTGTGTACGTCCATGCCATTGCCCTCTAGCAGGGCCGAGACTTTCTCATCCGCGGTGCCCTGCAACTGCTCAGCTTGATCGATTGCGCCGCGCAGGGTTTCGACAAACCCCCATTCCTTCGGGCCCTGGGTATTGCCCGCGCCTGCGCTGCTGATCGCCTGCGGTAGTTGAAATCCTGAGATCGGATTCGTCATGCGGCAGAACTCCTGTCGGGCCTTGGGTGGCCCACGCTACGCGGTTTTCGCAGCGTGGGGAGTTTTTATTTCACAATATCCAGCGACTGCTGAATCATCGATTTGGTTGCGGCGATGGCCGAAGCGTTCAACTCATAGGAGCGAACTGCGCCGAGCAGATCGGCCATCTCCTCGACCGGATCGACGGCGGGGTAGGCTACGTATCCTTTCGCGTCGGCGTCGGGATTTCCCTGCTCATAGCGCAGGATGGGCGGCTTCCGGTCAGCGACCACTTGTGAGACGCGCACGCCTCCGCCTGACGAATTTCCGCCTTGGTTCATCGCCAGCATCATCATCGGAAAGCTAGGTTGTGGTTCGGCCCGAAAGACGACCAACTGCCTGCGATACGGGCCGCCCTCGGGCGTGTGCGTGGTTTGCGCATTGGCCATATTGGCGGTCACAATCTGCGCCCGCTGGCGTTCCGCGGTCAGCGCCGAGCCGCTGATTTCAAGCATGCCGAACAGGTTCACGACGAAGTTCCTCCTTCATGGATTGCGCTCAGAATGCGATGAAACTCCGCCGTCAGCACCTGCACCGCAGTCTGAAAACGCAACTGGGTTTGCGCCAGCAGCAATCCCTCGCGGTCAAGGCTCACGTTGTTGCCATCGGGCCGCACCGCCAGTCCCCGCACTTCCCGCACCGCCGGCGAAAATTCCGCATAAGAAAAATCTCCGCGGGAAAACTCTGACGACTCGATCTCCCGCTCGTACTCCTGCGCGAAATTGAGGTCGCGCGTGCGATATCCGGGGGTGTCGATGTTCGCCATGTTTGAGCTGATCAGCTCGGCGCGCGCCATGCTCACGTCGAGAAACGGCGTCAGCATGCGGATTTCCGGGGAGTCAATCATGGAGACGGGCATATTCCCTCCTCGCCGGCAATTTGTATTCGCGAATCTTGTTGCGCACCGTGCGCAGGCTGATGCCCAGCATCTCGGCCGCGCGCGAACGATTGCCGGCGGTGGCGTTGAGCGTCAATTCGAGCAGTTGCCGTTCGGCACTGGCGAGCGAAACGCCGGGTGCGAGCGCCATGACTGTCGGCATCGGGCTGGTCGCGCCCAGGGAAGCGGGTACCAACCCTGAACCCGACTCAGAGCCTGCGGCGGGGGCGACCGCATTCGGCGGCGAATCACTGCGCGTGCGCCCGAAGATCGTAAACCGTCGCACCACATTCGCCAGCTCGCGAACGTTTCCCGGCCAGCAGTGTTGTTCGAGTTGGGCGAGAAAAGGCTCGGGAAGCGCCGGCTCGAGTTCCCAGCCGGCGCACTTTCGGGCAAAATGGAGCGCCAGTTCGCGAATGTCTTCCCGCCGCTCGCGCAAGGGCGGCAGGCTCAGCGGGAGCACGTTCAAGCGATAGTACAGGTCCGCACGAAAGCCGCCCTCCGCCACCATTGCTTCCAGCGGGCGATTCGTGGTGGCAATCACACGCACATCGACCTTTACCGGCCGGCTTTCGCCCAGCCGGCAAAACTCGCGTTCTTGCAACACCCGCAACAATTTGGGCTGCAGGCTGAGAGGAAGCTCGCCGACTTCGTCGAGAAGCAGCGTGCCACCGTCCGAGTCTGCAAACTTCCCGGCGCGGGCGGCAATTGCGCCTGTGAACGCACCGCGCGCATACCCGAACAGCTCGCTTTCTAAAAGTTCCCCTGGTAAGGCGGCGCAGTTTACAGCAATGAATGAATGCTGGCTTCTGCGGCTCTGGGCGTGAACCATGCGTGCCAGCAGTTCTTTTCCGGTTCCGCTCTCCGCTTCGATCAGAACGTCGGAGTCACTTTCCGCCGCCATCTGCGCCCGTTCGAGAGCGCGCAAGAGGGCCGGAGATGATCCCACCATTTCTCCCGAGTCGTGCCGGATGACCGTTTTTTTTGCCAGTATTTGCTCGGCCAAGTCGAGCAACTGTTCAAAGCCCACCGGTTTGGTCAGATACTCGCATGCCCCTGACTTCATGGCCGCGACCGCGTCCGGTATAGCGCCAAAGGCGGTCAGCAGGATCACCGCCGTCTGCGGCGCCAGTTCGCGCAACGCCTGCAGCAGCTCAAGACCGTCTCCGTCCGGCATGCGCACATCGCTGACGACGAGCCGATGATGGAAGCGCCGAAATTGCTCGAGTGCTTCTCGCTTGCCGGTCGCAGCATCCACACGCCAGCCCCGCTGTCCGAAACTCAATTCGAGGGCCATGCGCATGCTGGCCTCGTCGTCGACCACCAGGACGTTGCGTTTGTCGAAAGCTGAGATTGTTGCACTCAAAGCCATATTCACTGCTCGCCATCTTGCCGCGGAAGTCGCACCTGAAACACCGCGCCTTGCCCCGCGCGGCGGCTCACGCAAATGCTTCCGCCATGTTGCTCAATGATTTGTTTTGCCACCGTCATCCCCAGTCCTGCCCCACCCGAGCGCGTGGTGAAACCCGGTTCAAAAATCCTGTCTTTGGATTCCTCCGAAACTCCCGGCCCACGGTCCTCAAATTGCACGGACACAATCTTCCGCTCGCCATGTGCCGCTATTCTCAGAAATTGTCCGTCGGCAGCAAAACGTACCGCATTCAGCGAAATGTTCAGGAATGCCTGCATCAAGCGCTGCGCATCGGCGCGTACCGGCAACGGTGCGCCTGTGATGGCGAGAACCAGCTCCATCCCCGCCCGGTCAGCCGCGGGCTGCAGTAGCTTTCGCAACGACCGGAGCAGGCCTGAAACTTCCGTGGAGGCCATTTTTTGGGATGACGGGCTGTGAAATTCCAAAACATTATTCACACTGGCCGAGAGGATCCGTAGACCGGATTGGATCTGCTCCACCCACTCCCGCCTCTCGCCCGCAAGCGGTGACGAGGCCAGCAGGTCCGCGAACAGCTCAATGCTGCCGAGAGGATTCCTCACCTCGTGCGCCACCAGCGCCGCCATCTGTGCCAAGACTTCGCGTCGCAGTCTGAGCTCGCGCTCCTGTTCGAGTTCACGCCGCAACCGGCGCACCTCTTCGCCCAGGCTGAAATACGAGCGCTCGAGCGACTGGGCCGCATCGGAAAATGCACGGAAGGCGTCGCTCAGCGGCGGTTCGCTGCCAGGAGCTGGCGCGGCAATTTCGTGAGAGTAGTCAACCGCGGTGCTCATGCGACCTTCCCGGCGCCATTCGCATTTCGGGGGAAACTGAATATCAGGTGCTCAGGCAAAATTAGCGGCTGGTCTTCGGCGAGAATGGCCGCGCGTTCCAGCACCTGCTGCAGCTCGCGCACATTTCCCGGCCAGGCATAAGCTTCGAGCATCTGTTCCGCTGCGAAATCCAGACGCAAACGGCGTTGCCCCCCGATCTGCTCGAGGAAATACGCCACCAGTTTGGGTATATCCTCGCGCCGCTCAGCCAGTGGCGACAGATTGATGGGGAACGCGCACAGCCGGAAGAAGAGATCATCACGAAACTGCTTGCTCTTGACCAGTTCGACAAGGTCGCGATTCGTCGCCGCCACCACGCGCACATCCACTTTTGAGGTTTCCGCGCTGCCCAGTCGCTGGACTTCCTTGTGCTCGAGAAAACGCAGCAGCTTCGACTGCGCATTGAGCGGCAGCTCGCCGATTTCATCCAAAAAAAGCGTTCCACCCTGGGCTGCAAGAATTCTTCCCGCGTAGGTTTGGGCCGCGCCCGTGAACGCCCCGCGCGCATAACCGAACAGCTCCGATTCGATAAGCGTCTCCGGAATCGCGGCACAATTGAGCACCGAGAAGCTGCTGGTCGCCCGCGCACTCAGGCGGTGGATCGCGCGAGCCACCAGCTCCTTTCCACTGCCGCTCGGCCCGGTGACGAGCACAGTCGTGTTTCGTCGCGCCACCAGTCGCACCATGCGGTACACATCCCGCATTGGCTCGGCCTCGCCGATCATTCCCGGAAGAGATTCATCACGCTTCGGTGAAACCCCGGTCTCGTGCTCTAAATACCGCAGCTGAGTGGGTTGGGAGTTGACGCTGCCAGCCTGACCTTCTCTGCTTGACCGCCAGCCTGCGGCACCCTTCATGTCGTCGCTCGAGGAATCGACTACCAGGACCTGCACTCCCGGGTAGAGCCGGTTCGTGAGGTCGACCAATTCCTCGGCGTTCAGGTCTGGCAGCTGCCGGTCAAGGATCAGCATCTGCCATTGGCCGTGGTCGAGCTTCGCAAACGCCTCGGCGCCGCCGGAAGCAATGTGAACTGGCCCGCTGCGCGGGCCGAGTTTGCTGAGCAAGCGCTCCCTGAGCTGGGCATTCGCGCTGGCGACCAGAACCCCGCCGTTCGGGACTGCTACCGCTGCCGCTGTCATGTTCCTGATTTAATCGGCAGAAGTTAAGAACGCGATTAGAAGAGAATTAAGAATTTCTTGAGCAGGCAACTCTTTCCCAAATTCGAGGCTATGTATGAATCTGGGAAATTTCTGCCGCTGCCGGAATCCGGCTTTCCTTCGCGCTCAATTCGTATCCGACGCCGCGGATGGTATGGATCAGGCGCATGGTAAAGCCGTCGTCAACTTTGCGGCGCAAATAGTTGACGTAGACATCAATCACATTGGTCCCGGTATCGAACGAGAGGTTCCACACATGCTCGATGATCATCGTGCGCGACACCCGCCGCCCGGCGTTCAACATGAAGTATTCAAGCAGGGCGAACTCCTTTGACGTCAGCTCGATTCGTTTGCCTGCACGCTCAACCTTGCGTTCCACCCGGTCAAGTTTTAAATCGGCGACACTCAGCACCGAGGCTGCGGGCAGATGACTCCGGCGCAAAAGTGCACGAATTCTCGCCGATAGCTCTGCAAATGCGAACGGCTTCCCCATGTAGTCATCGGCCCCAAGGTCGAGGCATTGCACGCGGTCTTCGATTCGGTTTCTGCTGGTCAGGACGAGAATCGGCATGCTCGGCTTGCGCGGCCGCAGATGCCGCAGGATAGTTATGCCATCCACCCGCGGAAGGTTTAAATCAAGCATAAAGAGGTCGTAGTCGAATTCAGTGGCCATGGCTTTGGCCTGCTCGCCATCGTGAGTTACGTCGACGGCATAGTGTTCGGCTTCGAGGCCTTTTCTCACAAAAGTTGCCAGTGCGGGGTCGTCTTCGGCAATCAAAACGCGCATAGCGGTAATTAAATCCGCTTCATTTTTAAAGTCGCGTTCGCCTGTGAGGCAAGGCACGGAGGGCGCATTGCGACTCAGCCTCTTCTCCAGCCAACAAACTGTTCCATTGGTGCACTTCTTTATTAAAACGAACCATCGCTGTCACTCGTCATTTCATTCAACCCCGTCTGAGGATAAGAGAACGGCAATGCAGGTTTGGAACAAAAGATTCTTGCAGTCATTTCTTCTCCCTGGCGGCGCCATTCTGCTCGGCGCGGCTCTTCTCCTCAACCAGGGATGGATCAATCCGTCGCTCTACGGCGTGGAGTTCTTTTATTACGCCGTTTTCCTGGCGGCAGTTCTTCTGGCATGGAGATTTCATTCCACTCGTATTCTGCTTTCAACAGTTGTCCTGCTGATCGCGCACCGCGCTATGGAATTCTTCGCCCAGGGCAGAATTGCGCCATCCGGGTCAGGCCGAGTCGCATTTGAGGCTATCGCTCTTCTCGTTCCCCTGAACTTCATTCTTCTCAGCTTCTTCCCCGAACGCAGCTCGGAAGGCCGGAGTCTGTTCTGGTTCTTGGTACTGATGTTCTTCGAATCGGTTTTCGTTGCAGTCATCGCTCGCCCCGAGCAGCCGGCTCCGGCGTTGCTTCATTTTTCCTTTTTCCGACTCAATTCCGTTCACTCCCGGCTTCCGCAACCGGCGCTGCTGGCCTTCATCGTCGCGGTCATTTTTCTGCTTGTCCGAATTTTGCGTTTCCAAAAGCCAACCATCATTGGGATGTTCTGGTCCCTCATCGCCACCTGGCTAGCGCTGAACTCCGGCGGCATCGGTAAAATTGGCAGCGCATACTTCGGAGTGGCCGCGCTGGTCCTCGCCAGTTCGATCATCGAAAATTCCTACTCGCTTGCCTACCGCGATGAACTCACCGGTCTGAGTTCGCGGCGGGCCTTCAATGACGCCCTGCTTCGACTAAAGCCGCCATACGCTGTCGCGGCAGTAGACATCGATCACTTCAAGAGCATCAACGATATCTACGGTCACGATGTGGGCGACGAGGTACTCCGCATGGTTGCTTCGAAGCTTGCCCGGGTGGGCGGCGGTGGCGAAGCGTTTCGCGTCGGCGGCGAGGAATTCACCATCTTGTTTCCAGGGCAATCAGGAAGCGGCATTGTCGATTACCTGGAACTTTTGCGGCTGCAGATCGAGAGCTCTACCTTTCGTGTACGCAGCGGAGAAGAACGGCGAAAAGCTCCGCGCCCACCAGATACGCCTCAGCGACGATCAGAAAAAGAAAAAAAGAAGCGCCCGGCGCCGCACAAAACCCATACCGGGCCAGTCTCGTTGTCCGTGACCGTGAGCATCGGAATTGGAGAGTCGCAGCCGAAGATGAACTCAGAGCAGATCATCACGCAGGCGGATCAAGCTCTCTATCGCGCCAAGCGTGGCGGACGCAACCGCATTGAAACCGCCGTTCCGGAAAGAAGAATTTTAGGATTTCGATCCAGGAGGTCGAAGGAGACTTAAACTCCCGGCGCCGTCGTCCGCCGGTTTCGCTCGAGCGCCATTTGCACAATATCCCCGATCAGCTGCGTGTACGAGCGCCCTGATTTTTTCGCTGCCATGGCGAATTCATGCTTGCTCGAAAGCCAAGGATTCGGGTTTGCTTCAATCACGTAAACTTCGCCTTCACGTGTGAGACGCATATCGATGCGTCCGTAGTCTCGCAATTTCACTGCACGATACGCCGCGAGGGCTGTGTCCGAAAGTTTCTGCACCGTCGCCTCATCCAAATCTTCCGCAATTTTCGACTTGGTGAGCTTGTACGCTCTTGAATTAGTTTCAAATTTCACATCACGGCTGGCGATTTTCGGCGTTCCGTTCGGCAGCTTCGAAAGATCGAGTTCGACTAGCGGCAAGACTTCCGTACTTTCGTAACTGCCGAGAATCGCCGCGTAAATTTCGCGTCCTTCGATGTACTCTTCAATCAGCGCCGGCGAGTCGAACTCATTCTGCACGTATTCCACGCGCTCCATCAATTCCTTCACCCCGGTCACCACCGCCTCGGCGTCGATCCCAATCGAGCCGTCTTCCAGCTGTGGCTTCACAATTAGCGGGAATTTCACGTCGTGCGCGTGGTCGATGTTGCCGCGATATGCCGTCGCAAAAAATGGAGTGCGAATCCCGTGAAATGCAAACATCTTCTTCGCCGTGGCTTTATCTTGCGCCAGAAAATGTGCGTGAGGACCAGCGCCGGTGTAGGGCATTGCGAGCAGGTCCATGTACGCGGCGACATTCATCTCCTTCGTGTCATCACCGGCGTACGATTCAATCAGATTGAAAATCAAATCCGCGCCGCACTTCCCCAGACCATATAGCGATTGCGGCCTGCCATCGAGAACATAATAAGAAGGCTCATGCCCGAGCTTCTGCAGTGCATCGAAAATTTCTTCCCGGTCTTCTTTTTCTTTGCGCTTGCGTCCGTTGCGCGTGGGCTCCGGCTCAGAGCTTTCCTCCTCGCCCCAGGCATCATAAAGCACCGCGACTTTTAATAGATCCGTCATTCAGTTAAAAACTCACCTCGGGTGGCCCACCTTACGCGGTTTTCGTAAGGTGGGAAATCTCACTCGATGTCCTCCGCAATCACGCCTGAAACGCCTTCGACCGCGCCAGATGAGTCATCACCAGCGTGGTTGCAAATACAGTAATCTCGGACAAGTGTTCCGCCTCTTTCCTGCGGTTCACCATCAGACCTAATTCCGTGCTGCGCTTCTCGAGCGCTTCCATAAATCTCTTCACCATCGGCCGCTGCATCGCCGTCCATCGCGCGATATGGTCGACGATCGTCTTCCGGTGCAGGCGCAGAAACTCCGCCGCCGGCAACACATCCTTACCTTTCTTAGACGCTGAAAACACGGCTGCCAGATCGCCGTCCTGTGTCACTTCCACAAGCGGAATTTGATCGCTCGAGTTGCGATAAAACTCCCCTACCGTCATTTCCATTTCAGCCGTCGTAATGTCCGGCTCGCCCCGTTTGCGCAGCGGATCGGCACTCCCCAACTCGCGCGCGATGCGGTCCATGTACCGCAACTTCGCCATCGCACCCCATCCGCGATACTTTTTCCGCCATCCCGAGCGCGGCGTCATCCACACCGCAAACGTCTCCGCAAAATCCTCATCCGGATGCTTCTGCGCATACCATCCCGGCAAGTAGCGCACATAATCTTTCGAAAACAGCACCGGGCGGTAGTTCTCGCGATACGG